>NZ_JBITEP010000004.1:45296-127883 GCF_044455315.1 Micromonospora sp. NPDC051300 | reverse complement strand
TTGGGGGGGGGGCCCCCCCGGGGGGGGGGGGCGCCCGGGGGGGGGGGGGGGCCCCCCCGGGGCCCCCCCCCCCCGGGGGGGGGGGGGCGGGGGGGGGGGGGGGCCCCCGGCCCGGCCCCCCCCCCCCGCCCCGGAGCTGGCACTGTGGACCGATGACGGACACCGACGCCCGCCGGCCCCATCCCTTCTACCAGGACGCCGACGGCGTCAACCGGCCACCAGGTCCGCGCAAGCACCCGGACTACGCCCGCTTCGCCGCCGGCTCCGGCGTGGTCCCGATCGTGCGGCGGGTGAACGGGGAGTCGGTCCCCGCGCTGCTGGTCTGCCGCTACGCCGACGTCCGGGAGGTGCTGCGCCGCCAGGACGTGTTCTCCCGGGCGGCCGCCGCGCACGCCGACGAGGTCGACGTGGCGGGCACCATGCTCGGCATGGACGGCGACCGGCACGCCCGGGTGCGCGGCACGGTGAAGGACGCGTTCACCCGGCCGGCGGTCGACGCGCTGCGCGCCGCCGTACGGGCCGCGGCCGAGGCGAGGTTGGCGTCGATGGTGGCCGCCGGCGCCCCGGCGGACCTGGTCCGGGACTTCGCGGTGCCGTTCGCGCTGGACGTGATCTGCGACCTGCTCGGCCTGCCCGCCGAGGACCGGATGCGGTTCCGGCGGTGGGGGGACATGTTCCTCGGCGCCGGCGACCTGAGCCGCGAGGACGCCGCCCGCTCGGCCGAGGAGATGGGCGGCTACCTGTGGGGCCAGTTGGAGCAGCGCCGCGACCGGCCCGGTGACGACCTGCTCGGCCGGATCGCCACCGCGGCCGCCGACCAGCCGGCGGACGTCCAGATCAAGCTGCCCATCTCGCTCGTGGTGGGCGGGTGGGAGACCACGGCCAGCTCGATCGCCACGTTCGTCCACGTGCTCCAGACCGAGCCGTACGGGCCGGACGGGACCGCCTGGTCCTTTCTGGTGGCGCGCCCCGACCGGCTGGACGCCGCGGTCGCCGAGCTGGAACGGCTGCACTCGACCGCCAACGGCGACGAGATGCCGCGCCGGGTGATGGCGGACGTGACGCTGCCCAGCGGCGCCCGGCTGGCCGAGAGCGACATCGTCGTCCCGTCGCACGACGCGGCGAACCGCGACCCGGACGTGTTTCCCGACCCGGAACGGATGGACTTCGACAGGCCGCCCACCCCGCACCTGTCCTTCGGCCACGGCCCGCACTACTGCATCGGGGCGCACCTGGGGGCGCTGGAGGTCCGTACCGCGCTCGGTCTGCTGCTGCGGGAGCTGCCGGGCCTGCGCCTCGCGGTGCCGCCGGACGAGGTCGGATGGAAGGCGGGGCACGCCATCCTCGGCCCGACGGGCCTGCCGGTCACCTGGTGACCGGGGTCAGGCGGGGCCCCCACCCCCGCCGGAGGCGTCGACCGGGGGCCCCTCCTTCACCTCGCGGTCGAGGTGCAGGCGCAGCAGCAGCCAACCCAGCGAGACCGCGCCGATGAACAGGTAGGCGGCCTGCGTGCCGACCGTGTCCCAGCAGGTGTGCAGCGCGACCGCCGCGGCGAAGGTCAACAGGAACGCGGCCAGCCGGCGGCCACCGGGCGCGGCGGCGAGGGCGAACAACGCGCCGGCGGTCAGCCCGGTCCAGGACAGGTGTGCCGCGGGCGCGGTGAGCCCCCGGACGAGGAGCGTCTGCTCGACCGCCCCCAGGTTGCCCTGCGACCCGACCAGCGCGGTGAACGCGTAGCCCATCGTCTCCAACGCGGCGAAGCCGGCTCCGGACGCCACCCCGATCACCAGCCCCTCGCCCGGTGTCCGGTGCCGGCGCCACAGCAGCAGGATGCCGACCGGCACGATCAGCTTCGCGGTCTCCTCGATCAGGCCGACGAGGAGCATCGGCAGCGCGCCGAGCCTCCGCAGCGTGTCGAACTCCAGCCAGCCGGCGGCGACCACGCCGATCACGCCGCCGAGGAACGCGGCGAGGCCGACGATCGCGCCCGGCACCCGCCACCGGCCCGACCGGCCCTCGGCGAAGGTCAGGAACGTGGCCGGCGCGACGGCGGCGCCGAGCACGATCAGCGCGGGCACGAAGTTGATGTTCCGGGTGCCGATCAGGGTCTCCAGCACCAGCAGGAACAGGCCGACGCCGACCAGCAGGACCACGACCCACGCCCAGCGGCGCCCCGGATTCGCCATGCCGCCGAGTATCGTCGCCGTGGCTCGCTGGCGCCATTCCTGCGCTGAGACGAAGCCGACACGCCGGACCCGACATCTGGTGTTGCCCACCCGCCAGCACCGCCATATATGGTGTCACCGCAGCTGGTTCGGCCGCGCCTCACGGGTGCGGCCGAGGCAAGAGGGAACCCGGTGGAAGTCCGGGACTGCCCCGCAGCGGTGAGTGGGAACGACCGCCGTCATCAGCACTGGGCCACCGGCCTGGGAAGCGACGGCCAGTAGGCGACCGAACCCGGTCCGGCCCGCGAGTCCGAAGACCTGCCAGCGCGCCGTGCGCTGCCGCGCGCGGCGGTCGAAGGTCGCGCGGGACGACCGACGCCAGCAGCCGGGCCGGCCGTGCGTGCCGTGCCCGTTGGCGTTCTCCCGCCGTCCGAGGCCATCGGAGTGACAGCGAGGAGAGGTCATGACGGTCGTGCGGGACAGCCCCCCGGAGCAGCGCCGGCTGGCGATGCGGGTCCGCAAGCGGGACGGCGACACCGAACCGGTCGACGTCAACCGGATCGTCCGGGCGGTCGAGCGGTGGGTCGCCGACCTGGACGAGGTGGACCCGCTACGGGTCGCCACCCGGACGATCAGCGGGCTCTACGACGGGGCGACCACGTCGGAGCTGGACCGGTTGTCGATCCAGACCGCGGCGGAGCTCATCGGCGAGGAGCCGCAGTACTCGAAGCTGGCCGCCCGCCTGCTCGCCGCGTACGTGGACGAGGAGGTCCGCGGGCAGCAGGTGGCGAGCTTCAGCCAGTCGATCGGGTACGCCCACGGGCTGGGACTTGTCGGCGACGACACCGCCGCGTTCGTGGCCCGGCACGCCGGCGAGCTGGACGACGCCGTGGACCCGGCTGGCGACCTGCGGTTCGAGTACTTCGGACTGCGCACGGTGGCGGACCGCTACCTGCTGCGGCACCCGGAGTCGCGGCTGGTGGTGGAGACGCCGCAGTACTGGCTGCTGCGGGTGGCCTGCGGGTTGTCGCACACGCCGGGCGAGGCGGTCGACTTCTACCGGCTGATGTCGCGGCTGGCCTACCTGCCCAGCTCCCCCACGCTGTTCAACTCCGGCACCCGGCACACCCAGATGTCGTCGTGCTTCCTGGTGGACTCCCCGCGCGACGAGCTGGACTCCATCTACGAGCGCTACCACCAGGTGGCGAAGCTGTCGAAGTTCTCCGGCGGCATCGGCATCTCCTGGTCGCGGGTGCGCGGGCGGGGCGCGCTGATCCGGGGCACCAACGGGCGCTCGAACGGCATCGTGCCGTTCCTCAAGACGCTCGACGCCGGGGTGGCCGCGGTCAACCAGGGCGGCCGGCGCAAGGGCGCGGCCTGCGTCTACCTGGAGCCCTGGCACCCGGACGTGGAGGAGTTCCTCGAACTGCGGGACAACACCGGCGAGGAGTCCCGGCGTACCCACAACCTGAACCTGGCCAACTGGATCCCGGACGAGTTCATGCGCCGGGTCGAGGCCGACGCCGACTGGTCGCTGATCGACCCGTCGGACGCGCCGGAACTGCCCGACCTGTACGGCGAGGCGTTCGACGCCGCATACCGGGCGGCGGAGAAGAACGCGGTGCGCACGGTGAAGGCCCGCGACCTGTACGGGCGGATGATGCGCACGCTCGCGCAGACCGGCAACGGCTGGATGACGTTCAAGGACGCCGCGAACCGGCTGTCCAACCAGACCGGCGAGCCGGGCAACGTCATCCACCTGTCCAACCTGTGCACCGAGATCCTGGAGGTCAACGACAACGCCGAGACGGCGGTGTGCAACCTCGGCTCGGTCAACCTCGGCGCGCACGTCACCGCCGCCGGCGTCGACTGGGAGACGCTGCGGGCCACGGTGCGGACCGCTGTGGTGTTCCTCGACCGGGTGATCGACATCAACTACTACCCGGCCGCGCAGGCGGCGGCGTCGAACCCGCGCTGGCGGCCGGTCGGGCTGGGGCTGATGGGCCTGCAGGACGCGTTCTTCACGCTGCGTCTGCCGTTCGACTCGGCGGCGGCGCGGGAGCTGTCCACCCGGGTGCAGGAGGAGATCCTGCTGACCGCGCTGGAGACGTCCGCCGCGCTGGCCGAACGGTTCGGCCCGCATCCGGCGTACCTTCAAACCCGGGCCGCGAAGGGTGACCTGCACCCGGACCTGTGGGGGGCGGAGCCCACGCAGCGCGAGCGGTGGGCCGCGCTGCGGACGCGGATCGCCGCGCACGGGCTGCGCAACTCGCTGCTGGTGGCGATCGCGCCGACCGCCACCATCGCCTCGATCGCCGGCTGCTACGAGTGCGTCGAGCCGCAGGTGTCCAACCTGTTCAAGCGGGAGACCATGTCCGGCGAGTTCCTCCAGGTCAACACGTACCTGGTGCGGGAGCTGAAGGCCCGGGGGCTGTGGACGCCGCAGGTCCGCGACCGGATCCGGCGCGCGGAGGGCTCGGTGCAGGGCCTCGACGAGCTGCCCGCCGAGGTGCGGGAGCTGTTCCGCACCGCGTGGGAGCTGCCGCAGCGGGCGCTCATCGACCTGGCCGCCGCCCGCGCGCCCTACGTCGACCAGTCGCAGTCGCTGAACCTGTTCCTGAGCGCGCCGACCATCGGCAAGCTCTCCTCGATGTACCGGTACGCCTGGAGGTCCGGCCTGAAGACCACCTACTACCTGCGGTCCCGACCCGCCACCCGCATCCAGCAGGCCACCGTCGCGCCGGTGCTCGCCCCGGTCGTCGACGCGGCCACGGCCTGCTCCCTGGAGAACCCCGAGAGCTGCGAGGCCTGCCAGTGACCACGACCGCCGAGAACCGACCCCTGCTGCTCGACCCGGGCATGAACCTGACCCTGCGCCCGATGCGGTATCCGCACTTCTTCGACAGGTACCGGGACGCGATCCGGAACACCTGGACCGTCGAGGAGGTGGACCTGCACGCCGACCTGGCCGACCTGGACCGGCTCTCGCCGGCCGAACGGCACCTGGTGTCCCGGCTGGTGGCGTTCTTCGCCACCGGTGACACCATCGTCGCCAACAACCTGGTGCTCAACCTCTACCAGCACGTGAACTCCCCGGAGGGGCGGCTCTACCTGTCCCGGCAGCTCTTCGAGGAGGCGGTGCACGTCCAGTTCTACCTGAACCTGCTGGACACCTACGTGCCGGACGAGGCCGAGCGGTTCGCCGCGTTCGCGGCGGTGGAGAACATCCCGTCGATCGCCCGCAAGGCCGAGTTCTGCTTCCGGTGGATCGACTCGATCTTCGCGCTGCGGGAGCTGCGCACCCGCGACGACCGGAGGGCGTTCCTGCTCAACCTGATCTGCTTCGCCGCCTGCATCGAGGGGCTGTTCTTCTACGGCGCGTTCGCCTACGTCTACTTCCTGCGCTCCCGGGGGCTGCTGAACGGTCTGGCGTCCGGCACCAACTGGGTGTTCCGCGACGAGTCGATGCACATGGCGTTCGCCTTCGACGTGGTGGACACCGTACGCGCCGAGGAGCCGGAGCTGTTCGACGACGGGATGGAACGGCAGGTGCGGGAGATGCTGGCCGAGGCGGTGGAGTGCGAGGCGCAGTTCGCCGAGGACCTGCTCGACCAGGGCGTCTCCGGGATGTCCTCGGCCGACATGCGGCTCTACCTGGAACACGTGGCCGACCGCCGGCTGGCCGCGCTGGGCATGGCACCGATGTACGGCAGCGGCAACCCGTTCGCGTTCATGGAGTTGCAGGACGTGCAGGAGCTGTCCAACTTCTTCGAGCGGCGGGTGTCGGCCTACCAGGTCGGGGTGACCGGCCGGGTCACGTTCGACGACGACTTCTGACCGCCGTACCGCCCCGGCCGCCGCGAGCGGCCGGGGCGGGCGGGGCGCGCCGACGCCGGGTACGCGCATGCGCGTATCGCCCACGCCTCCTGAGATCCGCACAGTTGTCTGCGCCGAGCCCGGCGTGGGTGTCGGCGGACGAGGGGGGAACGCACGTGAAACGGATACGTCAACGGCTACGGCCGTTCCTGGCGGCGGCGCTGGCCACGGTGGTCGGGGTGGCGTTCGCCGCCGCGCTGCCGGCCGCGCCGGCCGCCGCCAGCTACGGCTCGACGGTCACCGTCACCGTCGACGAGATGCACACCACCGAGTGCCTCGACCGGGTCTGGCTCGTCGTCTGCGACCCGCCGGAGCTGTTCGGCGTGGCGATCCTCACCCAGGACGACGGTCAGCAGCAACGCTGCGAGATGGCGCTCCCGGCGACCTCCGGGACGGACATCGTCACGCCCCGCACGGTATGCGCCGGGCGCTCGGTCACCGGCAACTTCCGGGTCAACTTCGAGCTGTGGGAGGACGACTCCACCGAGGGTGGCAGCCGGGAGCAGGCGGATCTCAACCCCGGCACGGCCAAGGACTGGGCGACGACGAACCTGCTCGGTGGCCGGTCGGGCACGTCCCGGTGGAGCACCAGCGGCGGTCCGTCCCGGGCCGTCTTCACGGTGACCGTCGCGGCCCGGCCCACGAGCATCACCATCTCGTCGCCGGCGCCCACCGGGACGCCCCGCGAGTTCGACCCGCGGCTCGGCGAGCGGCTGACGATCAGCGGCTCGCTGTCGGTGCCGTCGGCGTTGCGTTTCACCATCACCTCGCAGGCGAGCGGGGCGTCGTTCGTGCGCGCCGAGGCGCCGTTCTACGGCGGCGCGTTCAACGTCGACTGGGACGGGAAGTGGTCCGACGGGTCGTACGCGCCGGTCGGCGGATACACCATCACGGTCGCCGACCCGGTCGACGCCGGCTCGGCGCGGACCACCCAGGCCCGGGTCATCCAGCGGGTCGCGCTGGCCTTCGCCGACATGACCAGCCAGCCGGCCACCAACTGGCAGTACCGCAGCGGCCCGATCGTGGTGAGCGCGGTGGTGCCGGCGGCCGGCACGTTCCGGATGCGCGTGCTGCGCGGCGGCGTCGAGGTGTTCCGCACCGCCGACGTGCGGCGTGCCGCCGGCCCGCTCTCGTTCTCCTGGACCGGGCGGCACGCCGACGGTTCCTGGGCCACGCCCGGAAGCTACGTGTTCACGCTGGAGGGCACCGCCGACGACGGGCGGGCGTTCCCGGCCGCCTGGCGTACCGTGCCGGCCGGCGACCCGCCGCCCGGCCTGGAGGTGTACGCGTTGGCCGAGCCGGGCGTCCCGGCGGTCAACCCGCAGGCGGTGCCCGGCACGTCGATCCGCGCCAAGGTGGTCGCCGCCGACCACACCGCCCGGCCGGCGGCCCGGATCACCGTGGAGATGAGCCCGGCCGGCTGGATCGGCCGGCCGGTGACGCTCGCGCCGCGCGTGGTGAAGACCTGCCTGCAGGCCGACGAGTGCCAGGCGGTGATCCCGGCGGACATCCTGGCCGGCCCGGCGGTCGCCTACCGGGTGACCGCCAGCGAGGCGGACGGGGTGCCGGACATGCGCACGGCGACGGCGGACTGGCGGATCACCGACCTGAACCCGCCGGCGCCGTCGCAGACGCCGGAGGTCACCCTGGTGCCGCTGTGGCGGGCCAGCGTGCCGGCGGTGGTGGACGGGAGCGGTCGGGTGAACACCCGGCCGCTGAACCAGACCATCGACGTGGCGTACGCGCCGGGCAGCGGCTACGACACGTCCACGCTGGACGGCGCGCGGCAGTTCGGCAACGCCGTCGACGACAACGCGTGGCAGTTGCTGGGCATCCGCTCGCGGGTGTTCCCCAGCTCGATCGGCACGCACTGGTCCCAGGTGGGGATCTGGGTGCAGAACGTGCCGGTCGAGGTGACGGTCAGCCCGGACGGCGACGCGTTGTGCCGGCGCGGCGCGTTCGACCCGGTCAGCTTCGCCGAGACCAACGGCGTGCTGCACACCGTCAACTGCCGGGACAACGCCTCCGGCTTGGTGTTCAGCGCCGACTCGTCGATCGTGGGCTGGCACGAGCTGCACCACAGCGCCTACCACGAGGGCGACGAGTACTGCTGCGACGGTGGCTACTGGTACGGCGAGGGGAAGAACACCTACCACTCCCTGTCGGACTGCCAGCGGGGCGGCTCGGACGGTCGCACCTGCAACGAGATCACCGACGGGGTGAGTCCGACCGGGTGGTGGCGCAGCGACGGGCCGATGGCCGACGTCATGATCAACAACACGGTCGAGCGGGCCGACGACATCCGGGCCGCCGAGGCGACCTTCGCACGATGCGGGAGAGGGCAATGCTGAACCGACGACTCCGTACCCTGGTCGTGGCCGCGCTGGCGGTGCCGTTCCTCGGTGCCGTGGCGGTCGCCTCGCAGGCCGCGCCGACGGCGGCCGGCGCGGCACCGGTCCTGCCGGCGCCGACCGTCGACCCGGCGGACCCGACCACCGGCGCCCACCTGCGGCTCGGGCTGCGCGTGTCGGACCGGGACGCCGCCCCGACCCGGCTGGAGATCGACCGCGGCTTCGCCTCGTCGCTGCGCGGCTCCGGCGGGCCGTTCCAGCTCGTGGTGCGCGACGCCGCCGGGGCCACGCTTGACACGCTGGTGCTGGACGACCCGCTGGCCGTGCGGGTGTACGGCGGCAAGCAGAACGCGCACGACACGCCCCGGGTCAAGGAGGCGGACGTGGTGGTGGACCTGCCGGTCGCCGACACCGCCGCCGTGGTGGACGTGGTCCTGGCCGACAGGCGGATCGGCCGGGTCGAGATCGGGTCCCTGATCGGGGCCTGCCAGGGCGCGCCGCTGCCCTGCGCCACCAGCTAGGCACGCGGGCCGGGCACCTCCAGGATGCCGAGTTCGATCGCCCTCATGACGGTCGCGACCGGTCCGGAGGTGCCCAGCTTGCGGTGCACGTTCTCCAGGTGCTTCCGGGCCGTGCCGGCGGCCAGGCCGAGCCGGCGCGCGGCGGCCGGCACGGTCAGCCCGTCGGCGATCTGACGCAGCACCTCCACCTCCCGCCCGCTGAGCGTCGAGCCGCCGGGAGGAACCACGGCGGCGGGCCGGCGACGCCGCGCGTGCACCGCGATCAGCGCCGGCTGGATCCGGGCCAGCAGGTCCATCTCCCGCGCGTCGAAGGCCCGGTCGCGGTTGAACTGGTACCAGCGCAGCACCGGGGCCGCGCCGACCACGAGCGTGACCGTGTGCGCCCCGATGCCGCGCGGCGCCAGCACCTCCTGGTAGAGCGCGTGCCGCCGCCACCGGTGCTCCGGCAGCACGTCGGTCACCTGCATCGGCGGCGCGGGACAGGAGCGCGAGGCGCGCACGTTCGGCGTGAACAGCGGATGGGCGGTCACCTGGTCGTGCATCCGGCGGACCAGCGCCCGGTCGACCGGGCGGTCGGCGGTGAGGCCGGGCGGGCGCAGCGTGGCCAGGTCGAGTTCGGCGTACGTGGACAGTTCGCTGTGCAGGCGGCGAGCGACGGCGGCCAGGACGGTGTCGACGAGCGGCGGACCGTGCAACGCCCCGATCACGGTCGCCGTCTCGCGCACCCAGGCCTGATCCGCCGTGGCGGTGGGAAGCGTCACGAGCGGACGATAGAAGGCCGCCTGGGATTCCCATATCGGCTACCGGACAGCGGTCGCCTTGCCAACACCACGCGCCCGATCAGGTCGCCGGGCTCTCCCCCGGCAGCGCCCGGGCCCGCACCAACGGGATCAACGCCACGATCGCCAGCGCCAGCACCGCCACCACCAGGAACGCGGTCCGCAGGTTCAGCGCGCCGGCGAGCAGCCCGATCACCGGCGCCGCGAGCAGCGCGCCGGGCCACTGCCCCATCGCCACCACGGAGACGCCCTCGCCGGAGGTCAGGCCGGGTTGCTCGCCGGCGAAGCCGAGCACCGTCGGGGTCACGCAGGCCAGGCCGAAGCCGAGCAACGCGAAGCCGGCCATCACCGCGGCCGGGTGGGGGTACGCCACCGGCAGCGCCACGCCGACGGTGGCGACCAGCGCGGACACCCGGACGAAGCGCACCCGGCCGACCCGGCCGGCCAGCCGGTCGCCGAACAGCCGGGCCACGGTGGCGGCCAGCGAGAGACAGGTGTACGTGGCGGCGGCCAGCACCGCCGCGGCGCCGGCCACCTCGGTGGCGTAGAGCGCGCTCCACTGCGCGCCGGCCATCTCGACGAACGAGGCGAGGAACGCGATCGCCGCGAGCAGCAGCAGTTGCGGGGTGAACCGCTCGCGCAGCCCGCGCCGGGCCTCCCCCTCCTTCGTCTCCTGCCGGGGCGTGTCCGGCAGCCAGCGGTGGGTGCCGATCAACAGCGCGCCGAGCAGCACGCTCGTCACCGCCATCTGCGCGGACGGGGAGAGCCCGACCGCGGCGGCGCCGGTGCCGCAGAGCCCACCGGTCAGCATGCCGATGCTGAAGCCGGCGTGGAAGGTGGACAGGATCGGCCGCCCGTAGCGCTTCTGCACCTCGACCGACTGGGCGTTCATCGGGGTGGCCAGCAGGTTGGCCGCGAAGCCCCACACCGCGAGGCCGGCGACGAGCGCCACCACCGTGGTGGACGCGGCCAGCAGCGGCGCGTTGACGAGGATCAGCGCGGCCCCGGCCAGCGCCAGCCGGCGGGTGTTGATCCGGCTGATCAGCACCGCGACCACCACCAGGGAGACCAGCTCCCCCGCGTTGGTGGCGATGTTGGCCAGGCCCCAGCCGGTGTTGCCGACGCCGACCGCGTCGCGGACCTCGGGCACGCGGGCGGACCAGCCGCCGATGGCCAGGCCCATGATGACGAAGAGCAGCACCACCGACCAGCGGGCCCGCACGGTCGACGGGGACGCCGGCGGCGCCTGTGGCTCCGTGGCGTCCTGATGCGTCGAGGTGTCCGTCATGGTCGCACCTTCCTCAAATCGGTCGCGGTCAGTGTCCTACCCCGTGGCGTGGTCGAGGAAGCACGCACCGTCCGGCAGGCGCAGCCGCGCCGGGGGCAGGTCGGGGTCGGCGACCAGCGCCGACACCACCGCCACGTAGTCGTCGATCAGGCCCCGGACCAGGTCGTCGCCGAAGACGCCCCGGTTGCGGATGACCACACCGCCGGCCCGGTCGTCGTCCACCACGACGATCGGCGAGCCGCGCTTCACCCACACCGGCAGGCTGTCCGGCGGCACGTCTGCGGCGACCACCGGCGGCGGGGTGCCGGGCGCGGCCCGGGCGGTCACGTCGAGCGGCTCGACCCGCAGGTCCGGGCCGGTCAGCACCGGCGAGGCGGACGCGGCGGACTGGAACCAGGCGTCGAAGAGGTGGTTGTCCGGCCACGGCCGCACCCGGGCGAAGTCCGGCCGCACCGCGCGGGCGACCCGGTGGAACGCCGCGGCGTGGTCGATCGCCTCGGCCAGCGAGGCGTGCGCGGCGGCGACCACGGCACGCATCGGCGCGTCCGGGTCGACCGTGGCCGGCAGGTAGACGTTGTTGGTGAACTGCCCGATGAGCCGCCGCGACAGCGGGCTCTCCCGGCCCAGCGTGGTGGTGCCGAGCACCACCCGCGACCGCCCGGCCCGACGCGACAGCAGCACCAGGTAGGCGGCGAGCAGCAGCACGTACGGGCTGGTCCGCTGGGCGCGCGCGGCCGGGCGCAGCGCCGCGGTGGTCTCCGGCGGGAACGCGAACCGGGTGGCCACCTCCGCGCTGAGCGCGACGTCCGGGCCCGGCGCGGGCGCCGGGAAGAGCTGGTACGGCTCCACCGGCCGCAACCGCTCGCCCCACCAGCCGGCCCGGGTCGCGGCGTCGATCCCGCCCCCGGCCAGCTCCGCCTCCTGGAGCGCGGCGAGGCCGGCGAAGTCCACGCCCAGCGGCGGCAGCGGATCGGCCGCGCCGAGCCGGGCCGCGTACGCGTGGCACAGGTCCTCCACGAACACCCGGCAGGACCAGCCGTCGGAGACCATGTGGAAGAAGCAGATTGCCAGCACGTGCTCGGTCGCGGAGAGCCGGACCAGCGTGGCCCGCCACAGCGGCGCCCGCCCCGGGTCGAACGCCACGTTCCGGTGCGCGTACGCAATCTGCTCGACGCGGGCCTGCTGCTCGGCCGGCGGGCGGCCGGTCAGGTCGACGTACTCCAGCGGCGACTCGACATGCGGCAGGATGGTGACGGCCGGGTCGGCGCCGATCCGGTCGAACCGCATCCGCAGCGCGTCGTGCCGGTCCACCACGTCCTGCGCGGCCCGCCGCAGGACGTCGACCCGCAGCGTGCCGCGCAACCGGCGGAACTCCACCACGACGAGGCGGGCGTCGCCGGGGCGGTCCGGGTCGAGCGCGGTCATGAACTCCCACATCATCTGCTGGCTGGGCGCCAGCGGCAGCGTCGTCGGCACGGCCGCCCCCTCAGGCCGCCACCGGCCGCGCCGACGGCGTGACCGGTTGGTAGTCGGCCTCGTCCGGCGCGCGGAAGCCGGTGAAGAGCAGGTCGGGCCGGCCCAGCCGGAGCGCGGTGACGAACGCGGCGCCGTCGAAGAGCGTCTCGATCGCGGCGCAGGCCACCGACTCGGCGACCGCCCGGGGGCCACGGTCGCCGCCGAGCCGGCCGGGAGTCTTCGCGGCGACCACCGCCGCCGCGACCGCCGGCACGGCGAGCAGGCTGCGTCCGCCGCTGCGCCGGGCGGTGAGCAGCCCGGCCAGCGCGGTGACGGCGAGCGTGCTGGCGGTGTTGAGCACGAACCGGCGCCGGTGCGGGTGGGCCAGGCAGAGCCACTGCTCGGATCGGCCGTAGGTGCTGAACCGGTAGGCCACCGCGCGGAACGTGTCGGCGACGCCGGTGTCGTGGGTGACCACCCCGTCCGGCTCGGCGAGCAGCACGTATCCGGCGTCGGTCAGGACCAGCCCGAGGTGCAGGTCCTCGCCCCCGATCGGCATCGGCGAGTCCTCCGGGAACCCGCCGACCGCCTCGAACGCGGCACGCTTCAGCGCGGTGTTCGCGCCGGCGCCCCAGGAGACCCGGGCGAAGTGCAGCGGCCGGGTCAGGTCGCCGAGCAGCAGGTACGAGCGGCTCATCACGCGGAAGAACGCGCTGTCCCCGGGCTCCACGAGCACCGGGCCGGTGACGCCGGCGACCTCCGCGCCGCTGGCGCGCAGCCGGGCCGCGTACCGGGTGATCAGGTCCGCCGGCACCCGGCAGTCGGAGTCGGTGAACAGCAGCAGGTCGTGGCGGGCGTGCCGGACGCCCAGGTTGCGCTTGGCGCCGACGTGCCGGGGGCCGCGCACGTAGCGGGCGCCGAACTCGGCGCAGGCGGCGCGGTGCGCGGCGGCCGCGGCGGGGGCCGAGTCGTCGACCACCACCACCTCCACCGGCTCCGGGCAGTTGGGGGCGGCGTCGCGCAGGCTGCGGAGTTGGCGGCGCATCTCCGGCACCCGGTCCTTGACCGGGATGACCACGGAGACGCCGCGCGTGACGGCGCGGGGTTCGGTCGGTTCGCCCACGGGCGACGGGGATCGGCTCATGTCCGAAGCGTCGGCCACATCGATACAGGATCGATACACGGAAACCTCTTGCGCAGATATCCGGCATGTATCGCTGATGTATCGACCGGCATCAGTGTCGAAGCCATGACGACCTCCACTCCGCTCGACCGGCGGCTCGCCGTCGACGGCGGCCGGCCGGTCCGTCCACCGGACCGCCCGTGGCCGCGTTGGCCGATCCCCGCACCGGACGCCGCCCGCAACCTCTCCGCCGTGCTGCACGGCGGGCGGTGGGCGATCAGCAGTCCCGCCGTCGGCGACGGCGCCCTGTTCGAACGCCGCTTCGCCGCCGACTTCGCCCGCTACGTCGGCACCCGCCACTGCGTCCCCGTCGACCACGGCTCCAGCGCCCTGGTGGTGGCGCTCGAGTCGCTCGGCCTCGGCTACGGCGAGACCGTGCTGGTGCCGGCGCTGACCTGGACCGCCTCCGCCACCGCCGCGCTGCGCGCCGGCCTGGTGCCGGTGCTCGTCGACGTCGACCGGGACACCGGCTGCATCGGGCCCGACGACCTCGACCTGTCGGTGGACCCGCGGGCCGTGGTGGCCGTGCACTGGGCGTCGAACATGGCCGACGTGCCGGCGCTCGACGCGGTCACCGGACCGCGCGGCATCTCGATCGTGGAGGACTGCGCGCAGGCGCACGGCGCCACCTGGCAGGGCCGCCAGGCCGGCTCGTTCGGCCGGCTCGGCTGCTTCAGCTTCCAGCACGGCAAGGTCCTCACCTGCGGCGAGGGCGGGGCCGTGGTCACCGACGACGACACCCTCGCACCGGTGCTGCAGGAGCTTCGGGCCGACTCGCGCCGCTACCGCGACGACCGGACGCCCCCGGGCGAGCTGGACCTTCAGGAGAGCGCCGGCGTACAGGGCGCCAACTTCTGCCTCGGCGAGTTCTCCGCCGCCGTGGCGTGCGCGCAACTGACCACCCTGGACGCGCAGCACGACGTGCGCAACCGCAACTACCGGCTGCTCACCGAACTGCTGGCCGACGTCGACGGCGTCCGACTGCTGCAACCGGCGCCGGCGCAGACCCGGATCTCGATCTACGAGGGCACGCTCGTCCTCGACGAGATGCCCACCGGCATGGACAACGCCGCCGTGGCCGCGGCGCTCACCGCCGAGCTGGGCAAGCGCTTCTACTGCACCGACGAGCCGCTGCACCGCAGCCGGCTGCTCCAGCCCTGGACCAAGCCGCTGCTCGCGCCGCTGGCCGAGCGGTTCGCGGCGATCCACGCCGACCGCGCCTACCCGAAGACCGAGTGGCTGGCCGCGCACACCGTCCAGACGCACCACAGCACCTTCCTCGGCACCGAGCGGGACATGCACGACGTCGCCACCGCCGTGGCCAAGGTGCTCGCCCGCTGATAGGCGCCACCGCCGGCGCACCCACCAGAAGGGACCCATCCCGTGACCGTCACCCAGCGTGAGACCTCGCACAACCAGACCCCCGACCCCGACGGACCCGTCGGCGTGTGGCTCAACGGCGCCCGCGGCTCGGTCGCCACCACCGCGATCACCGGGCTGCTGGCGCTGCGCGCCGGCATGGCCGACTCGACCGGCTGCGTCACCGACACCGGCATGCTGCGCGACGCGCCGCTGGCCGACTGGACGGACATGGTCGTCGGCGGGCACGACATCGTGGACACGCCGCTGGAGAAGAAGGCCGAGTCGCTCGTCGACTCCGGGGTCATCCCGGCGCCGGTGCTCGCCGCCGTCCGGGGCAGCCTGCCCGCCGTCGAGCGCGACCTGCGCACCGGCTACGACGCGCGCACCGAGACCGGCCCGCTGGCCGACGTCATCGACCGGCTGGCCGGTGACATCGAGGAGTTCCGCGACCGCCACGGGTTGTCCCGGGTGGTCGTGATCAACGTGTCGTCGACCGAGCCGCCGGCCGACCACCGCCCCGAGTACGACGACCTGGACGCGCTCACCCGCAGCCTGGCCGACCCGGACGACAAGGTGCTGCCGGCCAGCTCGGTGGTCGCGTACGCGGCGTTCCGCGCCGGGTGCGGCTTCGTCGACTTCACCCCGTCGACCGGGGCCCGGCTGCCCGCGCTGGAGATGATGGCGCAGCGTGAGCGGGTACCGTTCGCCGGCTCGGACGGCAAGACCGGTGAGACGCTGCTGCGGACCGCGCTGGCGCCGATGTTCACCTGCCGCGCGCTGCACGTGCTCTCCTGGGCCGGGGTCAACCTGCTCGGCGGCGGCGACGGCGCCACGCTGGAGGACCCGCGCAACGCCCGGAGCAAGCTCAGCTCCAAGTCCGGCGTGCTGCCGGCGCTGCTCGGCGAGGACGTGACCGCCCCGCTGCACATCGACAACGTGCCGGACCTCGGCGACCACAAGACCGCCTGGGACCACGTCTCGTTCGAGGGCTTCCTCGGCGTCCGGATGTCGATGCAGCTCACCTGGAGCGGCGTCGACTCGACGCTGGCCGCCCCGCTGGTGCTCGACCTGGCCCGGCTGACCGCCGCGGCGCACCGGGCCGGGCACGTGGGCCCGATCGAGGAGCTGGGGTTCTTCTTCAAGGACCCGATCGGCACCGACGAGCACGCCCTGGCCGAGCAGGCGCAGGTGCTGTCCGCCTGGGCCGGTCGGCTGGACGGCCACTGCGACAACTGACCCTCCCGGCCGCCGGCGCGGCCGTCCCGCGCCGGCGGCCCCGCCCCGTGCATCCGCTTCGAGGAGCCCCCCATGTCACACGTCCGGAACGCACCCGACCCGCCGACCACGGACCCGGTGTGGACACCGATCCTGACCGGTCTGCGCGCGACCGCGCTGGACTGCCTCCAGACGAGCTTCGCCCTGTTGGCCGACCACGCCAACGGATCCGGCAGCCACCTCGCCCTCGGCGCCCGATACGGGTTCCGCACCCGCGAGCGCGACGGCCTGGTCACCGTCGAGGCCACCTCGGACGACCGGGCCGCCGAGGCGGTGGACCTGCTCGGCCTGCGGGTCGAGGGCCGGTGGATGCAGCTCGACGGCCCGCAGGTGCGCCGGCTGTGCGCCCCGGGCCAGCCGCTCTACGTCACCGCCGACGCCTACGACCTGCCCTGGTGTCCCTACCACGGGCACGAGCGGATGCGGCACAGCTTCCTGGTCACCGACGTCGCCGACGACGAGGTGACAGTGGTCGACGGCTACCACAACGACACCGCGTGGGGGACCGCGCGGCCGGGCGTGTGGCGGCTGCCGACCGCCGACTTCGACACGGCGCTCGCCGGTGGCGCGCACACGCTGGCCGTGGCGGCGCACCCGGCGCCGGCGATCGACGTGCCGGCCATGCTCGCCGGCAACGCCGAGCGGGCGCGCCGGGCCCGCCCGCCGATCGCCGACTACCTGGCCCGCATCGGCGCCGCGCTGGACACGGTCGCCGGCCTGCACCGCTTCGTGCTCGACGTCTGGCTGCTCGGACGCGCCCGCGACCTGCACGAGCACTGGCTCAGCGTGGCCCGCCCGGCCGCCGCCGCCGCGCTCGCCGGGCAGGGCGCGCGCTGGCAGCAGCTCTCCGCGCGCAGCTACGTGGCGCTGCGGCGGGCCCAGGCCGGACGCCCGGCCACGCCGGAGCTGGCGGACGCGCTCGGCGCGCTGGTCGCCGAGCACCTGGACGCGCTGGAGTCGATGGCCGCGCCGCCGGCCCGCGACGCCGCGCCGGCCGGCGGGGACGGCGTACGCGCGGCCGTGCTCGGCGCGCTCGGCGACACCCTGCACCTGGACGGGTCCGCGCTGCGCACCACCGACGTGCTGCGGGACCTGCCCGGCTTCGACTCGTTCCGACTGTTCGACGTGATCGACCAGGTCGAGCGCCGGCTCGGCGTGGAGGTGCCGGCGACCGCGCTGTCCGCGTCCGACCTGCGCGACGTCGGTTCGCTGTGCGCCATGTTCGGCACCGCCGCCGGGGGTGTCCGATGAGTGCCACGCTGCTGCACGAGCTGCTGGACGCCACCGCCGCCACGCGCCCGGACGCGCCCGCCGTCGACGACGGGACGACCTGCCGCACGTACCGCCAGGTCCGGGACGCCAGCGTGCGCCTGGCCGGACGGCTGCGCGCCGACGGCGTGCGGCGCGGCGACCGGGTGCTCGTCGCGCTGCCCGCCGACGCGGCGCTGCCGGCGCTGCTGTACGCGGTCTCCCGCGCCGGCGCGGTCTTCGTCGTGGTCCGGACCCCGGCCCCGGACGTGGCCCTGGCCCACGTGCTGGACGACGCGGAGCCGGCGCTGGTCCTCACCGACGACGCCGCGCTGGGCGCGCTGGCCCGCGCCCGACGCCTCCCGGTACGCGGTGCCGCCGACCTGGCCCGCGCGGCGGCGACCGGCGACGACGCCGACGCGCCGGCCGGCGACGGCCCGCTGTCGGTCGACCCGGTCTGCCTCATCTACACCTCCGGCAGCACCGGCATGCCGAAGGCGGTGGTCTCCACGCACGCCCAGGTGACGTTCGCGGTCCGGGCGATCCAGTCGGAGCTGCGCTACCGGCCCGACGACGTGGTGCACGACGTGTTGCCCACCTCGTTCGACTACGGCCTCTACCAGATCTTCCTCAGCACGATGGCCGGCGCCCGGCTACGCCTGGGTGACCCGGCCGAGACCGGCGGCCGGCTGCTGGTGAGCCTGGTCGAGTCCGGCGCGACAGTGCTGCCCTGCGTGCCGTCGCTCGCCGTCAACCTGCTGCGGCTGCTCGGCCGGCCCGGCGCGCCGCGCCCGCGGCTGCGCCTGGTCACCAACACCGGGGCGGCCATGCCGCCGGAGGTGCTCGCCGGCCTGCGCCGGCTGCTGCCCGACCTGACCGTCCAGTTGATGTTCGGCCTCACCGAGTGCAAGCGCGCCGCGATCATGCCGCCGGACGAGGACCTGCGCCGCCCCGGCGCCTGCGGCCGGGCGCTGCCCGGCACCGAGATCTTCACCGTGGACGCCGAGGGCCGGCGCCAACCGGCCGGCGTCACCGGCGAGCTGGTGGTGCGCGGCCCGCACGTGATGGCCGGCTACTGGCGGCGCCCCGAGCTGACCGCCGAGCGCTTCCGCCGGGTGCACGGGCTCTTCCCGCAGTTGCACACCGGCGACCACGGCCGGGTCGACACCGACGGCTACGTCCACTTCGCCGGCCGGCGCGACGACGTCTACAAGGAGAAGGGCACCCGGGTCAGCGCCACGGAGGTGGAGGCCGCCGCGTACCGGGTCGACGGCGTGGACGCCGCAGGCGTGCTGCCGCCGGCCGACGGCCACGACGGCGCGACGCTGTTCGTGGTGGCCGCGCTGGCGCCCGGCGACGTGCTGCGCCGGCTGCGCGGCCAGTTGGAGGAGATGAAGGTGCCGGCGCGCTGCGTCGTGCTGCCGGACCTCCCGTTGACCGGCAACGGCAAGGTCGACCGGCGGGCCCTGGCCCGGCTGGCGGGTGAGCGCCGTGGCTGACCTGCCGTTCGACACCCCCGCCTACCGCTACGACCTGGCCGAGGTGCGCGCCAACCACGCCACCCTGCGCGCCGCGCTGCCCACCGCGAGCCGGCTCTACTACTCGCTCAAGGCCAACCCGCACCCCGCCGTGGTGGCCGCGCTGCACGAGGCCGGCTGCGACGCCGAGATCTGCTCCCCCGGTGAGCTGGCCGCCGCGCTGCGGGCCGGGGTGCCCGGCGACCGGATGCTCTACACCGGGCCCGGCAAGCGCGACGCCGAGGTGGCCGGCGCGATCCGCGCCGGGGTGCGCTGGTTCTCCGTCGACTCGCCTGTCGCGCTGGACCAGGCCGACCGGATCGCCGCCGCCCACGGCGTCGAGCTGCGGTGCCTGCTGCGGGTCAACGACCGGATGCCCAACCCCGGCCAGGGACTGACCATGACCGGCGTCGCGTCGCAGTTCGGCGCGGACGTCGACTGGATCGAGCGCGAGCCGGAACGGTTCGGCTCCCGCCCGTCGGCCGAGGTGCGCGGGTTCCACCTCTACACCGGCAGCAACGTCGACTCGGTGGACGCGCTCGTCGCGCAGTTCACCACCGCCGCGGGCACCGCCCACCGGCTGCGCGACCTGCTCGGCGTCGAGCTGGACGTGCTCGACCTGGGCGGCGGCTTCGGCGCGCCGTTCGCCCGGCCCGGCGCCAACGCGGACCTGTCCGGGCTCGCGGAGCGGGTCGGCGAGGCGCTGGACGGGCTGTTCCCCGCGTGGCGCGACGGCGCGCCGACGGTGGCGTTCGAGTCGGGACGGTTTCTCACCGCCACCGCCGGCACGCTGCTCACCCGGGTGCTGGACGTCAAGCGGTCACAGGGCACGCCGGTGGTGGTGCTGGAGTCCGGCATCAACCACCTGGGCGGGATGTCCGGCCTGCGCCGGCTGCCGCCGCTGGTGCCCGCCCTGCACCCGGCCGACGGTCGCGACGGCGAGCCGTTGGGCGGCGCCATCGTGGCCGGGCCGCTGTGCACGCCGCTGGACACCTGGGCCCGCGCCGCGACCCTGCCCGACGTGCGACCCGGGGACGTGCTGGCCGTGCCGAACGTCGGCGCGTACGGGCTCTCGGCGAGCCTGCTGGCCTTCCTCGGCCACCCGGCCCCGGTCGAGGTGGTCTGCGACGGCGACCGGGTCGTCGAGACGTCCCGCCTGACGCTGACCCGGCTGCCGGCCGACGACGACCAACCACGAGATGAGAGGTGACGTCATGAACACCGAATTCACCGAGCTGCTCCGGCCGTTCCTCAAGTTCGCCGGCGCGGACGAGATCACCGAGGAGTCGCGCCTGCGCGACCTCGGCCTGGACTCGATGCGCGAGATCGAACTGCTCTTCGCCATCGAGGACACGTTCGGGGTGTCCGTGCCCGACGACAAGCTCGTCGACTCCACGTTCGCCACCGCCGGCGGGCTGTGGGGCGTGGTCGAGGACCTGCGCACCCCGGTCGGCGGTGGTTCCCGATGACCGCCGCCGGGTACGCCCCGGCCGTCGAGACCGTGGCCGAGGTGGCGGCGGCGCACGCCCGGGAGGCCGACGAGAGCGCCACCTTCCCCACCGAGGCGCTGGCCGCGATGCGGCGCACCGGGCTGCTGGGGCTGTTCGTCCCGGCCGCCGAGGGCGGCGGCGACGGCACGCTGACCGACCTGGTCGACGTCACGCTGGCGCTGGGTCGGGTGGACATGTCGGTGGCGATGGTCTTCGCCATGCACTGCCAGCAGGTCGCCGCGATCACCGCGTACGGCGGGGAGAAGCTGCGCGCCGACGTGCTGCCGGCGGTGGCCCGGGGCGAGCGGTACCTCGGCTCGGTCACCACCGAGGCCGGCAAGGGCGGACACCTGCTGACCGCCGAGTCGGCGCTGACGCACGACGGCGAGATGCTCGGCATCGACCGGACCGCGCCGATCGTCACCGGCGGCCCGTACGCGGACGCGTTCCTCATCACCACCCGGGCCCCGGACGCCGGCTCGGCGGCCCAGGTGGACCTGGTCTACGCCGCCCGGGACCAGGTGGAGGTGGAGGTGACCGGCGGGTGGCGCCCGCTGGGCATGCGGGCCACCCACAGCGTGCCGATGCGGCTGCGCGGCGCGGTGCCGCAGTGGCAGGTGATCGGCGAGCACGGCGCGTTCCGGGAGATCGCCACCACCGTCTTCGCGCCGCTGGCGCACGTCGGCTGGGCGGCCGCCTGGCTCGGCGCGGCGGCCGGGGCGTACGCGCGGGTGCTGCGGCACGCGCGCAGCGAGGCGGGACGGCGGCAGTTCGCGCCGTCCTCGGAGCTGGTGCTGCTGCGGCTGGCCGGGATCCGCACCCGGTTGGACGCGGCGCACGCGCTGCTGCGGCACACCGTCTCGGTGGTCGACGACGCGCCGGACATGTCCGCGACGCCGGTGCAGCTCCTGCTCAACACGCTGAAGATCCGCGCGGCGGAGGAGTCGTTCGCCGCCGCGGACGAGCTGGTCGAGCTGACCGGCCTGCGGCACGGCTACCTGACCGACTCCCCGCTGGCGCTGGAGCGCACCTTCCGGGACCTGCGCTCGGCGTCGCTGAACTACGCCAACGACCGGCTGCGCCTGGCGAACGGGGCGCTGTCGCTGCGCGACCCGGGGGTGCGTCTTGCCTGAGTCGACGCCCCGACCGCCGGACGGGGGCCGCGCCGAGGTGCGCGCGGCCCTGTCCGGGGTGGACCCGGTCGACGCCCGCGCCGTGTGGCGCGCGCTCGGCGCCGCCGGCGTCACCACGGCCCTCTACCCGTGCGGCGACCAGCCCGACCCGGGCCGGCTCGCGGCGCTGCTCACCGAGCTGGACGCCCACTGCCCGCTGGGCGTGACGCTGTCGGTCTGCGTGCAGGTGGCCACCGTGCTGCCGCTGCTGGCCGGCGCGGACGGTCCGGCCGGGCACGCCCGGCGCGGCATGCTGCGCGGCGACACCGTGGTCGCGCTGGCCGTCACCGACGCGGCCGGGTCGGGCTCGGACCTGCTCGACGCCACCACCCGGGTGAAGCTGGGCGCGGGCACCGCAACGGTGGACGGCACGAAGACCTGGATCACCAACGCGACCGCCTGCGACGCGGCGCTGGTGCTGGCCCGGCACCGCGACGCGCGCCACTTCACCAGCTTCTGCTGGCTGCTGGCGCCGGCCGGCGCGCCGGGCGTGACGATCTCCTCCGCCGGCCGGGCGTTCGCCGGCGCCGGCGTGGGACACCTGCGCTTCGACGGTGTCGCGCTCGACCCGGACACGGTGGTCGGCCGCCCCGGCCGGGCGCTGGCCGGCTTCGCCCGACAGGTGGGCGTCGAGCGGCTGGCCGGGGCGCTGTGGGCGCGGGCGATGTGCCACCGGCTGCTGGCCGGCCTGGGCGACTGGCTGCGGCGGCGACCGGCCGCCGAGGGCACGCTGTGGGACCGCCCGGCGATCCGGGAGCGGTACGCCCGTTGCCTGGTCGCCGTCCGCCAGCTCGACGCGCTGTGCGCGCCGGCGCTGGCCACCACGGACGCCGTGGTGTCCCCGGTCGACGGCATGGTGCTCAAGGTCGCCGCCGCCGAGACGGTGGACCGGGTCGCCGCCGAGGCGGTGCGCCTGCGGGGCGCGGACGCGTTCCGCGACGGCGGCGAGGCGCAGCTACGCGGCGAGGTGGCCATGTTCGGCATCGCCGGCGGCGCCACCGGCGCGATGCTCGCCGGCATCGCCGACCACGCCGACGAGCTGGTCGCCGCCGGGATCTGACCTGACCGCACGAACAGCACGGAGAGGAGCAACGCCGTGAGTCTCCACCAGTGGTTCCACCGCAGCGCGGAGCGCGTACCCGAGGCGGTCGCGCTGGAGGTCGACGGGGAGTCGGTGACCTACCGCGAACTGCACGAGATCGCCGGCGGTCTCGCCGGACGGATCCGCGCCCAGGTGGGCCGGCGCCCCCGCGCGGTCGGCCTGCTGGCCGCCCGCAGCCTGCCCGCGTACGCCGGTTATCTGGCCGCCCTGCGGGCCGGCGCGGTGGTGGTACCGCTCAACCCGGCCTTCCCGGCCGCCCGCAACGCCCGGCTGTGCCGCGACGCCGGGGTGGACGCCCTGGTGGTCGACGCCGCCGGCGCGGCGGTGGCGGCCGACGTGGCCGGCGCCGCCGCCACGCTACGGCTCGACGGCCCGCCCGCGCCCGCCGTCGAGGAGCCGGCGGTACGCCCGGACGACGTGGCCTACCTGCTGTTCACGTCCGGGTCGACCGGGCGGCCCAAGGGGGTGCCGATCCGGCACCGCAACGTCGACGCCTACCTCGCCCGCTGCCTGGACGTCTACCGGGTGGGTCCGGGCGACCGGCTGTCGCAGAGCTTCGACCTGACCTTCGACCCGTCGGTGTTCGACATGTTCGTCGCCTGGGGCGGCGGGGCCACGCTCGTGGTGCCGCAGCCGGACGAGGTGCTCACCCCGGTGCGCTTCGTCAACGAGCGGCGGATCACGCACTGGTTCTCGGTGCCGTCGGTGGTGTCGCTGGCCCGCCGGATGCGGATGCTCTCCCCCGGCGCCATGCCCGGCCTGCGGCACAGCCTGTTCGCCGGCGAGCAGCTCACCGTCGAGCAGGCGCGGGCGTGGGCGGCCGCCGCGCCGGGCAGCGTGGTGGAGAACCTGTACGGCCCGACCGAGCTGACCGTGACCTGCACCGCGTACCGGCTGCCGGCGGATCCGGCGCGCTGGCCGGCGACCTCGAACGGCACGGTGCCGATCGGCGACGTGCACGACGACCTCGACGCGATCGTGCGGGGCGAGGACGGCACGACCGGCGGCGACGACGGTGAGCTGTGTGTGGCGGGCGCGCAGTGCTTCGCCGGCTACCTCGACCCGGCCGACGACGAGGACCGGTTCGTCGAGTACGCCGGGCGGCGCTACTACCGCACCGGCGACCGGGTCCGCCGCGAGCACGGCACGCTCGTGCACCACGGCCGCCTCGACGACCAGGTGAAGCTGCGCGGCTACCGGATCGAGCTGGGCGAGGTCGAGATGGTGCTGCGCGGGCACCCCGGCGTGCAGGACGCGGTGGTGCTGGCGCTCGGCGCCGGCGACGACGTGTCGTTGCAGGCGGTCTACACCGGCGCGGCCGGGATCGCCGCCGAGCTGTCCGGCCGCTGCGCGGACCGGCTGCCCGGCTACATGGTGCCGGCCCGGATCCACCACGTGGCCGCGCTGCCCACCAACGGCAACGGCAAGACCGACCGACGCCGGACCGCCGCCCTGGTCGGCGACGCCTCCGGCGGGACGAGAGGAGAACGGTGATGACCGGGATCAGCAACGCGTACGACAAGGAACGGGCGTTCCGGTCGGTGGCGGGGCGCTTCGCCACCGGAGTGGCGGTGGCGACGGCGCTCGGGCCGGACGGGCCGCTGGGCATGACCGTCAACTCGTTCACCACGGTGTCGTTGTCCCCCCGGATGCTGCTGGTGTGCCTGCGGCGGGACTGCCGGCTGCTGGACGCGGTCCGGGGCAGCGGCCGGTTCGCGGTCACCGTGCTCGCCGACGACCAGCGCGAGGACGCGGCCTGGTTCGCCAGCCGGGGCCGGCCCACCGGGGCGGAGGGCTTCGCCGGCGTCGCGTACGACGCGGAGACGGCGACCGGCTGCCCGCGGCTGACCGACGGGGTGGCGTACTTCGGGTGCGAGGCGGTGTCGGCGGAGCCGGCCGGTGACCACGCGGTGCTGATGGGAACCGTCCGTGCCGCCGGCCTGCTGCGGTCCACCCCGCCGCTGCTGTTCGTGGACGGGCACTACGCGCAGGTCGCCGACCTGCGGGAGACGGAGGTGGCGCGATGAGCGTCGGCGCCGCTCCCGGGGACCTGCGCCACCTCAGCCTGCGCGCCGCGCGGGCCGGGGCGGACGCCATCCGCCAGGCCCGCCACCGGGGCTTCCGCACCGTCCACAAGGGCGGCGCGGCCCAGGACCCGGTGACCACCGCCGACCACGCCAGCGAGCGGGCGATCCTCGACCTGCTGGCCCGCGACCGGCCGCAGGACGCGGTGCTGGCCGAGGAGTCCGGGTTGAGCGCCGGCTGCTCCGGGCTGCGCTGGATCGTCGACCCGCTGGACGGCACGCTCAACTTCAGCCACGGGGCGAGCCGCTACGCGGTGAGCATCGCCGTGGCGGCGGGCTGCGACGCGGGCGAGGGCCGGGTGGTCGCGGCCACCATCCTGCAACCGGCGTCCGGGGCCTGCCTGGTGCTCGACGCCGAGGGCGCGCACGACGGCGACGCCCGGGTCGCGGTGAACCGCGACGCGGTGCCGGGGCACGCGCTGGTGGCGTTCGCGGTGCCGAACGCGCCCGGCCCGCGGCGGCGCGCCTACCAGGCGCTCGTCGGCCTCGCGCCGCGCGTCGCGGACCTGCGCAACTCCGGTTCCACGGTCTGCGACCTCGCGGCGGTGGCCACCGGGGAACTGGACGCGTTCGTCAGCTTCGACCCGGCCGCCTGGGACGTCGCCGCCGGGACCGCGCTGGTGGAGGCCGGCGGCGGGGTGACCCGCCGGTGGCGGCGGGACGGGCAGACCGTCTTCGCCACCGGCGCGCCGGCGGTGGTGGCGGCGCTGGAGGACTGGCTGGGCGCGGAGCGCGCCGACGAGAAGGAGGGGAACGACGATGACCAGCGATGACGAGTTCCGGCTGGCGCTGGTGGGCGCGGGGCGGATGGGCCGCCACCACCTGCGGGCGCTGGCGGGCAACCGGACGGTCCGGATCAGCCACGTGGTCGACCCGGTGCCGCAGGCACGCGCGGCGGTCGCCGCGGCCGGGCTGCCGGCGTACCCGAGTGTGGAGGACCTGCTCGCCGAGGCGGTGCCGGACGGCCTGTTGGTGACCGCGCCGACCGGCCGGCACGGCGCGGTGGTCGCGGCCGCGGCGAAGGCGGGGCTGCCGGTGCTGTGCGAGAAGCCGGCCGGGCTGGACGCGGCAGAGGCCGCGGAGGCCGGCCGGGTGGCCGCCGCCGCCGGCATCGGCTTCCAGGTCGCCTACTGGCGGCGGTACGTGCCGGCGCTGCGGCGACTGCGCGAGCGGATCGCCGGCGGCGACCTCGGTGAGGTGCTGTTCGTGGCCGCCTACCAGTGGGACGGGGAGCCGCCGGCGGCGGCCTTCCGCACCGGCAGCGGTGGGATCTTCGTGGACATGGGGGTGCACGAGTTCGACCAGATCCGGTGGCTGACCGGGCAGGACGTGGTCGGGGTGGCCGCGCGGCCGGCCGGGACGGTCACCGACCCGGCGGTACGCGGGCGGGACGTGGACAGCGCGCAGGCGTTGCTCGGGCTCTCCGGCGGCGCCACCGCGCTGGTCTCGCTCGGCCGGCACCACGCGGGCGGGGACATGGCGGCGGTGGAGGTGTTCGGCACCCGGGACCACGTCCGGCTGACGTTCCTCGACCCGGCCGACGGCGACGCACCCATGCACGCGGCGCTGGCCCGTCAGGCGGAGGACTTCGCCGGGCTGGTGCGCACCGGCCGGTCGGCGGGCGCCCGGGTGGCGGACGCGGTCGCCGTGCTCGACGCGGCGCACCGGGCGACCACGCAGATCACGCAGGGCCACGAAGCGCATCCCGATCGGTGACTCCTTTCACCATCTGGGAGCGCGTTATTCCCTAGCTGAAGGTGGGAAATTCAGCCGTCACCACACAGTGGACGACCCGGCGGAGCGAGGGACTTCATCCATGCAGTTCAGTGTTCTCGGTCCGCTGACCCTGTCCGCGGACGACCACGCGGTCCCGTTGACCGGCACCAAGCCACGACTCCTGCTCGCCGTGCTGCTGCTCAGCCCGGGTCGTACGGTCTCCACCGCCCGGCTGGTCGACGGCCTCTGGCCGGACGCGCCGCCCGCGTCGGCCGTGCGAAACCTGCGGACGTACGTGCACCGGCTGCGCCAGGTGCTGGACCGCGGCGGCGACTCGGCCGACCGGCTCGTGTACGACGGCACCGGCTACCACCTGCGCGTCGACGAGCACGAGTTGGACCTGCTGCGGTTCCGGCGCCTCGCCGACGACGCGCGCCGCGCGGCGCGGGAGGACCGCCCGGACGCCGCCGCCGACCTGTTCGACCGGGCGGCCGAGCTGTGGCGGGGGCATCCGCTGGAGGATCTGCCGGATCTCGGCACCGAGTTGGACGCGGCGGTCACCGCGCTGCGGGAGCAGCACCGGGAGATGACCACCGAGCTGACCGACCTGCGTCTGCGCCTGGGCCAGCCGGCGCGGGTCATTCCCGCGCTGCGCCGGATGGTGACCGAGGAGCCGCTGGACGAGCGCCGCCAGGCGCAGTTGGTGACCGCGCTGACGCTGGAGGGGCGGGTCGCCGAGGCGTTGGCCGCCTACCAGCAGGCCCGGCACGGCATCGTCGACGAGCTGGGCGTCGATCCCGGTCCCGCCCTGCAGGGCGCGCTGCAGGCCGCGTTGGACGCGGACTCGGCCGAGGCCCGTGCCCCGTCGGGCCGGCCGGCCGCCGACCCGGGTCCCGGCGCCCCGCCGACCGGCCGGCAGGCGTTGCCGATGAAACCCCCGGCGCTGGTCGGCCGGGACACCACCGCCGGCCAGCTCCGCGCCATCGCCGAGGGGATCGCCGACTCGACGGGCGCGGACGAGCACGCCGCGGTGGTGCTGGTCTCCGGCGCGCCGGGCGTGGGCAAGTCGTCCTTCTCGGTGTCCAGCGGCTACGAGTTGGCGGACCTCTTCCCCGACGGGCAGCTCTTCGTCAGCTTCGACAGCGGCGGCGAGCCGCCGCGCGGCAGCGGGGAGCTGATCCGGGAACTGCTTGTCGAGCTGGGGGTGCCGCTGACCGACATGTCCGACGACCTCCGGGAGCGCGCAGCCGTGCTGCGGTGCGCGCTGGCCGGGCGGCGGCTGCTGCTCATCATCGACGACGTCGAGTACGCGCAGCAGGTCCGCCCGCTGCTGCCGGGCGCGGGCCGGAGCCTCGTGCTGGTCAACAGCCGGCAGCGCCTGCTGGACCTGGACGTGGGCTGGCGGCTGACGCTCGGCGCGCTGGACCGGGACGAGGCGGTGGAGCTGCTGGCGACGATCGCCGGCGAGGCCCGGGTCCGGGAGCAGCCGGAGGTCTTCGGCCGCATCGCCGACGCCTGCGACCAGTTGCCGCTGGCCCTGCGGATCGTCGGCAGCCGGCTGGTCACCCAGCCGGACGGCGCGCTGCCCGGCTTCGCCGAGCACCTGGAGAACGAGGAGTACCGGCTCGCCGAGCTGGTCGTCGGGGACATCTCGGTGCGGGACACGCTGTCGGTCAGCTACCGGGGGCTGGACGTCGACGCCCGGCGGGCGCTGCGGGAACTGGCCGCCGCCGACTCGCTGATCACTCCGAGCAGCGCGGTGGAGATCCTGCGCCTGCCCCGGCAGCAGGCCAACCGGCTGGTCGAGCACCTGGTGCAGCACAACATGCTGGTGCCGGTCGACTCCGGCCGCCTCGGGCAGCGCTTCCACCTGCCGGAGCTGCTGCGGATCTTCGCCAACGAGTGCCCGTAAGGAGGGGGCCCCGCTCAACGCAATCTGCATAAGCGGGGCCCCCTCCTCACACCTGCCTACTTGAGGAACCGGTCCAGCGCCGCCTCGATGGTGCCGCTGTCCGGCGCCGCGTACGACTTCATCGTCACCTTGTTGTAGGAGATGAAGCTCGGGCAGCGGGCGGCCGGCGCGGTCACGGTGCCGCCGTCGCCGATCTTCTCGCCCGTCTTGGCCGCGTGGAACGTCAGCGTGTAGCGCGAGGAGATGTAGTCGACCGTGACGACCTTGCCGTCGGTGGCCTTGTACTGGCACTTCTTCGGCGTGCCCTCGCTGCCGTCGACCACCTTGAGGCAGCCGATCACCGACGCGGTCGCGAAGTCCGCCGACTTGGCGTAGTAGCTCTTGTCGGAGCTGAACGACTTCTGCGACCAGAACGTCGGCCGGTCCGGGGCGTTGGAGAAGACGTACGCCTTCGCGCTCGACGGGCCGGTGTACGGGGCGGCGTTGAGGATCGAACCCCCCTCGCAGACCGCGGACAGGTCGCTGGAGTAGCGGGCGGTCGTCGCGTCGTTGTTGGTCGGCTCGTCCGGCCCGGTCGTCTCCGGCCCCGCCTGCGAGGGCGTCGCCGTCGGCCCCGGGGTGGCGCTGCCGGACGCGACAGGCGTCGGGTCGTCCTTGTCGTCCCCACCGAACGCGACGTAGGCGAGCCCGCCGCCGCAGCACAGCAGCGTCAACGTCACCGCGCCGGCGGCGAGGCCGACGATCAGCCCCTTCTTCGACTTGCCGGGCGGCGGGGCGGCCGCGAACGGCGCCGGCTGACCCGGGTACGCGGGCTGACCCGGGTACGGCGCCTGCGCGCCGTACGCCTCCGGCCCGGGCTGCGCGCCGTACGGGGCGCCGGAACCGGGCTGCGCGCCGTAGGGGGCGCCCGATGCCGGCGAGGCGCCGTAGGGCGCTCCCGAGCCGGGCTGCTGGCCGTACGGCGCACCCGACCCGGGCTGCGCGCCGTAGGGCGGCTGCTGGCCGTACGGGGCGTTGGGGTCCGGATAACCTCCGTAGGGAGGGTGATTGTCACTCATCTGAGGTTCTTCCACCTGTCGTCCGTGGTTCCGGCGATCAACCACCCCGCAGCGTAATGACGGCTGCAAATCCACGATCGCCGACGTCTCGCGGTTCTTCACGATCGGTGCCCACGCCGTTCCGGTGTGTGCTCGGACGACGTCCACACCCACCCCGCGACCGCCGCCCACCTGGCGGGATTCGTTGCGCGGCAACGGATCCCCGGTTCCGTCCGGGCCGACCCGGGCGCGGGAAAATGTGACGCACGCTACAGTCGCGCGGGCACCGCGTCCCGGGCCAGGGCGAGCGCGCCGTACAGCGCCGCGTCGTCGGCGAAGCCGGAGCGCACCACGTCGGGCGGGTGCGGCAGCGCCTCGGTCAGCCGGTCGACGAGCATCCGTCGGATCAGCCCGCTGCGGGTGACGCCGCCGACCAGCACGATCCGTTGCGGATCGAGCAGCAGGCAGCAGGTCACCAGCGCGCGGGCCGCCTCGTCGACCCGGGCGGCCAGCGCGTCGCGCGCCGCGCCCGGCGAGCCGGCGGCCTCGGCCAGCCCGGCCGCCCCGCCGGGCAGGTCCAGGTCGGCGGCGAGCCGGTCCAGCGCCCGGCCGGAGAAGTCCAGCTCCAGCATCGTCCCCGGCCAGGGGCCGCCGGCCACCGCGTACCCGATCTCGCCGGCCGCGCCGCGGTGGCCGGGCAGCACCGCGCCGCCGACCGTCACGGCCGCCGCCACGCCGGTGCCGATCCCCACCACCAGGCCGGGGTCGACGCCGCGCAGCGCGCCGTGGCGCAGCTCGGCCAGCGCGGCGGCGTTCAGGTCGTTGTCCACCGCGACCCTCGGCACGTCCAGCGCGTCGCGGACCGCGTCGGCCAGGCGCAGCCGTTCCCAGCCGGGCACGTTGGGGGCCAGGTCGATGCCGTCCGGTCGGACCACGCCGGGCGAGGCCACGCCGGCCGCGGCGAGCGGGCCGCCGACCTCGCCGACCAGGTCGCCGGCGAGCGCCAGCGCCCGGGCCAGCGCCTGCGGCGCGCCCTGCTCGGCGTGGGTGGGCACCCGACGGTGGGCCAGCAGCCGGCCCTCCGCGTCGGACACCCCGACCGCCATCTTGGTGCCGCCGAAGTCGATGCCGAGCAACAGCCCCGCGCCGCCCGTGCCGGCCGCCGGGATGCTGGACAACCGCACGCTCATGCGGTCACCTCCGTTCGCGACTGCGGGGCTCGCAAACCCGGCTCACTCCTCGCGCTCACCGACGCCCCTGATCGCGACTGCGGGGCTCGCAAACCCGGCTCACTCCTCGCGCTCACTTGGCCCCCAGCGCGGCGGCCACGGCGTCCAGCGCCTCGTCGGCCCGGCGCAGCAGGCCGCGCACCGCGTCCAGTCGCTCGGCGACCGGGTCGAGCGCGGCGCGCAGCACGTTCACCTGGGCGCGGACCGCGTCGGCGCCCGGCCCGTCGGCCTGGGCCCGGCGGAGGACCAGTTCCGGGCGTACCGCGGCGGCGATCAGGTCGGCCACTGCGGCGTCGTCCAGCTCGCCGGCGATGTCGGCGGCTGCGGCGCGTACCCCCTCGGGGGTCCAGGTGTCCGGCCCGCCGGCGCGCACCAGCCGGCCGACCACCGAGTGCGCGGCGCGGAACGGCACCCCGTGACGGGTCAGCGCGTCCGCGGCGGCGGTCGTGGTGGCGCCGGACGCGACGATCTCCTCCCGGCTCGGCGGGTTCAGCGGCGCGATCTCGGCGAGGAAGCCGCCGACCAGCGCGAAGAACCGCTCCGCCCGGTCGTTGCTCTCCCAGAGCCGCACCTGCACGTCGGTGGTGGCGTTGTTGGAGTCCTCCCACCAGGCGGCGCCGACGTTGTTGAGCACCGAGGCGGCGTCCGCCGCGGCCTGCCCGGCGTAGGAGACCAGGTGCTCCAGCACCACCGGGTTGCGCTTCTGCGGCATGATGCTGCTGCCCTGGGTGAAGTCACCAGGGGTGGTGACCCACTGCCAGCTCAGCCAGTCCATCAGCGTGCGGGCCAGCCGGGCGCCGGTGGCCAGCGCGCGGGCGTTGATCGTGCCGACCCGGACCAGGTGGTCGGCGCCGGCCACCGCCTCGTACGAGTTGGTGACCACGCCGGCGAAGCCGAGCAGCTCGGCCAGCCGGGCGCTGTCGATGTCCAGGTCGGTGCCGGCGAACGCGCAGGAGCCCAGCGGCGAGACGTTGAGCTGGTCGATCACGTCGGCGTAGGTGGCGGCCTGGCCGGCGAGCGCCTCGGCGTAGCCGGCGAGCGCGTGGCCGATCGTGGTGGGCTGGGCCGGCCGGCGGTGGGTGTAGCCGGTGATCACCACGTCGGCGTACCGGTCGGCCTGCGCCAGCGCGGTGCGGCCGGTGTCCAGCACCCGCTGGAGCACCTCGACGAGCTGGTCGCGCAGCAGCATCCGGAACACGCCGGCGTCCAGGTCGTTGCGGCTGCGGGCGAGCTGCACGTCCAGTTCGGAGGTGGGGATGTCGCAGGCCGCCGCTAGCCGCTTCTCCAGCAGGTAGTAGGTGTCCTCGAAGCTGCCGTCGTAGGCCGGGACGGCAGTGGTGTCGGCGCGCAGCGCGGCCAGGCCGCGCAGCAGCCGGGCGCCCCGGTCGGCCGGGATCAGGCCCTGCTCGGTCAGCATCACCACGTGCGCCTGGCTGGCGCGCACCATCGCCGGGTAGAGCTTGCCGACGTGGTGCTCGTAGGTCGGCGCGAGGTGGTGGCGCTGGTAGGTGGTCAGCGTGCTCATCGGGTTTCCTTCCGGTCCGCGGTCAGGCCGAGCAGTCGCTCGGCGTTCCCGGCGAAGATCGCGCGCAGGTGGTCCTCGGGCAGGCCCAGCTCGTGGCAGACGCGGAGCTGGTCATCGAGGTAGCGGGTGACGTAGCCGCGCGGGAACCAGGACGAGTCGCTGCCGTAGACGATGCGGTGCGGGCCGATCGTCTCGTAGCAGCGGCGGAACAGGTCCTCCAGCGTGAGCCGGTAGGGCATCCAGCGCACCCACTGGTTCGAGCCGGACGTGTCGACGGAGATGTTGGGGCAGCCCCAGGCGGCGAAGAACAGCTCCTGCACGTGCTGGACGCCGAAGTGCGGCACCACCACGTTCAGCTCGGGGAACCGGCGAGCCATCCGGACCAGCTCGTCCGGGCCGCCGTAGCGGCCGACGGGGAGGCCCCCGGCGCTGCCGTAGTGGCCGATGTGGATCAGCACGGGCACGCCGAGGCGCTGGGCGGTGGCCCAGAGCGGGTCGAGGTCGTCGTGGTCGAGCGGGCCGCGCAGCAGCGGCGCGAACAGCTTCAGCCCGCGCAGCCCCCGTTCGGTGACCGCGCGCTCCAGCTCGGCCGCCGCGCCCGGCGAGTAGGGGTCGTGGTGGGCGAGGCCGAGCAGCAGGTCGGGGTGGCGGTCGACCACGTCGGCGAGCGCGTCGTTGCCGCCGCCGGTGACGAACACCGCCCGCCGCACCCGCACCGCGCGCAGTTCCTCGGCCCACCGGTCCGCCTCGTCCTGCCAGCGCTCGGCGGGCGGCTCCGGCTCCGGGAAGCTCCAGGCCCGACGCCACTGCCGGGCGTACGGCGCGGAGCCCTCGGCCCGCACCGCCCGCTCGTGCGCGCCGCCCGGGTGCATGCCGGCGGACTCCTCGCAGGCGTGCACGGTCTCGTCCGCGCCGATGCGGAAGTGCAGGTGGAAGTCGACCACGTCGAGTCCCCGGTCGGCGGTCACGCGTCCTCCTCGGGCGACGATTCGGGCAGCGAGTCGGGCAACGGGTCGGCGGTGGGCGGGGCCGGCATCGGGGCGGCCACCCAGGCCGCGACGATCTCGCGCAGCCGGGCGCCGGCGGTGGCGCGCACCGTGCGGCCGGCCTCCTCGGTGGCCCGCGAGACGTGCCCGGACCAGCCCTGCCACGGGTCGGGCCGGGACTCGACGAGCACGTACGGGTGGGTCACCGGCAGCTTCGGTCGCGGCGGCAGGTCGGTGGCGGCGTCCAGGCGTACCGTCTCCGGCGCGAAGCCGAGCACCCCGGACGTCTCGTACGCGCCGCCGTGGCCCCGGGCGACCACGTCGCCGTACAGCTCGCCGGTCTCCGCCGGGGTGACCAGTTGGAACCAGTTGACCAGCAGCAGGCTGGCGGTGCGCCGCCCGGAGACCCACTCCATGGCGGCCCGGACGGTGGACATGTTGGCGTCGTGGCCGTTGACCACCAGCAGCCGGGGGAACCCGGCGGCGACGATCCCCTCGATCACGTCGGCGAGGTAGCCGACCGCGATCTCCGGCCGGATCGCCACGGTTCCCGGCCAGGGCCGGGTCTGCCCGGGGCAGGCCGCGTAGGCGACGGCCGGGAACAGCACGCCGCGCGGGCCGGGCCCGGGCGCGGCGCTCTCCGAGGCGAAGCCCTCGGCGAGGATCAGGTCGGCGCCGAGCGGCAGGTGCGGGCCGTGCCACTCGACCGCGCCGACCGGCAGCACCGCGAAGTCGGCCGCCGCGACCACGTCGGCCAGTTCGCCGCCGGGGATCCCGGCGGCGGGCAGCAGCCCGCCACCGTCCGGCCAGTGGTTGCTCACGCGGTCCACTTCGCCGCCTCCTTCGCCGCCCGGCCGCCGTTCTGGAGCCGGCCGGAGACCACCATCACCACGAAGATCAACACCACCTGGAGCATTCCGTACGCGGCGGCGGTGCCGACCTCGAACGAGTACATCCGGTTGTTGATCTCCACCGAGATCGGCGCGGTCTCCGAGGTGTAGATCAGCACCGAGGCGACGAACTCGCCGACGCCGTTGACGAACGCGAGCAGCGCGCCGGCCAGCACACCCGGCAGCATCAGCCGCAGGGTGACCGTGCCGAACGCCCGCGCCCAGGACGCGCCGAGGTTGCGGGCGGCCTCCTCCAGCGACGGGTCGAGCTGGGCCAGCGTGGCCGAGCTGGACCGGAACACCAGCGGCAGGAACCGCACGAAGTAGGCCAGCGGCATGATCCAGAAGGTGCCGATCAGCACCTGCCCGAAGCTGAACGCGTTGCCGGTGCTGAACGCCGAGATCAGGTTGATCGCGACCACCGTGCCGGGCAGCGCCCAGGCCAGCATGACCGCCACGTCGAGCAGGCCACGCCCGCGGAAGTCGAGCCGGCGCACCGCGTACGCGATGAGCACGCCGACCACGACGCAGCCGACGGTGGCGAGCAGGCTCATCTGCAACGAGTTGACGATCGGCCGGTACGCGTCCGGGTCGGAGAAGATCGTGGTGAAGTTCTGCGTGGTGTAGCCGGACGGGATCACCTCGGTGGTCCACGTCCCGTCCTCGGAGAACGCCACCAGCGCGATGGTCGCCACCGGGGCCAGCAGCACCACCACGGCGAGCAGCGAGGCGGCCAGCGCCAGCCAGCGGGCGAACGGGTTGGTCAGCTCGCGGCGGTGACTGGCCACGCCCTTGGACTGGGAGCGGTAGCTGCGCCGCCCCTCGTACCAGCGCATGCCGAGCAGGAACAGCACCGACACCACCGCGAGCACCGACGCGTAGGTCGACGCCATCGGCAGGTCGCCGTTGGTGCGGTTGATGTAGATCTGCATGGTCATCGTGCGGTCCACCCCGAACAGCAGCGGAGCGGTGTACGACGCCAGCGACGTCATGAAGACCAGCAGCGAGGCGGAGACCAGCGCCGGGGTGAGCATCGGCAGCAGCACGGTCCGCCACACCCGCACCCGGCCGGCTCCGAGGTTGTAGGCGGCCTCCTCCACCGACGGGTCCATGCCCTGGAGCGCGGCGGACGTGGCCAGGTAGAAGAACGGGTACATGGTGAACGTGTGCACCACCAGCACGCCGGCGATGCCGCTGAACGGCAGCACCGGGTTCTCGGTGCCGAACACCTGTTGCAGCGCCCGGGGCAGGATGCCGGTCTCGCTGTAGAGGAGCTGGAACGAGATCGCCCCGATCAGCGGCGGCAGCGCCGCCGGCACCAGGATGATCGCCTCGATGAGCCGGCGGCCGGGGAACGAGAACCGCTTGAGCAGGAACGCCATGGCCACGCCGACGACGCCGCACAGGAACACGCTCGCGGCGGAGATCATCAGCGAGGTGAGCAGCGCGGAGCGGGCCACGCCGTCGCCGGTGAGGAAGCTGGCCCAGTTCTCCGGGCCGTCCACCCCGACGCTCTCGCCGAACGTGGCGAGCATCGGCTGCACCACGTAGCCGAACAGGACCAGCGCCAGCGGCAACACCAGGACGTACGGGAACCAGCGCGAGTTCGCGTTGAGCGCGGGGCGGCGGGACCGTCGGCCCGGGGGCGTGGGGTCCTCGGTGATCGGCGGGACGGTGGCCGCGCTCGGCGTGGCGGGGATGGTGCTCAAGAGCTCACCACCCACATCCGCTCCGCCGGCAGGCGCAGCCCGACCTGGTCGCCCACGGCGATCCGGGCCGGTACGTCGATCGCGGCCACCTGCACCGACTCGCCGCCCACGTCGACCACCAGGTTGGTGGCCATGCCGGTGAACTCCAGCTCGGTCACCCGGCCGGTCAGCGCGTCCTCGTCGGTGGCCGCGCCGAGCGTGATGTGCTCGGGCCGGACCGAGACCAGCGCGGTGGCGCCCTCGCGCAGCCCGTGGTCGGCCGGCGCGGCGACCGGAACCTCCCGGCCGCCGGGCAGCGCCACCGTCACGGTGTCCGGGCCCGCGGTCACCACCGGCAGGCTCAGCACGTTGCTGCGGCCGATGAACCGGGCCACGAACGCGGTGGCCGGGCGGTGGTAGATCTCCTGCGGGGTGCCGACCTGGCGGACCCGGCCGGACTCCATCACCGCGATCCGGTCGGACATGGCCATCGCCTCGGCCTGGTCGTGGGTGACGTAGAGCGCGGTCGTGCCGCTGTCCTTCTGGATCCGGCGGATCTCGACCCGGGTCTCCTCGCGCAGCTTGGCGTCCAGGTTGGACAGCGGCTCGTCGAGCAGCAGCGTGCGGGGGCGGATCACCAGCGCCCGGGCCAGCGCGACGCGCTGCTGCTGGCCGCCGGAGAGCTGGTCGATGCGCCGGTCGCCGTACCCGGCCAGGTGGACCTGGCCGAGCGCCTCGTCGATGCGACGCTTCGCCTCGGCGCGGCCGACCTTGCGGATCTTCAGGCCGTACGCGACGTTCTGGGCGACGCTGAGGTGCGGGAAGAGCGCGTAGTTCTGGAAGACCATGCCGGTGTCGCGCTTGTTCGGCGGTCGGTTGGTGACGTCCTCGGCGCCGAACCGGATCCGGCCCGAGCTGGGGAAGTAGAAGCCGGCGACCATGCGCAGGGTGGTGGTCTTGCCGCACCCGCTCGGGCCGAGCAGGGTGAAGAACTCCCCCGCGCCGATGCGGAGGTCGACGTCGTCGACCGCCGCGGTGTCGCCGGCACGTGGGAAGCGCTTGCTCACCGACTCCAGCGTGACATCGATCATGACGTCTCTCCTTGCGTCCGATCTGAGTGGGACGAGCGCGGGACGCCGGGCGCCTGGGTGCGCCCGGCGTCCCGGCCGGTCAGCCCTTGTTCTTGATCTGACCGTTCCAGTGGTTGATCCACTCGGTCTCGTTCTTGCCGACCACGACCCAGTCGACGTCCATCGGCTTCAGGTCGAGCTGGGCCAGCCACTCCGGCTTCTCGGCGATGTCGATGGCCGGGATCTGGAAGTAGTCCTTGGCCAGCTCGGCGCGGAGCGAGTCGTCGAAGAGGAACTCGAGGAACTTCTGCGCGCCCGCGCTGTTGCCGCCCTTGACCTGGGCCAGGCCGTCGACCAGGACCGGGGCGCCGGAGGCCGGCATCACGTAGCCGAACGGCATGTTCGCCTGGTTGGCCTGGAGCAGGATGTCCTGGAGGTTCCAGGCGCTGAGCGTGCCCTGCTGGCGGGACAGCTTGAGGTAGAGGTCAGTCGGGTTGGCCGCGTACGCGCCGGTGTTGGCGTCGAGCTTCTTCAGCCAGTCGTAGCCGGGCTGCGGGTCGCTGCCGTCCTTGGACTGCCGCTGGATCATCGAGGCGTAGATCGACCGCATGGTGCCGGAGGCCGCCACGTCCCGGATAATGATCTTGTCTTTGAACTCCGGCTTCAGCAGGTCGTCCCAGTCCTTCGGGGCCTGCTCCGGGGTGAGCGCCTTGTTGTTGTACATGATGACCTCGGGCAGCAGGATCTCGCCGAACCACCGGCCCTGCGGGTCCTTGTACTTCTCGTCCATCTTGCCGGCGAACGACGGCTGCCAGCCGGTGAGCAGGTCCTCGGACGCGCCCGAGGCGAGGCCCTGCTGGGTGCCACCCCACCAGACGTCGGCCTGCGGGTTGGCCTTCTCCGCCCGGACCCGCTCCAGGATCTCCTGGGCGCCCAGGTTGAGCACCTCGACCTTGCCCTTGTACTCGGGGTACTTCGCGGTGAACTTGTCCACCACGAACGTGGTGACCTTCTTGTCGCGGGCCGAGTAGATCGTCAGCTTCTCGGCGTCGCCGCCGGCCGAGTCACCGGAGCCGCCGCAGGCGGTGCCGGCGGCGAGGACGGTGGCGAGCGCACCGGCGAGCAGGAGTCGACGTCTCATGAAGTACCTCCGAGGGGTGTTGTGGGGGGTGGAGCGATCAGGGGGCGGGTAGCAGGGTGGACAGGCCGGACGCGGCGGCCGAGAGCGCGTAGCTGACCGCGCCGTGCAGCACCGCCTGGTCGCCGAGGACCGCGCGGCGGACCTCGGTGGGGCTGGGCGCGCCGAGCGACACCAGCGCCTGGAGCCGGTCGACGGCGGCGTCGTCGAGGTCGGCGGCGGCACCGCTGAGCAGCACCCGGCCCGGGTCGACAACGCAGGCGCAGGAGACGATCAGCCGGGCCCAGGCGGCGAGCAGTTCGGCCAGGTAGGCCGCGGCCCGCTCGTCGGCGGCGGCCAGCTCCACCAGCGCCCGCACCGGCGCGGCCGGCCGGCGTCCGGGGGCCAGCGCGACGACCCGTTCGGCGACGGCGCTCTCCGACCAGCGGGCCTCGAACGGGCCGATCCCGTCGTGCCCCCGGTCGGCCGGGTCGAGCGGCAGGAAGCCGACCTCGCCGGCCGCGCCGCCGGAGCCGCGGCGGACCTGCCCGTCGAGCACCAGGCCGGCGCCGATGCCGTCGCCGACGTGCAGCAGGAGCAGGTCGGCCACGTCGCTGCCGGCGCCCGCGGCGTGCTCACCGGCGGCCATCAGGTTGACGTCGTTGTCGACCACCACCGGCACGCCGAGCCGCCGCTGGACCGACTCCCCCACCGGGCGCGCCTCGACCAGCCCGACCGAGGGGGCGAGCCGGACGGCACCGCCGGTGGAGACGCCGGGTGCGGCGATGGCCACGCCGCGCAGCGCGGGCAGCCCGTCACCGGCCAGCTCGGGCACGGCGGCGCAGATCAGGTCGACGATGTCGCCGGTCCGCCGCACCGTGCGGTGGGCGATCACGGCGCCGTCGCTGTCGGCGATCTCGCAACTGATCCGGGCCGGTTCCAGCGCCACGGCGGCGACCAGCTCGGCACGCGGGTTGAACTCGAGGATCGCGCGGGGCCGGCCGGCGCGGGAGGCGCCGGGGCCGCGCTCGATCAGGTAGCCCTCGGCGACCAGGTCGCGGACCAGCGGGGTGAGCGTGGCGGGGCTCAACCCGGTCAGCTCGGTCAGCTCGGCCCGGGAGAGCACCCGGGCCTGACGGGCGGCGGAGATCACGCTGCGGCGCTTGATCTCCTTCGACCGCTCCCGGCTCACCGGGCTCGTCGGTGGGGTCACCACGTCTGTCACCATTCCTTCCTACGGCGAACGAAGTATTGCGTCAAGTAACGATCTGGTCTCGCACACCCGGGGCGAGCGCTTCTGAGCTGGAAAATTGGCGCTCAATGGGGCCCCTTGGGAGCGGGTCTAGGTCCACCGGCGCCACCGCTTCGGCATTCCGCTTGACCCGCCCTTAATTCGATCTACGAAGAAAAGTGCCGGCGCTTCCGCCCCGGCGCCCGCATCAGCTTGCCACTGTGGAGGGTCGGCACGTCCGCCCAGGCCGCCGCCCGCATCGGGCGGCCACCCTGGCTGCGCCCACCTTTCGAGCTGACGGCAGAAACGACTCACGCCGCCGTCCCGCCCCAGCCATGCCGGTCCGCGAGACGGGACGGCCGCGAGACCGGGTCGCGCCGTCGGCCACGAGTCGCCCTTGACGTCGAGCGCGCTCCAACTCCTACCGTCGTGGCGCACGCGGACGCGTGGCGAAAGGGGGGCCCGATGCGGGTGCTGGTGACCGGCGGGACGAGCGGGCTGGGACTCGCCATGGCCTCCGCCCTGACCTCGGCCGGAGCGGCAGTCGCGCTGACCGGCCGAGCCGCCCGGCAGGCGCGGGCCGTCGCGGCCGGGCTGCCCGGAGCGGTCGGGATCGCGCTGGACGTCCGGGACGAGGCGTCGGTGGCGCGGGCGGTCGACGAGGCGTGGTCGCGGCTCGGCGGCGTCGACATGCTGGTGAACAACGCCGGAATCGGCATGCGGACGGTCAACCCGCGCTTCATGACCCACGCGCGGGGCTTCTGGGAGGTGTCGGTCGCCGACTTCCGCGCGGTGGTCGAGACGAACCTGACCGGATATTTCCTGGTGGCGCGGGAGGTCGTGCCGCGAATGCTCGCGGCCGGCGACGGCCGCGTCGTCAACGTCTCGGTGAGCCACCCGACCATGCACCGTGCCGGATTCGTCCCGTACGGGCCGTCGCGCGCCGGCAGCGAGGCACTGTCCCGGGTGATGGCCGCCGACCTGCGAGGCACCGGCGTCACCGTGAACCTGCTGCTGCCCGGTGGCGTGACGGCCACCGGGATGCTGCCGCCCGGCGCCGTGCCCGCCGGCCGGACGGTGCTGCCGCCCGAGGTGATGGGCCCACCCGTCGTGTGGTTGGCCTCGGCCGACGCGGCCGGCGTGCACGACGAGCGCATCGTCGCCGTCGAGTTCGCCCGGTGGCTCCGCGACCGGAGGGCCGGGAAGGGTGGTTCCCACACCCCTGCCACCCCTTAATGGCGTCCGTCTATATTGACGCCCATCGCAGGCACGGACACACTTCCGGGACCACCACCCCATCTCCCCGTTCCGGGAGGGCCCCATGAACCGTCCCCGCCTGTCGCCGACGCGTACCGCCGCACGTCTGGCCACGCTCGCCGCCGCCACCGCCGGCATGCTGCTCGCCGTCGTCGCGCCCGCCTCCGCCGCCGTGCCCTCCGGGCGCTACGTGGCGCTCGGCGACTCGTACACCGCCGGCCCGCTCATCCCCACCCAGGTCGACCTGAACTGCCTGCGCTCCAACCGCAACTACCCGTCGCTCGTCGCGGCGGCCGCCGGATCGTCGTCGTTCGCGGACGTGAGCTGCTCCGGGGCCACCACCGACGACATCCTGTACGGCGGTGACGGGCAGCTCGGCATCGCCGTGCCGCCGCAGGTCAACGCCGTCACCTCGAACACGGCGCTGGTGACGGTGCAGATCGGCGGCAACGACATCGGGTTCTCCGGGATCATCAGCGACTGCGCGGAGGCGAGCCTCAGCAGCCCGCTCGGCTCGCCGTGCAAGGACCGGTTCACCGCCGGCGGCACCGACCAGCTCCGCGCCCGGATCGCCGCCACCGTGCCGAAGGTGACCGCGGTGCTGCGCACGGTCAGGCAGGCCGCGCCGAACGCGCGGGTCGTGGTGCTCGGCTACCCGGCGATCCTGCCGGAGAGCGGGTACGGCTGCTGGCCGGTGGTGCCGATCGCCTACCAGGACGTGCCCTACCTGCGGGGCGTCGAGAAGGCGCTGAACGCGATGCTCGCCGACACCGCGGCGGCGAACGGCGCCGGCTACGCCGACGTCTACACCCCGTCGATCGGCCGGGACGCCTGCAAGAGCAGCGGCACCCGCTGGGTCGAGGGGCTGGTGCCGCAAAACGCGGCCGCGCCGTTCCACCCCAACGCCCGGGGCGAGCAGGGCATGGCCGACGCCCTGCGGGCGCACCTGAGCTGACGAGCCGCCGCCGAGCCGGTCCCGCCGTCGCGGCGGGACCGGCTCGCGGCCGGGTCGGCAGGTGTCAGCGCAGCGACCGGAACGCATCGCGCATCTCCCGGGCGAACAACTGCGGCTGCTCCCAGGCGGCGAAGTGCCCGCCGCGCTCCACCTTGCGGTAGTGGATGAGATTCGGGTACGCCCGCTCGGCCCAGCTCCGCGGCGCGAGCAGGATCTCGTCGGGGAACTGGCTGACCGCGGCCGGCACCCGCACCCCCTTGGCGGCGAAGAAGGACAGCGCGTTCTGCGCGTACAGGCGGGCCGACGAGACGCCGGTGTTGGTCAGCCAGTAGAGCGACACGTTGTCCAGGATGTCGTCGCGGGTGAGGCCGCCCGGGCGGCCGGCGAATGCCGCACGGATCAGGTCCAGGCTGGCCGCGTCGTGGTCGAGCATGAACGACGCCAGCCCGACCGGCGAGTCGGCCAGCGCGGTGAGCGTCTCCGGGCGGGTGGTCATGATGATCGCGGACGCGGAGTGCTTCCAGAAGAAGTCGATCCGCTCGCAGGCCGCCCGCTCCTCCGCTCCCCCACCCGATCCCGCGCTTGTCCCACAATCAGGAAACGAAATTCCACTATTCAAGACCGGCGCAGATCTTGGTATGGAAGGGCCCTGATGGGGGCCGGTCCGTACCAAGATCTCGGGATGACGGAGCCCGGTGGCGCACCCGGCCCAGGAATCGGCCGTACAGCGGCGGCACCGGGTTCGTGCTACTGATGCCTGGGACGCGGATGGCACGCCGAGGTGGCGGTGTCGGGACGTTCCTGACACCGCCACCTCGCCGAGGGTGAGTCGATCAGGTCAACTCATGGCCCGGGTCGGCTCGACGCCGTCGGCTCAGCGCCGCCAGCACGATGCCGGTCAGCAGCGCCAGCCCACCGGCGACCGAGATCGGGATCAGGAACGAGCTTCCGGTGATCGGCAGCTTGCCGTGGTGCCACGGCCACGGGCCGGGCTTCGGGCCGGGACCGGGATGCGGGCCAGGCTCGATCTTCACCCGGACGCAGAGCGTGTCCTCGGGCGAGACCGGCGCCGGACCCGAGGGCGGTGTCCCGGTCGCGCTGGCGGTGTCGGTGATGCACTGCTGCTTCGTGTCCGCCTTGGACACCGTGTAGGTCGCCGTGCAGGTGACCGTCTCCCCCGCTGCCAGCGTGACCTCCCCGTTGGGTGTGTCGTCCGGGCCGCAGGTGATGGGTCCGAGGTTCGCCGGGTCGGCCGGCGGTGCCAGCGTGTCCGTCACGGTCACCGCGGTCAGGGGCACCGAGCCGGTGTTGGTGACCTGGAAGCGGTAGTGCACCTGCTGGCCGACCTTGTGCACCTCGGTCGGGTCTGCGGACTTCTCCAGCGTGATCGCCGCTCCCCGGGTGACGGTCACCGAGGCGGAGGCGGGCTCGGAGCGTACCGGCGCCGGTGGTTCCTGCCCGGGCACGGTGGGCGGGGTGCCGACGGCGACCGCCGTGTTGGTCACCTCACCGGCTCGGATGTCGGCCTCCGTGATGGCGTAGGTCGCGGTGCAGATGGTGCTCTCTCCCGGCGCGAGCGTCGTGGCGGCGCAGGTGATCGCCGAGGGCCGGCCGCTGCCGGAGAATTCCGTCTCGTCGATGGTGATCTCGGAGAGCGTGGTGTTGCCGGTGTCGGTGACCACGTAGCGGTAGGTCACCACCTCGCCGGCGTGGGACACCGTCTCCGGTGTCACGCTCTTGGTGAGCGCGATGCCCGGGTGCAGGATCGGAATGTCGCTCGTGGACGGGCCGGAGACCGGGGCGGGGCCGCGCGGCGGGGTGCCGGTGGCGGTCGCGGTGTCGAGCAGCGAGGCCTGGGCGAAGTCGGCGGCCGACACCGTGTAGGTGGCCCGGCACTCGATCGACGCGCCGGGCGCCAGCGTGACGGTGCCGTTGGGCACGTTGTCCGGGCCGCAGGTGATCGCGGTCTGGTTGTCGCGGCTGGCCGGCGGCAGCAGGGTGTCGTTCACGGTGACCTTGGTCAGCGTGAGGCCACCGGTATTGACCACCCGGTAGGTGTAGGTGATCTTCTGGCCGACCTCGGTGATCGCCACCGTGCCGGACGATTTGACGATGTCGATGCCGGACACCGGGTCACCGGCGGGCACGGTCAGCGTGGACGGGTCGGAGTCGACAGGCGTGGTGGTGCCGGGCGGCGTGCCGTGCGCGGTCGCCGTGTCGGCGAGCGAGCCGTTGTCGATGTCGGCCTGGGTGACCGTGTAGGTGGCGGTGCAGGTGGTCGACGCGCCGGGCGCGAGCGTGGTGTCCGCGCAGGTGATCGGCCCGAGGTTCACGTTCGACGACGGCGGGGTCTGCACGTCGGTCACGTCCACGTTCGACAGGGTGAGGCCGCCGGTGTTGACCACGACGAAGCGGTACGGCACCTGCTGCCCGGGCGCGGTGATCACCGTGGTGGTGGACGTCTTGTCCACGCTGATCGAGGCGGTCACCTCCGCGCGTGGGATGGTCAGGTCGGACGGGTCCGAGACGACCGCGGGGCCGGTGGGCGGCGTCCCGCTCGCGGTGGCCGTGTCGGCGAGCGAGCCGTGGTCGAGGTCGGCCTGCGAGACCGTGTACGTGGCGGTGCAGGTGGTTGACGCGCCCGGCGCGAGCGTGGTGTCCGCGCAGGTGATCGGCCCGAGGTTCGCGTTCGACGACGGCGGCGTCTGCACGTCCGTCACGTCGATGCCGGACAGGGTGACACCGCCGGTGTTGGTGACCACGAACCGGTAGGGCACCTGCTGCCCGGCCGAGGTGATCGTGGTGGTGGAGGATGACTTGACCACGGTGATCTCGGGGGCGACGGGCGTGGCCGCGATCGTCAGCTCCGAGGGCTGCGAGTCGACAGGCGTGGTGGTGCCCGGCGGCGTGCCGTGCGCGGTGGCGGTGTCCGACACCGAGCCGAGGTCGAGGTCGGCCTGGCTGACCGTGTAGGTGGCGGTGCAGGTGGTCGACGCGCCCGGCGCGAGCGTGGTGTCCGGGCAGGTGATCGGCCCGAGGTCGTCGTTGGACGACGGCGGTGTCTGCACGTCGGTCACGTTCACGTTCGACAGCGTCACGCCGCCGGTGTTCGTCACCGTGAACCGGTAGGGCACCTGCTGGCCGGGCGCGGTGATGGTGGTCGTGGTGGAGGACTTCACCACCGTGATCTCCGGAGCCAGCGGCGTCGCCGGAATGGTCAGGGTCGACGGGTCCGAGTCGACGGGGGTGGTGGTGCCCGGCGGCGTGCCGTGCGCGATCGCGGTGTCGGACACCGACCCGTGGTCGAGGTCGGCCTGGGTGACCGTGTACGTCGCCGAGCAGATCATCGACACCCCGGGGCCCAGCGTGGTCGCCGGGCAGGTGATCGGGCTCAGGTTGTCGTTCGACGACGGCGGGGTCTGCATGTCGGTCACGTTGACGTCCGTCAGCGTCAGGCCACCGGTGTTGGTGACGACGAACCGGTAGCGCACCTGCTGCCCGGGGGTCGTGATCACGGTGGTGATCGACGACTTCTGCACCGAGATCGACGGGGTCAGCACCTCGGCCGGGATGGTGAGGTCGCTGGGGTCGGACACGACGGGCGTGCCACCACCGGACGGCGTGCCGCGCGCGGTCGCGGAGTCGGAGACGCCGCCGTGGTCCAGGTCGGCCTGGGTGACCGTGTACGTCGCCGTGCAGGTGGTCGACGCCCCGGGGGCAAGGGTGGCGTCCTGGCAGGCGATCGGGCCGAGGTTCGCGTTCGACGAGGGCGGTGTCTGCGTGTCGGTGACGACGATGCCGGTCAGCGTGACGACACCGGTGTTGACCACCGTGAACGAGTACGGCACCTGCTGCCCGACGGAACTGATCAGCGCGCTGGTCGAGGACTTCACCAGCGCGATACTGGCCGGGCCACCGCCGTTGCAGCTCAGCGTGGTGCTGAACGGGAAGTAGTGGATCTCGCCGCCCTCGTGGTCGAGGGTACGGGTGATCACGCTGCCCTCCGTGTTGGACGCGGACAGGTCGGTGAGGTCGGCGTTCGGGGCGTAGATGCTGCCCTCGACCGTGCGCGCGCCGGCGGTGAGCGTGAGCCGGGTCGCGGTCGGGAAGTTGATCAGGATGTACTGGGCCTGCTGGCCACCGACGCCGGCGAAGTTCGGCGCGGTCCAGTCGAACGTGTTCCCGACGCCCGTGGTGTCCACGTTGATCAGCAGTGGTGTGGTCGCGGTGGGCTGGTCGCGGAAGGTCAGCGTGTCGATGTTGTTCAGGTCCGTGGCGCTGAGGTTCAACACGTTGGTGACACCGCTGGTCAAATTGATCACGGCGTTGCTGCCCGGCGGGATCGGCCGGGGCAGGACCTGGCCGTTCGGGTTCGTGAGCACCACCGTGTTCTCGCAGCCGGCCAGCCCGGTCGAGGTGGACCGGAACGACGCGAACGCGTCGGCGAAGTTGATCGGCGAGGTCGGACCGACGTTCGCCGGCGCCTGCCGGACCGTCAGCTCCACCCGGGGTAAGGCGTCGTAGTCGTTCGTCGGCAGGATCCGGGTGTTGACCGCGGCGCCGTTGTTGTCGGTGTCCCGGACGACCGTGCCGGTGAGGTTCCCGGCCTTGGCGTATCCCTGGGACAGCACCTGGAGCCGGCTGCCCGCCACGCTGCCGGCGAAGTCGACCCGGCCGCCCACCACCAGCGCGGTCGGGCGGCTGTCGCCCGGCACCACGAACGAGCCGGCGGTGTTGTTGGCGAGCTGGTAGTTACCGAACGAGAGGTCACCGCCGACGGCCATGGTGCCCTCGTTCTCGCTGGTGACCACCCGGGCGTCGCCCTCGGTCATCACCCCGAAGCTCTGCGCCGCCGCGACCGGGTTGACCGGGCCGACGGCCCGCGGCGCCTGCTGCGGCGGCGGTTGACCGCCGGGCGCGGCCGTCGCGACCGCGACGGGCAGCGGCGCGGTGAGCGCCGCGACGGCCACGACCGCGGCGGCTCGCCGCCACGGGCCCCTGAACGTTCGAATCATCATTCCCCCGCTTGTCCGATTTGGGGGATATTAGCTATCCAGGGGTTCCCTGCGGATCACTACCGGGAACGTGAGCACCAGTCTCGAACCGCTCCCGGGTAAGGAACGCCAAGAAAGACGCGCTGCTCAGCACCTGCACCCGCGAGCAGTTCCGGGCCGCCATCGGGCGCCCGACCGCCACCGAAGGAGAGGCCCAGCCGTGAACCCGGACGCATCCGTCGCCCACCTGCACCCCGAGGCATGGGCGACCGCCAACCGGCTGCTGGTGCGCAAGGCGCTCGCCGAGTTCGCCCACGAGCGCCTACTCACGCCCGAGCCGACCGGACCGGGCCGCTGGCTGGTGCGCGGCGACGACGCCACGGTGGAGTACCGGTTCGCCGCCGAGGTGCTCGCGCTCGACCACTGGCACGTGGACGCCGCCAGCATCACCCGCCGCCGTGACGGCGTCGACCTGCCGCTCGACGCGGTCGACCTGTGCCTGGAGCTGCGCGACGCGCTCGGCCTCACCGACACGGTCCTGCCCGTCTACCTGGAGGAGATCACCTCCACCCTCGCCGGCACCGCGTACAAGCTCAGCCGGCCGGCGGTCACCGCCGCCGAGCTGGCCGCCGCCGACTTCCAGGCGATCGAGACCGGTATGACCGAGGGCCACCCGTGTTTCGTGGCCAACAACGGCCGGCTCGGCTTCGCGCGCACGACTACCACCGGTACGCCCCGGAGACCGCCGCCGGAGTCCGGCTGCTCTGACTCGCCGCGCACCGCGACCACACCACGTTCACCTGCGCCGGTGGCCCGGCGGCGGCTGGTCTGCCTCGGCGAGGGGCCGGACACCTACCGGGCGCAGCACGCCGGTCTCGCCCGCGATGGTTCAGGCCTGGGTACGGCTGTCGTCGTTCCTGCACGGGCTGTCCGACGACGCACTGGGGCAGCCGCTGGTGCAGGCGTCCCTGGTCGACCTTGGCGGCGACCACCGCGCTCGCGGTGTTCCCGAACACCACCATGACGGCCGGCTACCTGCCACAGCCGAGCCGCGTAGCACCGGCCGTGGTGCGCCGCGCCCGGGCGTACCTCGACGAGCACGCCGCCGAGCCGGTGACCGTGGCCCAGGTCGCCGCCGCCTGCGGCGTCGGGGCACGCGCGTTGCAGGCCGCGTTCCAGCGGCACGTCGGCCAGAGCCCGCTGACCTATCTGCGCCAGGTCCGGCTCGCCCGCGCCCACCGCGACCTGACCGCCGCCGACCCGGCCGAGGGTGCGACGGTGGCCGCCACCGCCCGCCGTTGGGGCTGGGCGAACCCCGGCCGCTTCGCCGCCGCCTACCGCGAGGAGTACGGCCGGCAGCCCAGCGAGACGCTGCGGGAGTGACCGGTCAGCACTCGGCCCGGCCTGCGCGCCAGTAGCCCATGAACGCCACCGCCCTCCGGTCGAGCCCACGGTCGGTGACCAGGTGCCGGCGCAGTCCCCGGATCATCCCCGCCTCGCCGGCCAGCCAGGCGTAGAGCGCCGCGCCGTCGGGCCGCTCCGGCACCTCCCAGAGGATCTCCCGGTCGACGTCCACGTCGGCCGGCGGCGGGCCGGCCGGCGGCGCCCCAGCCGGCGGCTCCACCGGGGCGGGCAGCAGCCGGGCGGCGAGCGCCGTCACGGCCGGGGTGAGGCGGGCGCCGTGCGGGGCCCCGGCCCGGGGCAGCCAGGTCACGGTGACCCCGGCCGGCACCCGGCACGGCAGCACGTCGCCCGCCTCCGGGACCTCCACCAGGGCGTAGCCGTGCGCGTCGGCCGGCAACCGGTTTAGGATCGCGCAGATCGCCGGCGCGGCGGTCTCGTCGCCGGCCAGCAGCAGCGTCGCCCCGGCCGGCGGACGGAACTCGACACCGCCGTGCTCGCCGGGCCACCCGGCGTCCGGCCCGACCAGCGCCAGCCGGTCGCCGACGCGGGCCCGCCGCGCCCACCGGGTCGCCGGGCCGCCGTCGCCGTGCAGCGCCAGGTCCACGTCCACCTCGTACGCCTCGGGACGGGCCGCCCGGACCGTGTAGGTGCGGATCGGGTTGCGCCGGTCCGCCGGCAGCACCCGCCAGCGCTGGTACCAGTCCGGCCCGTCGGGCAACTCGACAGGCGTCCCGTCGGCCACCGGCAACGCCAGCTTGATCCGCTGGTCGTAGCCGTTGTCGGCGAACCGGTCCAGGTCCGCGCCGGTGAACGTCACCCGCAGGAACGACGGGCCGAGCCGGCGCAACGCGCGCACCTCGACGGTGAAGACGCGCCACGGCGCGAGGGCCACGGTACTCGTCATGTGACGTCCTTTCGGTCTCATCGGTGGGCGGCGCGGGAGCGCCACAGCAGCCAGACGAAGTAGGGGGTGCCGATCAGCGCGGTGACCAGCCCGGCCGGGACCTGCGCGGGCGCGATGACGGTGCGGCCGAGCGTGTCGGCGAGGCTGACAAGCGTGGCGCCGAGCAGCACCGCGACCGGCAGCACGCGGGTGTGCCGGCCGCCGACCAGGGCTCGGGCCGCGTGCGGCGCGACCAGGCCGACGAAACCGATCACGCCGACCGCCGACACGGCGGTGGCGGTGAGCATCGCCGCCAGGCCGAGCGCGACCAACCGGGCGCGCTCCAACCGGACCCCGAGCACCCGGGGCGTGTCGTCGTCCAACGCCAGCAGGTCCAGTTCCCGGCGTACGGCGGCGACCGCCGGCACGGCGACCAGCAAGGCCAGCGCCACCGGCAGCACCTGTTCGGCGGTACGCCCGTAGGTGGAGCCGGACAGCCAGGTCAGGGCCTTGCCGGTGTTCCACGGGTCGGACGAGACGACGATGAACGTGATCACCGCCGCGCCGCCCTGCCAGACCGCGAAGCCGATCAGCACGAGCCGGTCGGAGTTGAGCCCGCGACGTCGGGCCAGGCCGTAGACAAGCGTGAACGCGACGACCGCGCCGAGCCCGGCGGCGCCGGAGAGCGCGAGCACGCCGGCCATCGGGGCGAACGTCAGCAGCGACACCGCGCCGATCCCGGCGCCGCCGGTGATGCCGAGGATGCCCGGCTCCGCGAGGGGGTTGCGGCACACCGCCTGCACGGTGGTGCCAGCCAGCGCGAGCGCCGCGCCGGCCAGCGCCGCCGCCGCGACGCGCGGCCAACGGGTGTCCAACACGAAGGTGTACGCCGGCCCGGTCGTCCCCCGCACCCAGTTGACCACGTCGCCGAGCAGCGCCATGGTGTCCCCGGCCAGCATGCCGAGCACCACCGCCGCCACGCACGCCACCGCGCAGGCGGCGACCACGGCGGTGTGGAAGGCGCCGGAGCGTACGGCCGCGTGACCGCCCGGGGGCTGGCGGGTGGGACCGGCGTCGCGGTGCCGGCGGGCGAGCCAGACCAGCAGCACCGCGCCGAAGAGCGTGGTGACCACGCCGGTCGGCACGTCCACGCCGGCCTGGCCGCCGAGCACGGCCCGCAGCAGCACGTCGGAGCCGAGCACGATCACCACGCCGACCAGGCCGGACAGCGGCAGCAGCACCCGGTGCCGGTGGACCTCGGGCAGCCAGCGGCCGAGCAGCCTGACGATCACCGGCGCGCCGAGCCCGACGAAGCCGATCGGCCCGGCCAGCGTGACCGCGGCGGCGGAGAGCAGCACCGCGAGCAGCACCACGGACAGCCGGGTCCGGCGCACGTCGAGCCCCAGCACGGTGGCGGTGTCGTCGCCGAGGGCGAGCAGGTCCAGCCGGCGCCCGAGCGCGACGAGCACCAGCGCGGCGACCGCGATCACGGGGGCGAGCTGGGTGAACGCGACCAGGTCGCCCTGCACGAGCGAGCCGTTGCCCCAGGCGAACAGCCCGATGGTGGCCTGTTCGAAGAGCAGCAGGAGCAGCATGGTGAGCGAGGCGAGCGCCATCGCGGTGGCCGAGCCGGCCAGGATCAGCCGGGTGGTGGCGGCCTGGCCACCTGTCGACAGCAGCATCACCAGGCCGGCCGCGGCGAGCCCGCCGCAGAACGCGAGCCCGCCCGCGGGCAGCGCGGGCAGCGCGATGCCGAACGCGGCGGTGGACACGATCGCCAGGTGCGCGCCGGCGTTGACGGCGAGCGTGTCCGGCGAGGCGAGTGGGTTGCGGGTGGTCGACTGCAGGGCGGCGCCGGCGAAGCCGAGCGCGACGCCGACGGCCAGCCCGGTGAGCAGGCGCGGCAGCCGAGAGGCGACGAGCACCCGGGCGGTCTCGTCGTCGGCGCCGGTGAGCAGCCGGAACAGGTCCGCCGCCCCGACCGTGGAGGTGCCCTGGGTGAGGTGCACCGCGGTGATCGCCACGAGCAGCGCGGCGGCGAGCAGGAACGCGCCGGCGACCCGGCGACGGGCGGGGGGTAGCCCGGCCGGGGCCGGCCGGGTGGCCGGCTCCGGTCGGACGGTGGTGGTCATCGGGGGTCAGGCGGTGTAGACGGCGACGAGCTGGTCGACGTACTGCTTCGCGGACAGGGTGCCGCCGAACGTCCAGATGCCGTTCGGCATCTTGTGCAGCTTGTTCTGCTGCACGAACGGCAGCGACCGCCAGATCGCGTTGCCGGCGAGACCGTCGGCGAAGACGTCCTGCCCGTCCGAGGCGTTGTAGAAGAAGTGCAGGTCCTGACCCTTGAGGACGGTCATCCCCTCGACGTCGGTCTGGCCCAGGCCCCACATCGCGTCGGTCTTGCCGGTCCAGGCGTTCTTCAGGCCGAGCTGGATGCCGAGCTGGGAGACGAGCGCGCCCTGGCCGAACATCCGGATCGACACGGTGCTGCCCTCCTTCCAGCCGTCGGCGAAGGCGAACTGCCGGCCGGCCGCGCCCGCGTCGGCGATCTTCCTGCGGCCGTCGGCGAGCGCGGCGTCGAAGTCGGCGAGCAGCTTCTCCGCCTGCGCGGTGCGCCCGGTCGCGGTGGCGATCATGGTGAGGTCGGACCGCATCCGGCCGAGGTTGTCGGTCGCGTCGCTGCCCTTGGTGACCAGCACCGGCACGTACTTCTCCAGTTGGGTGACGATGGCGGCGCCGCGCTCGGCCTCCATCACCACCAGGTCGGGCTGGAGCGCCACGACGGCGTCGACGCTCGGCTCGCCCCGGGTGCCCACGTCCTTGACGCCGGGGTCGAGCGGCGCGGCGGTGACCCAGGTGGCGTACCCCTTGGGGTCGGCCACGCCGACCGGCATCACGCCGAGACCGACGAGCATCTCGACCTCGCCCCACTCCAGGCCGACGACCTTGGTGGCCGGGTTCTTCAGGGTGATCGCCTTGCCGCGGCTGTCGGTGACGGTGACCGGGCCGGTGGTGGCGGCGCCGGAGGTGGCCGGGGCGGCGGCGGGCGACTCGGTGGTGCCGCAGCCGGCGACCAGCAGCGCGGTCGCCGCGGCGACCAGCAGGGTGATTCGGGTACGCAACATCGGTTTCTCTTCTGTAGTCAGGACTTGGTGTGTTTGCCCACGGGGCGGGTGGAGAGCAGGCCGCTGACCGGGTCGACGGTCACCTCGACCCGGATGCCGTACGCCTCGGTGAGCGCCGCCTCGGTGAGCACCTCGCGCGGCGTGCCGGTGCCGCGCACCCGCCCGCCGTGCAGGAGCACGACCTCGTCGGCGACGGCGGCGGCCTGGTTGAGGTCGTGCAGCACCACGCCGACGGCGACGCCGGCGGTGTCGGCGAGTTCCCGGACCAGGTCGAGGATCTCCACCTGGTAGCGCAGGTCGAGGAACGTGGTGGGCTCGTCCAGCAGCAGCACGGCGGTGTCCTGGGCCAGGCAGGTGGCCAGCCAGACCCGTTGCAGCTCGCCGCCGGACAGCTCGTCGACCGGCCGGGTCGCCATGGCGTCGACGCCGGTCACCGCCATGGCCCGGTCGACAGCCGCCGGCCCGTCCGGGTCACCGGCGCGCCACCGCTGCCGGTACGGGTGCCGGCCGTAGCCGACCACGTCGGAGACGGTGACCCCGCTCGGGGTGGGGCGGCTCTGCGCCAGCAGCGTGACCCGGCGGGCGAAGTCGCGGGCGGACAGCGTCCGGGCCGGGGTGCCGTCGGCGAGCACGATCTCGCCGTGCTCCAGCGGGTGCAGGCGGGCCAGCCCGCGCAGCAGCGTCGACTTGCCGCTGCCGTTCGGGCCGACCAGGGCGGTCACCGCCGCCGGTCGCAGCGTGATGTCGGCGTCGTGCACCACAGTGGTCCCGTGGTAGCCCAGCCGCAGCCCACTGCCCCGCAGGCCGTCGGCCCGCACCGTTCCGCTCGTCACGAAGGTTAGGCTAACCTAACCAACAATCACGCTGTCAAGCCGCCTCGGAATTTCGCTCCGGCTTCCCTCATCGAGCACCCGGGGCCGAGCCCTCGGCGCGGTCGGCCGATCGCGCCCAAGAGAAGGGCCCGCTTTTCGGCGGTATACCTCTCGGGCATATTTATGCCTCCGAGGTATACCGCCGAAAAGTGATGTCTCCTCCGGTCGCGTCACGCTCCGTGAGCGAGCGCCGAGCACCGGCGCCGATCTTGCGGTTGCGGCCCGCGGCTCGTACTCCTTGTCGGGATTGTGGGGGCGGCAACCGCAAGATCGACGACGTGGGGCGGGCGGCGCGGGGCTACAGGGAGACCACGCGGCCACCGAGGGTGACGACCAGGCGGCCGTCGGCGGCGAAGGACCAGCCCAGGGCGCCCGCATAGGTGGCGCAGCGGGAGCCGTTGGCGCCGGACCAGAACTGGTTCGAGCCGTCCACGTTGCCGACCGTCTTGTCGTTCGACCCGCTGCCGCTGCGGCAGGACGTGTTGGTGCGGAAGACCGAGGTGCCGGCGTCGAACGAGAAGTTGCGCTCGGTGTTGTCGATGCTCAGGTTGTTGGAGATCGTCATGGTGCCGGGGTTCCGGTTGTAGGTGAAGCCGTGCTTGCCGTTGCGGTACGCGACGGTGCGCCGGACGGTGTGGTTGACCGCGATGTCCTCGCCGCCGAGCTTGAAGCCGTTGCGGTCGCCGTTGCCGTTCTGGGTGCCGTTGCTGAGCGTGCCGTTGCTGTACGACAGGGAGTCCTCGATGGTCACCGCGCCGATCGCGCCGGTGTCGGTCTTGGTGTACAGGTCCCAGCCGTCGTCGATGTTGTGATGTGACACCGCGTACCGGAAGACGTTGCCGCCGCCGACGGTGAGCTTGGCGGCGAACCCGTCGGCGTCCTCGCCGTCGGAGTCGGCGTTGTCGTGCGACTCGACGCTGACCATGAGGTTGTTGGCGGGCCACTGGTCCCGCGGGGTGCTGGACGCGATCCGGGACAGTTGCAGGCCGGAGTCCCGGTTGAACCGGGTCACCGTACGCTCGATGACGTTGTTGCTGCCGCCGACGAAGATGCCGTTGTCACCGGCGCGCTCGACCACGATCCCGCGCACGTGCCACCAGGACGCGTTCAGCGCGAGCCCCCGGCTGGCCGGGTCCTCGGCCATCGCGGAGAAGTTGAGGATCGGCGTCTCGCCCGGGTACGCGTACAAATTCTTGCGGGCGCTCGCGGTGCCGTTGTTGCCGGCGGCGACGGTGACCGTCTGGGCCAGGTTGTACGTGCCGCCGCGCAGGTAGACGGTGCCGCCCGCGCCGACCCGGGTGATCGCCGAGGCGATCGTGGTGGGGTTCGCCTGGGTGCCGGCCGCGCCCGCGGTGCCGTTCGGCGCGGCGTACACCGCTCCGCCCGTCGGCGGCGGAGTCGTCGGCGACGGCGGCGGGGTGGTCGGCGACGGCGGCGGGGTGCTCGGCCCCGGCGGCGGGGTGAGGGTCCCACCGGGGTCGGTGGGGACGGCCCCGCCGCAGAGGACGCCGTTGACCGCGAACGACGACGGCGTGGAGTTGTTGCTGTTGTTCCAGGCGCCGTTGAAGCCGAACGAGGTGCTCGCGTTGGTGCCGAGGCTGCCGTTGTAGCTGACGTTGGCGGCCCGCACCGACGCGCCGGTCTGGGTGATGTGGGCGCCCCAGGCCTGACTGACGGTCTGACCGTCGCTGAAGTTCCAGGCGACGGTCCAGCCGTTCAGCGGATCGCCGAGGTTGGTGAGGTTGACGTTGGCGGTGAAGCCGCCGGACCACTGCGCGGTGACCGCGTAGTCGACCCGGCATCCGGCCGCCGCCTGCGCGGCGGTGGCCCCGACGGCGAGGCCGGCCGCGACGAGCGTCGCCGCCGCGGCCCCGGCCGTCCACAACGCCGTGCGGCGCTGTCGATTGATCATGACTTTTCTCCTGCGGGTGGTGGATCGGCGCCACACCGGTACCGGCCCCGATGCCCGGTCGGTGCCGTCGGCGGGCCTTCCTGCCCCGGACGTCCGTGCGTCGACGGACCCGTCCCGCGCTCCCGCACAGAAAGCGCTTTCGCCCGCAGGCTACTGACGTACGTCGATGCGGTCAATCGGACCACCGGACGCTGAGCAATCCCGCGCCCACGCCCGTATCCATGCCCGACAGGGAGATCGTCCGGAGCCGCGATGCCGGAGCGGGCACGAGAGGCGAGCCCTGCGTCTCACTTCGCGCCGCGGAGCGGGGGCGCGGCACCGATGCCGCACCGCCCCTCCGGGTCGGCGCGCAGCGCCCCAACCTCGACGCGCTGGCCGCCTGCGGCCTCAACTGAGGTGAGCTGTTAGGAGGGGTCCCTTGTTATCGCCTGGCGATAGCAAGGGGCCCCTCCTAACACGGCTGTGCTCACAGTGGACCGAGCACCGCGGCCGGGTCCGCGTCCAGCGCCAGCGTCTCCAGCACGGCGAGCAGTTGGCGCTCCTCGTACCGGAAGTGCGACTCCATGATCGCGGCCACGCCCTCCAGGTGCCGGGTCAGCTCCGCCGGCGGGGCGTCCCGAGCCACCGCGGCGGCCAGCCCGGACAGCAGGTGCCCGATCATCGAGTGGTCCTGACGCAGCCGGCGCAGGGTGTCCCGCAGCTCCGGGTGCCGCTCGGCGATCGCCGGGAAGAGGTCCCGGTCCTCCCCCTCGTGGTGCGCCGTGAGCGCGGCACAGAACCCGTGACAGAACAACAACAGGTCGCGGGTGGCCGGCCCGGCCGACAGGCCGTCGGCCAACGCCTCCCGGGTCACCCTCAACGCCTCGCGCAGCCGCTCGTGCACGTCGCGCAACTCTCGACTCCAGGCCACCAGCCTGGTCTGCTCGCCGTCACGCATCGGGTGACGGCGAAGGGACGACGATGGTCATCGTCGCGCTCCCTCCGGTCCGGCGCCTCCATGCCTGACACGGTCTGCCACCGGCACGCGACGCTGACCCGACCCTACCGTGCCGCCCGGGCCACGTCGTGCAGGCGACCGTCGCGCATCTCGACGATCCGGTCGGCGGCGGCGAGATGGTCGCGGTCGTGGGTGACCAGCACCGTGGCGGTGCCCCGCTCGCGGGTGAGCCGGCCGATCAGGTCGATGACGGCGGCGCCCCGCTCGTGGTCGAGCGCGCTCGTCGGCTCGTCGACAAGCAGGACCACCGGGTCGTTCATCAACGCGCGGGCGAGGGCGACCCGCTGGCGCTGACCGCCGGAGAGCTGGTGCGGCCGCCGACCCGCCTGGGCGGCGAGCCCCACCGCGTCGAGCAGGTCCCCCGCCCGGTCCCGGGCCCGGGCCGGCGACCGGCCGTCGAGCGCGGCCATCACCTGGAGTTGCTCGACGGCGGTCAGCGACGGCAGCAGGTGGGGTTGCTGGAAGACGATGCCAATCGCGCGCCGGCGCAGGGCGGCGAGCGCGCCGCGGCCCGTTCCGGTGGTGGCGACGCCGTCGACGTCGACCGTGCCGGCGTCCGGGGTGACAAGCGTGGCGGCGACCGCGAGCAGGCTGGACTTGCCCGAGCCGGACGGGCCGACGACGGCGGTCAGGTGGCCCTTCGGGACCGAGAGCGTCACCCGGTCGAGCGCGGTCAGCCGGGTGTCGCCGTCCGGGTAGGTGAGCGTGACGTCGGTCAGGTCGAGGCTCATCGGGCGCTCCCCAGGGCGGTCAGCGGGTCGACGGCGGTGATGCGCCGCACGGACAGGGCGGCGCCGAGCATGCCGAGCAGGACCGTCACCACCGCCGGGACGGCGACGGTGGCGGGCGTCAGCACGAACGGCACGTCCGAGCCGGCGACGAGCGCGCCGAGGCCGGCGGCCAGGCCGGTGCCGAGCGCGGTGCCGCCGACCAGCAGCACGCCGGCCTGCCCGAGCGCGTCGGTGAGCAGGGTGGCGGTGGAGGCGCCCAGCGCCTTGAGGACCGCCACGTCGCCGCTGCGCTGGATCGTCCACACCGTGAAGAAGGCGCCGACCACGAGCGCGGAGATGACGAGCAGGAAGCCGCGCATGAGCTGGAGCGAGCCGTTCTCGGAGCGGTAGGAGCCGATCGCGGTCAGCGAGTCGCCGGTACGGACGGTACGGGTGCCGGCGGCCCGGTCGGCCGCGGCCAGGTCCAGCCCGGGGCCGGTGCGCAGCGCGATCACGGTGGCGGTGTCCGCCTCGGAGTCGCCGGTCCGCCGCCACGTGTCGAGGCTGGTCCACACCACCGGGGTGTGGCTGAAGGAGGCGTCGCCGCGGACCGCCGCCACGGTCAGCTCCCGACCGGCGACGGTGAGGCGGTCGCCGGCGCGCAGGCCCAGGTCGGCGGCGGCCGGGGTGGACAGCACCGCGGTGCCGTCGTCGAGGTCACCGGGGGCGAGGCGGGAGCCGGACCGGACGCCGAACACGGAGACGGCGGCGCTGCGGCCGGCGGCGGTGACCCGGGTGGTGCCGATGCCCAGCGGCTCGGCGGCGGTGACCCCGCGCGTGTCGGCCCAGCGCTGCCACTGCGCCCGGGTGACGGTCGAGTCGGCGTACGACGGCTGCGCGCCGCCGAAGGCGATCCGGTCGGCGGGCAGGCCGGTGATCGCGGACGTGTTCTGCCGGCCCAGCCCGGCGGTCAGGCCGGACAGCAGGCCGACCAGCAGGGTGATCAGCACGATGACGGTGCCCATCAGGGCGAAGCGCCCCTTGGCGAACCTGAGGTCTCTCCAGGCGACGAACACGGGTGGGCCGGTCCTCTCCGACGGCGGGATGGTCGCTCCCACGGTCGTCGCCGGCCCGGGGGCGGGGCATCCGGCGCCGGACGGCACTTTCCGGGCGGAACGGCGGCGCCCCGGTTACACCTTTCGACAGAGGCCGCCCGACCTGCGCCTCCTCTAGGCTGGACGGGCCGTGACCACCACCGTTCCCGCCCTGACGCCCACCGCCCGCGTGCTGGCCCGGTGCCTGCACCTGCTGGTGGGCGTGCTCTTCGTCCTCGCCGGCCTGCGGGCCGTCGTCACCGGGCGGCCGCACGCCACGGCGGTCGCCGCGGTCGCGGCGGCGGGCCTGCTGACGTACGCGGCCGGAGCGTTCCTGCCCGGCGTGCGTCGCTCCCGGCGGGCCGCCGGCTGGTGGCTGGCGGCGGTCGGGGTGGGATGGCTGGCGCTGACCGCGCTGACCGTGGACGGGCTGTGGCTCGCCTTCCCGCTCTATCTCCTCCAGTTGCACCTGCTGCCCCGGCGCGCCGGGGCGGTGGCGGTCGCGGTCACCGCCGCGCTGGCCGTGGTCGCGTTCGCCGGGCACCGGGGCGGGCCGAGCGCGGCGGGCACGATCGGGCCGGTGCTCGGCGCGGCGGTCGCGGTGGCCGTGGTCCGCGGCTACCAGGCGCTGCACCGGGAGAGCGAGCGCCGCCGGCGGCTGATCGAGGAGCTGACCGCGACCCGCGCCGACCTGGCCCGGGCGCAGCACGAGGCGGGCGTGGCGGCGGAACGCGAGCGGCTGGCCGCCGAGATCCACGACACGTTGGCGCAGGGTCTGACCAGCATCCAGTTGCTGCTGCGCGCCGCCGGACGGGTGCTGCCGGACCGGCCGGACACCGCCGCCCGCCACGTCGAGCAGGCCCGGCAGGCCGCCGCGGACAACCTCGCCGAGGCCCGGCGCTTCGTCGCCGCGCTCAGCCCGCCGGCGCTCGACGACACCACGCTGGCCGGGGCGCTGGAGCGCCTGTGCGCCACCACCGGGGCCCGGCACCGGCTCGCCGCCCGGTTCGCGGTCACCGGGGCCCCGGTCCCGCTGCCGACCGCGTACGAGGTCGCGCTGCTGCGGGTCGCCCAGGCGGCCCTGGCGAACACCGTGCGGCACGCCGGGGCCACCACGGTGGAGGTGACGCTCGGCTACCGCACCGAGCGGGTCACGCTCGACGTGACCGACGACGGCGGCGGCTTCGACCCCGCGCGGTTGCCGGATCCCGGACCCGAGGGCGGCGGTTTCGGCCTGGCGGGCATGCGGGCCCGTGCCCAGGCGCTGGGCGGGGAGCTGACGGTGACCGCCACGCCCGGTCGCGGCGCCACCGTCTCGGCCAGGCTTCCCCGCCCCCCGGCCGGGGAGCGGCGGTGACCGACGCGCCGATCCGACTGCTGCTCGCCGACGACCATCCGGTCGTCCGGGCCGGACTGCGGGCGGTGCTGGAGACCGAGCCGGGCCTGGTCGTGGTGGCCGAGGCGGCAACCGCCGAGGAGGCGGTGACCCGCGCCGCCGGCGGGGACGTCGACGTGGTGCTGATGGACCTGCGGTTCGGCGCCGGCCTGACCGGGGTCGAGGCGACCGCCGCGATCACCGCCCGGCCGGACGCGCCCCGGGTGCTGATCGTCACCACCTACGACACCGACGCGGACACGCTGCCGGCGATCGAGGCCGGCGCGACAGGCTACCTGCTCAAGGACGCCTCACCGGACGAGTTGGCCGCCGCCGTGCGGACCGCCGCCACCGGCCGTACCGCGCTCGCGCCGGCCGTCGCCGACCGGCTGGTGAACCGGCTGCGCACGCCGGACACCGCGCTGACCCGGCGCGAGACCGAGGTCCTCCGGCTGGTCGCCGACGGGCTGTCCAACCAGGCCGTCGGCCGCCGCCTGCACCTGACCGAGGGCACGGTCAAGTCGCACCTGTCGCGCATCTACACCAAGCTGCGGGTGGACTCCCGCACCGCCGCGGTCGCCGCCGCCGTCGACCTCGGCATCATCCGCCGCTGACCGGCCGCCGCGCCCGGCGACCGGTCGGCGCGGCTCAGGCGTCCCGGCGGCGCAGCCGCAGCAGCGCCATGCCGAGCAGGGCCAGCACCCAGACCGCGAGGACGGCCGCCCCGGCGCCCGGGGAGAGCAGGTCGGGATTGTCGCCGATGCTCATCACCGCCTGGCCGGCGTTCGACGGCAGGTACGGCGAAATCGGGTCCGACCAGCTCTCCGGCAGCAGCGACACCACCCCGGGCACGACCAGCAGCAGCGCGACCACGCTGGTCAGCGCGCCGGCGGTGGTGCGCAGCAACGAGCCGAGCGCCGCGCCGAGCAGGCCGACGACGGCCAGGTAGGCGCCCGCGCCGAGGACCGCGCGCAGCACACCGGGGTCACCGAGGGAGATGCCCTTGTCGCCGAGGATCGCCTGGCCGCCGAGGAAGGTGAGCAGCGCGGTGGGCACCAGCAGGGCCAGGGACACGCCGGCCAGCACGGTGGCCTTCGCGGTGAGCACCGGCCAGCGGGTGGGCACGGCGGCCAGCGAGGTACGGATCATGCCGGTGGCGTACTCGCCGGCGGTGAGCAGCACGCCGAGCGTGCCGATGAGCAGTTGGGCGAGGTTGACGCCGCCGAGGCTGGCGCCGAGCGGGTCGAGCGAGGAGGGCCCGCCGGGCGGCGCCGGGGTGCCCGGCTCGATCGTGGCGTCGGCCAGGAACGCCGAGAAGCCCAGGCCGAGCGCGGCGAACACCAGCACGGTGGCGGCCAGCATGATCGGCGACGAGCGCAGCGACCGGAACTTGATCCATTCGGCGCGGACCACCCGGGGACCGGTGACCCGGGCGTTCGTGGGGATGGTGGCGGGTGGCGCCAGGGTGGTCATCGGGTCGCTCCTTCGGTGGTGCCGGCGTACTCGACGGCGTCGCGGGTCAGGGTCATGAACGCCTCTTCGAGGGACGTCTCGGCGGCGGTCAGCTCGTGCAGGGTGAGACCGGCGGCGGCGGCCCGGTCGCCGATCGCCTCCGGGCGCAGCCCGACGACCTCCAGCACGCCCGCCTCGCCGCCGGTGATGGTCACGTCCGGCCCGGCCAGGAGGTCGCGCAGCGCGGTGGCCTGCGGCGAGCGCACCCGTACCGTGTTCCGGGAGGCCCGGCCGGTGAACTCGGCCAGCGGCACGTCGGCGATCAGCCGGCCCCGGCCGACCACGATCAGGTGTTCGGCGGTCTGTGCCATCTCGCTCATCAGGTGCGAGGAGACGAAGACCGTCCGGCCCTCGGCGGCGAGGCCCCTGAGCAGTCCGCGGATCCACCGGATGCCGTCCGGGTCGAGTCCGTTGACCGGCTCGTCGAGCATCACCACCGCCGGGTCGCCGAGCAGCGCGGCGGCGATACCCAGCCGCTGGCCCATGCCGAGGGAGAACCCGCCGGCCCGGCGGCCGGCGACCTCCCGCAGGCCGACCAGGTCGATCACCTCGTCGACACGGCGGCGGCCGATGCCGTGGGTGGCGGCCACGGCCAGCAGGTGGTTGCGGGCCGACCGGCCGGTGTGCACGGCCTTGGCCTCCAGCAGCGCGCCGACCTGCCGCAGCGGGTCCCGGTGCTCGGCGTAGCGGCGGCCGTTCACCCGGACGGTGCCGGACGTCGGCGCGTCCAGGCCGAGGATCATCCGCATGGTGGTGGACTTGCCGGCGCCGTTGGGACCGAGGAAGCCGGTCACCACGCCGGGCCGGACGGTGAAGGTCAGGGCGTCGACGGCGACCTTGTCGCCGTAGCGCTTGCTCAGGTCGTGGGCTTCGATCATGTGCTCCAGCGTGGCCCGCGTACCCCTGGTGGCGCGTCGGCCGGACGCGGACACCTGCGCGTACCGCGAGCGCGGTACGCGCGCGGACCCGCTACCGCGGCGGCGGGTCGGCCCGGACCAGCCCGCTCTGGTAGGCGATCACCACCAACTGGGCCCGGTCCCGGACGTCGAGCTTGGCCATCGCGCGGTTCACGTGGGTCTTGGCGGTCAGCGGGGAGACCACCAGCCGCTGGGCGATCTGCTCGTTGCTCAGCCCGGCGGCGACCAGCGCGACCACCTCGCGTTCCCGCTCGGTGAGCACCCGCAGCCGCTCCGGGGTGGCCCCGGGCCGCGGCTCGGGCTGGGCCAGAAACCGGGTGATCAGCCCACGGGTGGCCTTCGGCGACAAAAGCGCCTCCCCGCCCGCGACGGTACGGATCGCGTCCAGCAGCTCCACCGGCTCGACGCCCTTGCCGAGGAAGCCGCTGGCGCCCGCGCGCAGCGCCTCGAAGACGTACTCGTCGACCTCGAACGTGGTCAGGATCAGCACCTTGACGCCGGCCAGGTCCTCGTCGGCGGTGATCTCGCGGGTCGCGGCCAGGCCGTCGAGGTCGGGCATCCGGATGTCCATCAGCACCACGTCGGCGCGGGTGGCGCGGGCCCGCTCGACCGCCTCCCGCCCGGTGGCGGCCTCCCCCACCACGAGCAGGTCCGGCGCCGAGTCGATGAGCGCGCGGAAGCCGGCCCGGATCAGGGTCTGGTCGTCGGCGAGCAGCACCCGGACGCTCATGCCGGGCAAGCCGGGCAAGCCGGGCACGCCCTCACGGCCCTCGCTGCGCTCGGTGCGTTCGGTCATGCCGTACCGACCGGGCACGCCCTCACGGCCCTCGCTGCGCTCGGTGCGTTCGGTCATGCCGTCTCCTGCGGGATCGGGGCGGGCAACTCCGCGCGGACCAGGAAGCCGCCCTGAGGTCGACGGCCGGCGTGGAAGGCGCCCCCGAGGGCCTCGGCGCGCTCGCGCATGCCGAGCAGGCCGAGGCCGGCGCCGGACTCGCCGGGTCCGTTCGGGCCGGGGCCGGCATCGCGGATCTCCACCACCACGCCGGCGTCGGTGTAGGTCACGCCGACCGTGACGGCCGCGCCCGGCGCGTGCCGGTGCGCGTTGGTCAGCGACTCCTGGATGATCCGGTACGCCGCCACGTCGACCGCGCTCGGCAGCGGTCGCGGCTGCCCGGTCAGGGCCCAGCGCACCGGCTGGCCGGCGGCGAAGCCGTCGACGAGGGCGTCGAGGCGGCCCAGGCCGGGCGCCGGCTCGGTCGGCGCGTCCGGCTCGCCGCGACGGAGCAGGCCGAGCAGCGTGGCCAGCTCGTCCAGCACCGTACGGGCGGCGGACCGGACGTGCCCGAGGGCCTCCTCAGCCGCGTCCGGCTGCTCCCGCAGCAGGTGCCCGGCCACGCCGGCCTGCACGTTGATCAACGCGATGTGGTGGGCCACCACGTCGTGCAGCTCCCGCGCGATCCGCAGGCGCTCCTCGGCGACCCGGCGGCGGGCCTCCTCCTCCCGGGTCCGTTCGGCCCGGCGCGCCCGCTCCTCCAGCACCGCCACGTACGCCCGCCGGCTGCGGACCGCGTCGCCGGCCGCCACCGCGACGCCGAACCAGAGCAGCAGGACTACCACCGCCGGGTCCCACCAGCCCACCCCGAGCGCGACCACCGCGCACCCGCCGAGCACCAGGCCGCTGGCCGCGCCGGCCGCCACCGCGGTACGCCTGTCGGTGCGGGCCGCCACCGTGTAGGCGGCCAGCGCCACGGTCAGCACGAACGGCCCGCGCGCCTGCTGCACGATCAGCGCGGTCCCCGCGGCGACCGTCACCACGGCGAGGACCGGCAGCGGATACCGGCGCCGCAGCGTCAGCGCGGCGGAGCCGACCAGCGCGAGCAGCACCGCGCCGACGGTCAACGGGTCGCGCGGAGGGCCGCCCGGTGGGTTCACCGGCAGCAGGCTGACCACGAAGAGCAGGGCGGCCAGCAGGGCGTCCACCCCGGTCGGATGTTCCCGGGCCACCCGACGCCACCGCGCGAGGCGTCCCATCCGGTCACCGTACGGCACCGGTCGGGCGGTGGGGCCGACGGCGCACGACCGGGCGGCCGGGCCGGGCGCGCGGTCGCCCGGCGCGTCGCCGGACGGGCTCCGCCGGCCCGGGGCCGGCCGGTCGGGATCATGCGGGCGCACGACCCCGACCACCCCGCGTCGTCGGCTGGTCCGAGGTGCCCGCGCCGAAGTACTCGGGCCGGCTGACCCAGGCGTCGCTGACGAACATCACGCCGGGCCGCCGGGCGAGGATGTCGCGCAGGCCGGTCACGACCGGCTCGGCCCGGTCGTGCGGGAGCACGGCGATGACCATGACCAGGCCGGCCCGGTCGTTGAAGAGCAGCCGGCCCTCGTGGGTGCCGTGGTGGCCGAAGCCGGAGACACCGCTGAGGCTGGTCCAGCCGCTCACGCCGGAGGCGTGCAGCAGGGTGCGGACGGCGTCGGCGTCGTCGGCGCGGGTGACGACCTCCACCTTGACCATGCGGGTCAGTCCCAGGTCGTTCATGCGGTGTACTCCTTCTCGGCGGTGGGCGCCGGGCGGCGCGCGGGCAACTCGGTGACGGTGTCGGTGACGACGTGCGGGGCGGGCAGGGGCCGCCAGGATCCGCCCGGCGCGGGTTCGGTCCACTCGCCGGTGCGGGGGTCGACCACGGTCAGCGACATCCAGCCGCCGTCGACGAGCTGGCGCAGGCCGGGGTTGCGGCCGAGCACGGCGTCGACGAGGTGGTGCGGGGCCTGGATCACCGCGAGCAGCCGCAGCGGGTCGTGCGCCGGCCGGGTGCCGTCGCCGACCGACTGGAGCGGCAGGCCGAGGCGCAGGTCGCCGCCCGAGCCGGAGAGGACGCCAAGCGCGTCGCCGACGACGGTGTGGACCGTCTTGGTGCCGGCCCCGAGCCGCTGGGGGTCCACCGTGGAGAAGTAGTACTGCAGGTTGATCCAGGCGGCGACGACCAGGGGTCCGGTCATGATGGTCTCCAACGCGGTGGCGTCCCGGTCGCCGGTGTGGTCGTAGGAGTGCAGGAACGTCCGGCAGCCGAGGTCGACGCCGGCGGTCAGCGCGCGGGGCGCGGCGACGAACGCGGCGTTGCCCGCCAGCGCCCACTCCGGCCGGACCTGGGCCCAGTCGCCGGCCCGCCGGGGCAGGCGGCCCGGACGGGGCCGGCCGGGCAGTCGTGCGGCCCGTTCCACGCGCAGCCGCGCGCCCGCCTCGGCGAGCCGGCCGGACAGCTCCCCGACCGCCTGTCGCAGCCCGGCGGGGACGGCGTCCAGGTCGAACAGGCGGACCTCGTCGGTGACGGTGTCGTGCTCGCCGGCCAGCACGTGCGTGCCGTCGGGCAGCGGAATGCCGCGCTCGGCGAGGGCGGCGCGCACCTCGGGCCGGTTGAGCACGGCGGCGGCGAGGCGGGCGCTCACCCCGCCCCGGTTCCCGCCGCAGGCCCCGCAGTCGAGGGCGGCGGCGTACGGGTTGTTGGCGCTTGTCGCGCCGTGCCCGCAGAGCAGCACCAGCGGCGCGAAGCCGGCGGTGAGCCCGACCGTGCGCAGGGTCGCCTCGGCGTAGTAGACCTGTTCGTCGAGTGTCATGGCGTCGGCGAGGTCGGCGACGGTAGGCGCGGTGTGGTCGGCGGCCGGGGTGAACCGGCCCGGCGCGACGGCGCGCAGGAGCAGGGCCGCGGTGGCGAGCACGCCGGCGATCTCGACGAAGGCGAACGCGCCGACCGGGTCGGCCTTGGCGGCGGCGTAGGCGCGACGCCAGGCCTGCCGTGACCGTCGGCGGGACACCTCGGGGACGGCCGGTGACTCCTCGACGGTGGCCACCGGTCGCATGAGGACCGGGCAGCGGTCCCGGCCGCGCCGGGCCCCGGCGGTCACGGTCCGCACCGGCAGGCCGAAGAAGCCGGCGAAGCCGTACGTGTCGACCGGTCCGGCCGCCTCCAGGTGGCGGCGCAGGCCCTCGCTGCGGACGTCGATGCAGAACACCGCCTGGGCGAGCGCCGGGGCCGGGGCGGCCGGCCGGTCGACGCCCCGGTCCAGCCGGTGGCGCAGTCGACGCCGGTAGGCGTGCTCGGCGGCGGCCAGCCACACCTCGGCCTGCCGCGACGGCGTCAGCCGCAGTGCCGCGTCCCGCAGCGCCGCCACGGTCTCCCCGGGCAGGCACGCCAGCGCGGCGACGTCGACGTCGAGCGCGCCGGCCAGCCGGGCCAGCACGTCCGGGGTGATGCCGGCCGCGCGGGGCAGGGCGGTGGGTGTCGCGGCGGCGACCGCGTCCAGCACCGGGGGCAGCTCCAGGTGGCGTTGGGCGGCGGCACCGGCCAGCGCGTACTCGTAGGTGAGGCGCACCGCGAGCAGGTCCAGCGGGCTCAGCGCCGGCCCGGCTCCGGGGTGGGTCTGTGCCCAGCGGGCGTGCCCGGCCCACCCGGGCAGCCGGAGCAGCGACCGGGACAGGTAGGTGGGCCAGGCCGCCGGTGGCACCCCGATCGCACGCAGGAGCACCGCGACGGCCTGCTCGGGTGCCGGAGGCAGCGCGTCGACCAGGGCGGCGAGGCCGACGACGCCCCACCGGGCCGGGGCCGGGTCGACGCCGGCCAGCCGCCGCCAGCGCGCCCAGCAGCCGTCGTCGGCCGGCCCGGGCACCGGCCAGCGCGCCGCCGGGCGACCACTGTGCGCGGCGCACCAGCCGGCCAGCAGGTCGTCGACGTCCGTGGCGATCCGGGTGCCCAGCGCCCGGTCCAGCGTCTCGGCGAGGGTGAGCGGGCCGGCTTCCTCCGGGGTGCGGGGCCGGGGCGGCGCGGGCAGGTCGGCGAGCCGACGCCGCGCGACCGCGAGCAGGTCGGCCGGCGGCGGTGGCCCGTCGTGCACCGGATGCGCCAGCACGGCCAGGTGGAGGTCGGTGGCGTCGACCCGCCGGTGGCCCAGTGCGACCGTCCCGGAGACCGGCGGCGGGAGCACGGCGGTGAGGTCGGCCCGGGTGATCCGGCCGTCGCGCAGCAACCGCCGGTATTCGGCGGCCGGCAGGTGGGTGTGCGCGCCGGTGAGGTCCCGCAGCTCGGCGGTGGCCCGCGCGAACGGCACGCTCTCCCGGCCGGCGAGCGGGTTGACCGCGACGAACGCGTCCAGCGGCGCGACCGCGCCGACGTGGTCGGTGGCGGCGGTCGCCGCGGCGACGACCCGGGCCCCGTCGGAGCGGTCGAGCAGGTCACTTCGGGGCGTGGTGAGCGCGGCCGGCGTCGTGCCGCCGGCCGGGGTCGCCCGCCGGCGCGGTCGTACGCCGCCGTCGTGCCAGGCCCACCACCACAGCGCGGCGCTCCCCCGGCGGCGCAGGACCGCCGCGGCGACGGCCGCCGCGACGAGCACGCCCGCCGCGACGCCGACGGCGACCGGGCTCGTCCCGGTGGGCAGCGCCAGCCAGTCGGTGGCGGCCCGCCCGGCGACGAGGTACGCGCTCGCCAGCGCCGCCACGGCGAGGGTGAGCGTGCCGGCGGCGCGGGCCGGCAGCGCGCGGTCGGCGAGCGCGGACCGGACGGCGGCGAGCGCGGCGGCGGCGACGAGCGCGGCGCCGAGGGCCCCGCTCGCCGTGGCGCCGAGCAGCAGCTCGGTGCCCAGCACGGCGGCGACCACAGCCGTCGCGGCCAGGGCGCGGGACCGGGTGGGCGGCGGGCCGACCGGCCGTGGCGCGGCGGCGTCGCGGGTCTGCGCCTGGAGCGCGCCGCCGGCGGAGAGGAACGCGTACGCCTTGTAGACGGCGTGCCCGACCAGGTGCACGGCGGCCAGCCCGAACGCGCCGAGCCCGCACTGGGCGAGCATGAATCCCATCTGCGCGATCGTGGACCGCGCGAGCGCGCCCTTGACGTCGGTGCGCACGGCGGCGAACAGCAGCCCGGAGACGGCGGTGACGAGGCCGACGAGCACTATCGCCGGCATCATCGCGGGCGCGGCGGTCACCACCGGCGCCAGTGTGATCATGAGGAATCCGGCCACGTTGACCATCCCGGCGTGCAGGACGGCCGACACCGGGGTCGGCGCGTCCAGGGTGGACGGCAGCCAGCGGTGCGCCGGCACCTGCGCGGAGCGCACCCCGGCGGCCACCAGCAGCAGCGCGCCGGCGAGGGCGAGCAGCCAGCCCGGCCGGTCGCCGACCGTGGCGCGGACCGCCGACAGGTCGGCGTCGCCGGCCGGCGTGACCAGCAGCGCGAGGCCGCTGACCAGGGCGACGTCGCCGGCGAGGAACAGGCGCCGGGTGCGGCGCGCCGCGGCGCGTACCCGGGGCTGGTCCCGGTAGTGGCCGATCAGGCCGACCAGCAGGTGCCCGGCCGCGATCCAGCCGACGGCCAGTTGGACGAGGCTGGGCGCGGTCGCCATCACCAGCGTCGCGACGGTGGCCGCGGCCACCCGGGCCTGGAGCGCGCGGGCGCCCGGCTCGCCGTCGAGGTAGCGGCGGGCGTAGCCGGCGACCACGGCGGCGAGCCCGCAGACGAGGAGCACGAACAGCGCGGTGAACCGGTCGACGCGGACGCCGACGGAGAACGCCGGCCCGATCGTGTCGACGCGGGCGAGCACGGCAGGTACGGCCGGGCCGGCCGCCACCCGGACGACAAGCGCGGCGGCCGCCACCGCGCCGAGCCCGAGCAACGCGCCCGTCACCCGGGCGGCCCGGCGCGGGTCGGGCACGGTCAACGCGCCGAGCACCGCCGAGGCGGGCCCGGCCAGGACCACGGGAACCAGTGCGACGTCCATCGCCACCCCCTTCAGACATGCGCACTCTATTACACGATTTCTAATTCGTGTATCGTGAGACGCACGACAGTGGCTCGTCACGAGGAGCAGCGATGGACATGACCGTCAGCCCGAGCTTCGCCCTCGCCCGGCTGCGCGCCGGCCACCACCGCTACCGGGTCGGCGCCGCGCCGACGCCGTACGCCCCCGCCGGCGCGCCGCTGGCGGCCGTGCTCTCCTGCGCCGATCCGCTGCCGGAGGCGACAGTCGTGTTCGGCGGCGCCGACGTGTTCGCGGTCCGGGCCGCCGGCCTGAGCGCCGGACCCGCGGTGCTGGGCAGCCTCGACTACGCGGTCGGCCACCTCGGCGTGCCCCTGGTCGTGGTGCTCGGCCACACCACCTGCTCGCTGCCGCACGGCAGCGGGCACGAGCGGATCCGCGCCACCCTGGCCGCGCTGCGCCGCGGCTCGCCCCTGCTCGATCAGGCGACGCGGTCCGGCAGGTGCGGCCTGCACGGCATGCTCTGGCACGACGCCGACCGGACCCTCGGCGAGATCCGCCCCGTCGTCGCCGTGCCGGCGGTGCGGCGCACCGGCCGACGGCGACCGCCGAACCGGGCGGAGGTCCGGACGACCTGACCGGCGGCGGTCAGGGATTGCACCGCGGGCACGAGCCGGGATCCGCGCGCCCGGCCACCGGCCGGCGGGAGCGGTACGGGCACCCGGCGCATCCATCGACGAGCGTCGCGTCGAGCGGGCTGGGCGTGCCGCAGTCCCGGCAGGGCAGGCCGCCCTCCGCGCCCACCGGACCGAAGCCGGGCGCGGCGCAGGCGGGGCAGGCGGTGGCGAGCCGGCGGACCAGCCGCTGCCCGGCGGCGGCGATCACCCGCATCCGCGTCGGGTTGACGTGTGCCCGCAGGTCGGCGGCGAGCGTCGCCCGGCCGTCGGCGCTGCCCGCGCCCGCCCGCCGCAGCGCGGCGAGCACGTCGACGAGCCGGCGCAGGCCCTTCTCCGGCGCGCCGGGGCCCGCCGCCGGCCGGACGACGACGGCGTGGTGCGGGAACCCGACCCGTCGCAGGAACGCGAGCACGACCGCGCGGTCCCGGCCGTCGGTGGTGACGTGCGCGTGGTTGGTCTCGGCGCTCACCACGCTCTCCACCACCGTGAGGCCCGACCGCGCGTCGACCAGGGCGACGTACTCGACGTCGGCGGGCATCCACGGTGCCGCCGGGTGCGGACCGAACGCGCCCTCGCTGGCCAGGCCGACAGGCGACCCGGTGACCGCCATCCCGAGCCGGGCCTTGCGGACCACCGTCTCCCGCGCCGACCCGACCCGGGGCACCTCGCCGGTGAACGTGCCGAGCGCGTCGGTGTCCACCTCCGCCACCCGCAGGCCCATGCCGAGGCGGCGGCGCAGCAGCGGGCGCAACGCCCACTGCTTGCCGTGCATGGTCGCCAGGCAGGCCACCACGCCACGGAACGGCGAGCCGTCCACGACGCCGATCGTAGCGGCCCCGGCGGTCACCGGTCCCAAATCCGCGCTACGGCTCCCGCCGGCCGACCGCGTCGATCAGACCGGCCAGCAGCGCCACCCGGGGGACCACCGAATCGAGGTCGAGCCACTCCCCCGGGCTGTGGTCCGCGCCGCCGATCGGCCCGAGCCCGTCGAGCACCGTCGCGCCAGCCTCGGCCAGCAGGTTGGCGTCGGCGCAGCCGCCGGTCGCGGTGTGCGAGACCGGTACGCCGAGACCCGCGCCCACCTTCGCGGCCAGCTCGGCCAGCCGGCGCCCGGCCGGATCCGGCTCCCACGGCGGGGTGGGCGCCTGCACGGCCAGCTCGGCGTGCACCCCGGACACGGTCGGCGCGGCGACCAGCCGGCGGATCTCGGCGAGCGCGGCCTCGTACTCGCCGGCGCGCCAGGCGCGCAGGTCGACGAGCATCCGCGCCCGGTCGGCGACCACGTTGGGCCGGCCGCCCGCCTCCAACGCGCCGACGTTCACCGTCACCCCCGGCCAGCGACCGTTGAGCTGGTCCAGGGCCACGGTCAGCCGGGCGGCGGCGAGCAGCGCGTTCGCGCCGCGTTCCGGCTCGATACCGGCGTGCGCGGCCCGGCCGCGCAGCGTCACCGCGAGGTCCGCCACGCCCTTGCGCGCGGACACCAGGTCGCCGTTGTCGCGGGCGCACTCCAGGCAGAGCGCCACGTCGGCCTCGGCCCCGAGGGTACGCAGCACCGCGCGGCTGCCCACCGAGCCGATCTCCTCGTCCGGCGTGCAGACCAGCACTAGTTCGCCGTACCCGTGCCGGTCGGTCGCGGTGAGCACCTCGACGGCGGCCAGCCCGGCCAGCACACCGCCCTTGTCGTCGCTGACCCCCGGCCCGTACGCGCGGCCGTCGTGCACCCGGAACGGGCGGGTGGCGGCGGTGCCGGCGGGGAACACGGTGTCCAGGTGACCGGCGAGCAGGACCCGGCGGGTGCCGGTGCCCCGGCGGCGGGCGATCAGCACGTCGCCGAGCGGCCGGCCGGCCGGGTCGGCGACCGGCGCCCGCTCGACGGACAGCCCGGCGCCGAGGCACCAGCCCTGCACCAGGTCGGCGACCTCACGCAGCCCGTCGACCTGGCCGGAACCGGAGTCGACGGCGACCAACCGGGCGAGCCGGTCGTGGTAGGCGGCCAGCCGGTCGCCGGCGGCGCGCAGCAGCGGATCCATCAGAGCACCTTGTCGAGGAAGGCGCGGGTGCGCTCGTGGCGGGGCCGGCCGAGCACCTCGTCGGGCGGGCCGGCCTCGACCACCACCCCGTCGTCGAGGAACGCGACCTGGTCGGCGACCTCGCGGGCGAAGCCCATCTCGTGGGTCACCACCACCATGGTCATGCCGTCGGCGGCCAGGCCCTTCATCACGTCCAGCACCTCGCCGACGAGTTCCGGGTCGAGCGCGGAGGTGGGCTCGTCGAAGAGCATCAGCTTCGGGCGCATGGCGAGCGCCCGGGCGATGGCGACGCGCTGCTGCTGCCCGCCGGAGAGCTGGCTCGGGTAGTTGTGCGCGCGTTCGGCCAGCCCGACCCGGTCGAGCAGCCGCAGGGCCTCCTCCCGGGCCCGCTCGCGCGGGGTGCGCAGCACCCGCACCGGGGCCTCGGTCACGTTGCCGAGCGCGGTGAGGTGCGGGAAGAGGTTGAAGCGCTGGAACACCATGCCGATGTCGCGGCGACGCACGGCCACCTCGCGGGCCTTCAGCTCGTGGAGCTTGTCGCCCTGGCGGCGGTAGCCGACCAGTTCGCCGTCGACCGAGAGCTGCCCGCCGTCGATGCGTTCCAGGTGGTTGACGCAGCGCAGGAACGTGGACTTGCCGGAGCCGGAGGGGCCGAGCAGGCAGGCCACCTCACCGGCGGCCACGGTCAGGTCGATGCCCTTGAGCACCTCGACCGGGCCGAACCGCTTGGTCACCTTCTCGGCGTGGACCATCGCCGTCATCGCACCCCTCCCCGGGCGAAGCCGCGGCCGAACCGGCGCTCCACCAGCCACTGGCCGGCGGAGAGGAGGCTGACCAGGGCGAGGTACCAGATCGCCGCCACCAGCAGCAGCGGGATCACCTTGTAGTTGTTCTGGTAGACGCTCTGCACGGCGGTCATCAGGTCCCGGCCGGCGATGATCGACACCAGCGCGGTGGACTTGAGCATGGTGATGGTCTCGTTGCCCATCGGCGGGATGATCACGCGCATGGCCTGGGGCAGCACCACCCGGCGCAGGGTGAGCGTGGGGCCCATGCCGAGCGCGGCGGCGGCCTCGGTCTGTCCCTGGTCGACGGCGAGGATGCCGCCGCGGATCACCTCGGCGGCGTACGCCATCTCGTTGAGCGAGAGCGCGAGCACCGCGGCGACCGTGCCGGTGACCACCACGCTGGTGGGGCGGTCGAACAGCACGGTGTCGGTGAACGGCACGGTGAGCGTGAGCCGGGGGAAGAGCGCGCCGAGGAACCCGAAGAAGATGATCTGCACCAGCAGCGGGGTGCCGCGGAAGACCCAGATGAACGTCCAGGAGACGCCGCGCAGCACCGGGTTGTCGGAGAGCCGCAGCACGGCGAGCAGGATGCCGCCGGCGGTGCCGAGCACCATGGCGAGCAGGGTGAGCCAGAGCGTGGTGACCACGCCGTCGAGCACGTAGTCCTGGAACAGGTAGTGGGCGACGGTGCCGGGTTCGAGGTTGGGGCTGCTCAGCAGCGCCCGCAGGAACAGCGCGGCCAGCCCGGCCACGACCAGCGCGGTCAGCCAGCGGCCGTAGTGGCGGACGGGGACGACCCGTACCGCCGGGGGTTCGGTGGTGGTCATCGTGGGAGTGCCTCCGGCAGGGGTTCGGCGGTCGCCGGGCGCCTCCGGGCCCGCCCTCACGGAATAAGAGGGCGCCCGGCGACCGCGGATCGGGGGGCGGTGGTCCGCCGGGTCAGTCGATGGCCTGGTCGATGGTGGCCTTCTCGACCGCGATCGGGGTCTGCTTCCACTGGGTGAGGATCTTGCCGTAGGTGCCGTCGTCGATGAGCGACTGCACGGCCGCCCGGTACGCCTCGGCGAGCTCCTTGTTGGCCTTGAGGAAGCCGAAGCCGTTGGGGCTGGCCAGCCAGCCGTTGGGCGAGGACGGGTCGTCGACCAGCTCGGCCTTGCCGGCGAGCGAGCCGGCGGTGTCCACCAGGTTGACCCGGGTGGCGGCGACGACCTGCACGTTGCCGGCGATCAGCGCCTGCACCGCCTGCGGGTTCTCCGGGTACTCCTTGACCTCCAGCGGCCGGCCGGCGCAGCTCTCCTTGGCGTACGTCGCCAGGTTCTTCGCCTGGTTGCTGGCCTTCTGCACGGCGACCGTGCGGCCGCAGAGGTCGGCGACGGTCTTCACGCCGAGCGGGTTGCCGGCGGTGACCAGGAAGCCGGTGCCGGAGGCGGAGTAGTCGACGAAGGTGGCGACCTGCTGGCGCTCCTTCTTGTCGGTGATGCCGCCGGCGATGGCGTCGTACTTCGCGGCCTGGAGGCCGGGCACGAGGCCGTCGAACGGCTGCTGGGTGAAGGTGGCCTTGAGGCCGAGCCGGGCCGAGGCGGCCTGGAACAGGTCGTGGTCGAGGCCGACGAACTGGTCCGTGCGGCCCTCCACCTTGAAGTCGATGAACGGCTGGTAGGGGGCGTTGGTGGCGACCGTGACCGTGCCACGGCCACGCACGTCGGACGGGACCTTGCCGGCCAGCGTCTTGTCGGTCTCGACCGCGCCGACGCCGTCGATGCTGACCGAGACGGGCTTGACCTCGTCGGTGGAGCCACCGGTCGAGGAGCCGCCGCAGGCGGCGGTGGCGGCGAGCAGGGCCGTGGTCGCGCCGACCAGGGCGAGGGAACGGATGCGCATGGGGGTAGTCCTTCCGGGGGCCGGAACAGCCAGCCCCCGGACTGTAACTCACGTTACGATCTCGGTGAGGTTACAGTTTTTTGTAACGGGCGTTTCAGCGCCCGCCGAACGCCTGCTGCGCCCCCTCCATCGCCTTGAGCCGGGCGCCGGCGACCGGGCCGAGCCGATCCATCAGCGCCGTGACGAGCGTTTCCACGAGCGCCAGCGTCGGCACGAAGCTGTCGTACGGCGAGGGCGAGTCGACCCGGGCGGGCAGCACCACCTCGGCCAGCCCGGCCACCGGCGACAACCACCGGTCGGTGAACAGCACCACCCGGGCGCCCCGGCCGGTGACCTCCCGGGCCAGCTCCAGGGTCGGCTCCTCGTAGCGGCGGAAGTCGAAGAGCACCACCAGGTCGCGCCGGCCGACGTCGACGAGCATGTCGGCGCGCTCCACCGGACCTGCGGGCAGCAGCCGGCTGTTGCCGCGCACCTGCATCAGGTGCAGCACCAGATAGTTGGCGAACAGCGCGGAGAACCGGCCACCGGCCGCGGTGACCCGGAACTGCTGGTCGGCGAGGAGCCGCACGGCCGCGTCCAGCTCGCCCTGCGGCAGGTCGGCGAGCGTGCCGGCCACCGCGTCCGGCAGTGCCGCCGCGGCCCGCGGCAACGCGCCCTCCGGCGGCGTGCCGCCCCGCTCGCTCGCCCGGTAGGCGGTCAACGGCGACGTCTCCCGCTCCGCCAGCTCGTCGCGCAGCGCCCGCTGGAACTCCGGGTAGCCGCCGAAGCCGAGCCGGGACAGCAGGCGCAGCACCGTCGGCGCGCTCACCTCGGCCCGCTCGGCCAGCGCGGCCACCGTGCCCAGGCCGGCGGACGGGTAGGAGGCGAGCAGGGCGCGGGCGACCCGGCGCTCGGCCGGGCTGCACTCGCCGAGCCGGCCGCGGATCAGCGCGGCCACCCCCACCGCGTGCGGTTCGTCGACAGCATCGGAGTTCGGCACGGGCCGAGCGTAGCGGGCCGGGGGTCCGCGGGCGGAGCGTCACCGCCCCACCCACGGACCCCCGCGCGGGTCAGGACTTCGCGATCGTGCAGGCGTAGTCGGCGGTCCCGGAGGCGGCGTACGCCTCCAGGTCGAGGTGGTACGTGGCGGTGCCGGACGCGGTGCGGGTCAGGGTGAGCGACTCGTCCGTCCCGGCGCCGTCGTTCACCGAGCGGGTCAGCGTGCTCCCGCTCGAACTGAGCAGGTAGAGGTCCGCGTCGTAGGCCGACGGGATCGCGCAGTTCACGGTGAGCGTCTGCCCGGCGCCCAGCGTGAGCGAGAAGTAGTCGCGGTCGGTGGTGCTCTTCATGTCCCCGGTGACGGTGGCCGGATAGGTCAGCCCGGCGATGGAGTTGGCGGCCGTGCGGGAGTCGTTCGGTTCCACCTCGGCGTAGGACGATCCACCCGACGGCGGCGGGGTGGACGAGCAGTCGGTCACCGGCGTGCCGTCGTAGAGGCTGCTGTCCGGCACCCCGGCGCGCACGCTGCGCAGGTAGTAGCCGCAGGTCGGCCGGTTGGCGAAGTCGTAGCTCTGGCCGTTGGTCAGCTTCCAGATCTTGACGTTCAGGTAGGTCAGCGGCTGCCCGGACGTGGCGACCTCAGGCTGGTGGTCACCGAGCACGACGTAGGCGCTCGGGCCGCTGAGCGTGGCCCGGCCGGCGCGGTCGACGAACAGCGAGGCGCCCTCCTCGACCCCGACGCCCCACGCCTTGCCACCGGTGACCAGCCCGTCCTTGACCGCCCGGGCGACGAACGCGATGGTCCGGCCCATCCGGTCGCGGGTGACGAAGTGCGAGTCGTTGATGGTGTTGGCGTAGTTCGGCCAGCGGAACATGCCTGTGGTGAACGTCAACGACCTGTCGTACGGGTTGGCCAGCGCGCCCGCCGAGGTGGCGCTCGCGGTGCAGGCGTCGTAGACCACGTCGCTGTTGACGTGGTGTCCGGCGCTGCCGCCGCCGACCCCGCCGCCCTTGGCCACCACCGACTCGACCGACGCCTCCAGCGCGGTGCCCTTCCAGGCCACGTAGCGGCACTGGTCGCCACCGGCGAAGTAGACGAACTCGGCGTTGCGGATGTCCGTGTTGACCTGGCTGTTGTTGCCGTCGGCGGTGGCGGTGAGGGTGAGCGTGGTGCACGAGTTGACGCCGGCCAGGTTGGTGATCACGTCGCACTCCGGGGTGCCGGTGCCGGAACCGGCGACCACCGCCACGTCGATCGCGCCGGTGCCGCCGCGGATCGCGTCGATCGCCCTGGTCATGGTGGCGGTGACGATGCCGCCGGATCCGTTCATGGTGTACGCCGGGCCGGACCAGCTCGCCCGGCTGGCGTCGGTGGCGCTGCCCTGGCGTACCCGGGTGACCTGGGCGTGCGCGGCGGTGACGCCGAGTGGGGCGACGGTGAGCAGCGCGGCGGCGGCCGCCGTCACGGCGAGTCGGCGGGAGTGGCGGGATGGGGACATGGGCACCTCCGAGGGGCCACGAAGCGATGAAACAGAAGTTACATCCATTAAGTTCACTGCTCAATACGTAACTTCTGTTACATGTTCGTGACGGCGGCGCCGGACCGGTCGGGTCCGACGCCGCCGCACCACGTCAGGCCGGCCGGATGCCGACCACCACGTCGGTGAACGTGGTCGCCGACGCGCCCCGGAACGCGGTGAACCCGGCGCCCCGGGTCAGTCGGGCCGCCCACCGCGGGTCCTTCTCGTAGGACGTCCCGCCGACCGCCACGCAGCCCGTACGGGCGGCCAGCCCGGTCTCCACCAGGCCGACCATGGCGTAGTCGTAGAAGACGTCCTCGGACGGGATCGCCGTGCACGGCCCCGCCTCCGGTCGCACGCGCGGCTTGCCGGCCGCCGGGACGACCGTCCACCGTGGCGCGAGGTACGCGTCACCGGCGGTCAGCCGGCTCCACCGCACACCCTCGATCCCCCACACCCCACCGTGGTCGGTCACCCGGGCCCGGCGCAGGTCGAGCACGCTCACCCCGCGCTGCCCGAGCACCCGCAGCGACGGGTTCCGCCCGCCGACACCGGTGACCTCCAGCGCCGTGTTCTCGTCCAGGCCGAACACCCGGGAGTGCCGGGTGTCCGAGGCGAGCCGGATCGACCGCGCCTCGCGCCCCCGCCGGGAGAAGTGGGTGTCCACCAGTCCGGCGGTGAAGAACCCGAAACCGCCGCGCGGCAGATAGCCGAGCACGTCCGGGTCGTCGAAGTAGCCCGGCTCCGCGCCGTCGCGCAGACCCGGCTCGGTGGACCCGCCGGTGATCATGTCGCGGCCGGCCATGATCTGCGCGCCCGCGCTGGTGCCGGCGACCACCGCGCCGCCGCGCAGCTTGCGCCGGATCGCGGCGAGCGCCGCGGTGTCCCGCTGCGCCGCCCCCCGCGTCATCGTGGTGACGTAGCGGTACTGGTCGCCACCGCCGAGGAAGAACCCGGTCATCGACTCGATCTGCCGGACCACGGCCGGGTCGTCGGCCGCGCCCGGACGGTCCAGGTCGATCGGGATCCACTGCGCGTCGGCCGCCCGGTAGGACCGGAACAGGTCGGCGTAGTAGTCGCCGTTGCAGACGCTGTTGTTGCAGTCCGGCGTGCCGGCGTCGGGATCCTCGGCCGGCACCGGGGCGCCGGCGGTGAGGATGCCGATCCGGGCCCGGCCGGGGCCACCGGCGAGCCGGACGATCTCGTCGTAGATCTCCCGGTTGTCGTCGGCCAGCGCGCCGCCGACAAGCACCAGGCTGCCGCCGGAGCGATGGTGGGACGTGGTGGCCGAGGCCGGGACGGCGGCGACCGGAACGCTGAGCGCGACCGCCGCACAGGCGCCGACCCCGAGGGTCAGCAGGCGGTTCAGGGGCATGGGTGCTCCTCACGTGACCGTGAGGGCGGGCCGCGAGGCAGAGCGTACGGCACCGCGAACCGGGCGACAACCATGAGAGCGCTAACATCGTCGACTGCAAATCTTTTGCCCTCGTGAAGCGTTGACAGTCGCCTATGTAAACGCCACGCTAAGACCGATTGTTAACGTTAACTCGTTCGTCATCTCCGCTGGAGGAGGATCGATGGACCCCACCACCACCCGTCGCCGCCTGGCGACCGCGCTCGTACCGTTGGCCCTGCTGGTCGCCGCCACCGCGACGGTGGTCGGCTCCGCCGCGCCCCCGGCACGCGCCGCCGGCACCGGCCCCTGCGACATCTACGCCGCCGGCGGCACGCCCTGCGTGGCCGCGCACAGCACCACCCGCGCGCTCTACGGCGCCTACGCCGGCCCGCTCTACCAGGTGCGGCGCGCCTCCGACAACGCCACCCGCGACGTCGCCCCGCTCGCCGCCGGCGACGTCGCCAACGCCGCCACCCAGGACGCGTTCTGCGCCGGCACGAGCTGCCTGATCAGCGTCATCTACGACCAGTCCGGCCGCGGCAACCACCTGACCCAGGCCCCGCCCGGCGGCTTCTCCGGCCCGGCCGCCGGCGGCTACGACAACCTCGCCGACGCCACGCTCGCCCCGGTCACCCTCGGCGGTCGCAAGGCGTACGGGGTGTTCGTGGCCCCCGGCACCGGCTACCGCAACAACGCCACCAACGGCATCGCCAAGGGCGACCAGCCCGAGGGCATGTACGCCATCTTCGACGGCACCCACTACAACGGCGGCTGCTGCTTCGACTACGGCAACGCCGAGACCAACAGCCGGGACAACGGCAACGGCACCATGGAGGCCATCTACTTCGGCAACATCAAGGTCTGGGGCTACGGCACCGGCAACGGCCCCTGGGTGATGGCCGACCTGGAGAACGGCCTCTTCTCCGGCGTCAACCCCGGCTACAACGCCAACGACCCGTCGATCAGCCACCGGTTCCTGACCGCGATCGTCAAGGGCGAGCCGAACCACTGGGCGATCCGCGCCGGCAACGCCCAGTCCGGCGGGCTTTCCACCTTCTACGACGGCAAGCGGCCGAACGCGTCCGGCTACAACCCGATGAAGAAGGAGGGCGCGATCATCCTCGGCATCGGCGGCGACAACAGCCACGGCTCCGCCGGCACCTTCTACGAGGGCGTGATGACCACCGGCTACCCGTCCGCCGCCACCGAGGACGCGGTCCAGGCCAACATCACCGCCGCCGGGTACGCGGCGAGCACCGGCGGTGGGGGGCAGAGCGTCGAGATCGTCGGCGGCCAGTCCGGACGCTGCGTCGACGTGCCGAACGGCGCCACCACAAACGGCACCCAGACGCAGCTCTGGGACTGCTGGGGCGGGACCATGCAGCGCTGGACCCGCACCGCCGCCCGACAGCTCCAGGTGTACGGCACCAAGTGCCTGGACGCCAACGGCCAGGGCACCACCAACGGCACCGCCGTGATCATCTGGGACTGCAACGGCCAGACCAACCAGCAGTGGAACGTCAACGCCAACGGCACCATCACCGGCCAGCAATCCGGCCTCTGCCTCGACGCCAACGCCGCCGGCACCGCCAACGGCACCAAACTCATCCTCTGGACCTGCAACGGTCAGGCCAACCAGCAGTGGAGCCTGCGCAACTGACCCCGCCGGGCCGGGCGGCGGACGATCCGCCCGGCCCGGCGTCGTAGCACCGTCCCCACCACGAAAGGCCGCTCATGCCCGCTCCCCTGGTGAACCGCCGGATGCTGCTGCGCGCCACCGGCGCGACCGCCGTCGCGACCGCGGCCGGCGCGGCCGTCGGGTCGCTCTCCGGCGGCGTCGCGGCCGGCGCCGCGCTCGCCCCGGCCCGTCCGGACATCGGCGTCTCCGCCTACGCGTTCGACCCAGGCCAGGCGCGGCTGACCGCCGGCCGCTGGCTCGACAACCAGAACCGCACGCTGTCCTACCTGCGCTTCGTCGACGTCAACCGGCTGCTCTACAACTTCCGGGCCAACCACCGGCTCTCCACCGCCGGGGCCGCCGCCAACGGTGGCTGGGACGCGCCGAGCTTCCCGTTCCGCACCCACGTGCAGGGCCACTTCCTGACCGCCTGGGCGCAGGCGTGGGCGGTGGCCGGCGACACCACCTGCCGGGACAAGGCGGTCACCATGGTGGCCGAGCTGGCCAGGTGCCAGGCCAACAACGGGGCGGCCGGCTTCGGCGCCGGCTACCTCTCCGGTTTCCCGGAGTCCGACTTCACCGCGCTCGAGGCCCGGACGCTGAGCAACGGCAACGTGCCCTACTACTGCGTGCACAAGACGCTCGCCGGCCTGCTCGACGTGTGGCGCCTGATCGGCAGCACCCAGGCCCGCGACGTGCTGCTGGCGCTCGCCGGCTGGGTCGACCAGCGCACCGGCCGGCTCAGCTCCGCGCAGATGCAGGCCGTGCTGGGCACCGAGTTCGGCGGCATGAACGCGGTGCTCACCGACATCTACCAGCAGACCGGCGACGCCCGGTGGCTGGCGACCGCGCAGCGCTTCGACCACGCGGCCGTGTTCAACCCGCTGGCGTCCAACTCCGACCAGCTCAACGGGCTGCACGCCAACACCCAGGTGCCCAAGTGGATCGGTGCGGCTCGGGAGTACAAGGCCACCGGAACCACCCGTTACCGAGACATCGCCACCAACGCCTGGTCCATCACCGTCGGCGCGCACACCTACGCCATCGGCGGCAACAGCCAGGCCGAGCACTTCCGCGCGCCCAACGCCGTCGCCGGCTACCTGCGTACCGACACCTGCGAGGCGTGCAACACCTACAACATGCTCAAGCTGACCAGGGAGCTGTGGCAGCTCGACCCGGACCGCGTCGCCTACGTCGACTTCTACGAGCGGGCGCTGCTCAACCACATGATCGGCCAACAGAACCCGGCCGACTCCCACGGACACGTCACCTACTTCACCCCGCTCAACCCGGGCGGGCGGCGCGGGGTCGGGCCGGCGTGGGGCGGCGGCACCTGGAGCACCGACTACAACTCGTTCTGGTGCTGCCAGGGCACCGGGCTGGAGACCAACACCACGCTCGCCGACGCGATCTACTTCCACAACGGCACCACGTTGACCGTGAACCTGTTCGTGCCCTCGGTGCTCACCTGGAGCCAGCGCGGCATCACGGTCACCCAGAGCACCTCGTACCCGGTCTCGGACACCACCACGCTCACCGTCACCGGCTCGGTCGGCGGGTCGTGGACGATGCGGATCCGGATCCCGTCGTGGACCACGGGCGCGACGGTCAGCGTGAACGGCGCGGCGCAGGGCATCGCCACCACACCGGGCAGCTACACCACGCTGACCCGCGACTGGACCTCCGGCGACGTGGTCACGGTGCGGCTGCCGATGCGGGTCACCACGGTCGCCGCCAACGACGACGCGGCGGTCCAGGCGATCATGTACGGGCCGGTGGTGCTCTCCGGCAACTACGGCGCCACCACGTTGAGCGGGCTGCCCACGCTGGACACCGGCTCGGTCACCCGCACCGGCAGCGGCTCGCTGGCGTTCACCGCCCGGGCCGACGGCGCCACGGTCAACCTCGGGCCGTTCTACGACGCGCACGGGTTCAACTACACGGTCTACTGGCGCGCCGGCACGGGCGGCGGCGGTGGCGGGCAGGCGAGCTTCCGGCTGGCCAACGCCGCCAGCGGGCAGGTGCTCGGGATCCAGAACATGTCCACCGCCGACGGCGGGCTCGCCCTCCAGTGGGGCGACACCGGCACCGCCGACCACGACTGGCAGCTCGTGGTCGACGGGTCGGCGCTCAAACTGCGCAACGTCAACAGCGGCAAGGTCCTCGGCGTGGAGAACATGTCCACCGCCGACAACGCCCGCATCCTCCAGTGGGCCGACAACGGCACCGCCGACCACCTGTGGACCGTGGTCGACGTCGGCGACGGCACGCACAGGCTGCGCAACGTCAACAGCGGCAAGCTGCTCGGCATTTCCGGCGGCTCGACCGCGCAGGGCGCGCAGGCCGTGCAGGACCCGGACAACGGCAGCCTCGACAACCAGTGGCGGTTCCTGCCCAACGGGGCCCGCCGGCTGCAGAACCTGGGCAGTGGGCTGGTGCTCGGCGTGCAGGACATGTCCACCGCCGACAACGCCCGCATCCTCCAGTGGGGGGACACCGGCACCGCCGACCACCTCTGGACCGCGCTCGTGGACACCGGCGGCTACCTGCGGCTACGCGCCTCGCACAGTGCCAAGGTGCTCGGCGTCGAGGGTGGCTCCGCCGCGGCCGGCGCCCGGATCGTGCAGTGGGCCGACAACGGCGCCGCCGACCACCGGTGGCGGCTGCGCCACGGCGGGAACGGCTACTTCCGCATCCAGTGCGGCAACGGCGGCCGGGTGCTGGGCCTCAGCGGCGGCTCCGGCAGCCAGGGCGCCCAGGCCGCCCTCGGCGACGACACCGGCGCGGCGCACCAGCGCTGGCGGTTCGTCTGAGGCGTGGGGTACGCGGGCCGCCGGTCCGTGTGCCCCCGGTGACGCCGCCGTCGTCGGGCCGGGCGACCCGGCGGCGGCGGCTCCTCGCCCCTCGCCCCTCGCCCCTCGCCCCTCGCCCCTCGCCCCTCGCCCCTCGCCCCTCGCCCTGATGATGCGGCCGGGCCCTCCTCGGTGGCTGCCTGTCGAGCTGATGTCAGAAACGACTCAGGCGTCCCGGACGGCTCGGCGGACCATTTCGGACCGCACCCGTCCCGCCTGTCGGACCAACCTGACCGCGTTTCGGGAACGCCGCAGATCTTGGAAGCAACGTGCCCCCAGAGGGGCCGATTCGTACCAAGATCTGCGCCTGCCGTCGGTGGGCCAGCGCCCGAGTCGATGGCGCCATCAGGTCGACAGGGGCACGGGAGAGGTGGGGCGTCTCGCTGGATGGCCGCGCGCGGCCGTCGAGCATCGGCGGACGCGAATCAGCGCGGGGATGCCCCCACCGGGCCGACGACACGTGCACGCAGCGTCCGGGTCACGCAGAGCACCGTGTGACCAGCCACGCCAGCCACGAGGCGGAGGGGTCGTCGGGCGTCATGGCCAACCACCGCCGGACAACTCGGCGCTGCAGACCCGCGCATGCCCCGGCATCACAGGCAACGCGGCACGGCAGACGGCGAGGCGCGACACGGCCCGACAGCGCGGCACGGCGACGGCGCGGCACGGCGACAGCGCGGCACGGCGACAGCGCGGCACGGCGACAGCGCGGCACGGCGACAGCGCGGCACGGCGACAGCGCGGCACGGCGACAGCGCGGCACGGCGACG
>NZ_JBITEP010000004.1:24846-45199 GCF_044455315.1 Micromonospora sp. NPDC051300 | reverse complement strand
ACAGCGCGGCACGGCGGCGGCGGGCCGGCGGGTCAGCGCTGGGGTGGGGGGCCGACGCTGCGCCGCGACACGAGCGTCGGCGCGATGGTCTGCCGCAGCGGCCCGACACCTGTCGACTCGATCTGCGCCAGCAGCATGCCGAGGCTCGCCCGGGCCACCGCCCCGAAGTCCGGCCGGACGGTGGTCAGCGGCGGGATGAAGTAGGCCGCCTCGGGCACGTCGTCGAACCCGACCACGCTGATGTCGTCCGGCACCCGGCGGCCGTGCTCGTGCAGCGCGCGCAGCACGCCCAGCGCCAGGTGGTCGTTGGCGGTGAAGACGGCGGTGACCTCCGGCATCCGGGCCAGCATCTGCCCGCACCGGTAGCCGGCCGCAGCGGACCAGTCCGCCGGGACCAGCGGCGGCACCTCGGCGCCGGCGAGCCGCAACGCCTCGCGCCAGCCCTCGATCCGGCCTGCGCTGTCGAACCAGTCGGACGGGCCGGACACGTGCCAGACCGTGCGGTGCCCGGCGTCGAGCAGATGCTGGGTGGCCGCCCGGGCGCCGGCGACCTGGTCGACGGTCACCAGCGGGATCGGCCGGCCGGGATCGCCGTCGACGGTCACCAGCGGCACGTCGTGGGGCAGCCGTTCCAGGGCCGCGCCGGCCGACTCGACAGGCGCGATGACCACGATGCCGGCGACCCGGTGCGCCAGGTGCCGCTCCACCGCCGCCGAGATGGACCGGTGGTCGAGGTCGCTGACACTGCCGACGCTCACCGCGAAGCCGGCCTCGGCGGCGGTCTGCTCCAGCGCGGCCAGCAGGGAGGCCGGGCCGTAGAGGGTGGTGTTCTGCGCGACCACGCCGATCACCTGCGACCGGCCGGTGACCAGCGCGCGAGCCGCCCGGTTGGGCCGGTAGCCCAGCTCGGTGATGGCCGCCTGGACCCGCAGTCGGGTCTGCTCGCGCACGTTGGGGTGCCCGTTGAGGACCCGGGAGACCGTCTGGTGGGAGACACCGGCGAGGCGAGCCACGTCCGTCATCGCAGGACCGCGCACGGCCACCTCACTTTCGCACATGCCCGCGTGGCCGAACCATGTCGACGTCGACCGGCCCGGCCGGGGTGGCGACAGTCTACGCCAGTTCTCCCACCGCTCACCTGACACCCGATCGACGAATCGGTTCGTCGCGCCGGAATGTCGGAGAATGGCCGGCAGCGCGCATTCCATTCCCGTCGCCGGCACGCGAAACGGCAGCTCCGGCCGCCCAGGGCGGGGCAATTCCGACGGTTGTCGGCACCCCGCCCCGGGCAATTTCCGCACCGTCAAGGACCGGAAATGGTGACCCGCGTCACGGCGTTGTCACGGAGAACTGGCGCGCCGTCACCGCGCCGCCCAGTGATTGGGTGGCGTAGTTGAAGATGGCGAACCGGTATCCCATGAAGAACTGCCACGCGTTGTTGAGCGTCAGCGCGTTGCCCAGCGGGACGAACGTGACCCCGTCGGTGCTGTAGGAGAAGCGCGCCTGCCGGCCCGAGCCGGGCCGGATGTCGGCGTTGACCCGCAGCCAGATCCGCCCGCCGGAGACCGCCGCGCTCGCCACCTCGCTGCCGGTGGAGGTGGTGTTCCAGGTGCCGCTGGCCATGGTCAGGCCGTTGGTCATGACCACCCTGGTGGCGCCGTTGTCCCGCCGGACGCCGATCCAGGCCGAGCTGTCGCGCAGCATGGCCAGCCCCGACCGGTCCCCGTCGCGCATGGTCGAGTAGTCCAGCTCGACCGTCGCGGTCGACGTCGGACCCTGGATCCGATGGGTCACCGTATTGCGCGCCTGGTAGAGGTCGTTGGTCACGGACGCGGTCTGCAGGCGCAGGCCGTTGTTCACCGACCACCGGCTGTTGTCCGGGTTGTGGTTCCACTCGTACTGCGGGCCGAGGGTGGTGCCGGCGAACGTGTCGGTGCCGGTGAGCGGCTTCACCGGGTGCAGCGGCAGCGGGTTGGGGTAGCTCGCGCCCCACGCCCCGTTGACGGTCTGCACCTGCGGCCAGCCGTCGGCGGTCCAGGTGATCGGCGCCAGGGTCGGCATCCGTCCGCCCGGGTACGCGTCGGTGAAGGCCATGTAGTACCAGGAGCCGTTCTGGGTCTGCACCAGCCCGCCCTGGTGCGGCACGCCTCCGCCGGAGATCGGGCCGGGCAGGTTCAACAGCACCTGCCGCTGCTCGTACGGGCCGAACGGGCCGTTCGTGGACTTGAGCACGTACTGGCCGTTCGCCGGCCGGGTCAGCCAGATGTAGTAGGCGCCGTTGCGCTTGTAGAAGCGGGCCCCCTCCAGCGTGCCGATGCTCGACGGCGTCTGGAAGACCTGCTGGGACCGCACCTGGCTGCGCCCGTCCGCGGAGAGCTGCGCCACGCTGATCGTGGTGTTGCCGTACGCGACGTACATGGTGTCGTTGTCGTCGATCAGCATGCCGGCGTCGTAGTAGCAGTTGGGGATCGTGGTGAGCTTGCTCCACGTGGCGTCCACCGCCGGGGCGGTGTAGATGTGGGTCTGGGCGAAGTCGACGCACCCGGCCCAGTAGTAGGTCTTGTTGCTGGGCCGGTAGTTCAACGTCGAGGCCCAGATGCCGTCCACGTACGCCTGGCTGCCCGGTGGCAGGTCGTACTTGGTGCCGAAGTCCAACCGGGGCACCGAGTGCCCGGCGAACTCCCAGTTGACCAGGTCCCAGGAGCGCAGCACCGGTGCGCCGGGCGAGTAGTGCATGGTCGAGGCGGACATGTAGTAGACGTCGCCGACGCGGATGATGTCGACGTCCGCGAAGTCCTGCCAGATCGCCGGGTTGGTGAACGTGCCGCTCGGCGGCGGGGTCGTCGGCGGCGGGGTGGTCGGGGTGCCGCCGCCGTCCACGCGAACGAGCTGCCACTGCTGGTTGGCACCGTTCCAGTCGTCGTACTGGACGATGTTGCCGCCGTCGGCGGTCGAGGCGTTCTGCACCTCCATCACCTTGTTGGAGTTGCGGTTGACGAGCCGGACGTAGCCGCCGTCGGAGTCCGCCAGGCGGAACTGCTGGTTGGTGCCACCGTGGTCGGTCCACTGCACCACGGCCGCGCCGTTCGCGGTGGACGCTCCGGTCACGTCCAGCACCTTGCCGGAGTGCCGTGAGCGCACCCGGTAGTAGCCGCCGCCGGAGTCGACGAACTGCCACTGCTGCCACGCGCCGTCGTTGCGCGCCCACTGGGTGATCCGCGCCCCGTCGTTCGTGGCCTGGTTGTACAGGTCCAGCGCCTTGCCGCTGTTGCGGTTCACCAGCACGTACCACGCGCTGGTGTCCACCGTCGCCGCCGAGGCAGGCGCCGGGACCAACCCGACCAGCACGCCGCCGACCGCCATCGCCACCAACCCCGCCAGGAGCCGGGACAGCCGAGCTGTCACCACCATGAACCTCCGTGTGTGATCGTTAACAGTCGTCCCTGCCCCAGGGGAATCGGAGCCGGGTGGCAGCCGCGAAGAGGGCCACGCCCGGAGCGGCCCGTGCCGGCTGCCGGCAATCCGACACATCGACTGTGAGCGATAACATGGAGTTCGTCAAGGCGTAACGCCGGGGACACCAACGGGTGGCGCGTGCCCAGGCGGACCCGGGCACGACGCCACCCGTGACGGGCGTCCGCGCGGTCAGAACCCGCGCGCGAGCCGGTGGTACGCCTGGTTCCAGCGCAACTCGTCGGCGAACCGGTGCGGCACGGTGTCGCCGTCGATCACCGCCAGCTCGGTCCGCGTCATCGCGGCCAGGTCACGCAACTCCTCCACCCCGACGGCCTGGGAGAGCACGGTGTGGTGCGGGGCGCCCGCGGTGATCCACGCCTCCGCCGACCCGGGCAGGTCGGGGCGGGGCCGCCAGACCGCCCGGGCCACCGGCAGGCGGCGCAGCGGCTGCGGCGGCGGCACCACGTCGACCACGTTCGCCACCAGCCGGAACCGCTCCCCCAGGTCCGACATGCCGAGCACCACCGCCGGGCCGGCCGCCGCGTCGAAGACCAGCCGGACCGGGTCCTCCCGCCCGCCGATGCCCAGCGGGTGCACCTCCGCCGTCGGCACGTCGGCGGCGATGCTCGGGCACACCTCCAGCATGTGCGCGCCGAGGACCAGCTCGTGGCCGAACGTCAGGTCGTAGGTGTAGTCCTCCATGAACGACGTGCCGCCGTTCACGCCGACCGCCATCGCCTTGAGCGTGCGCACCAGCACCGAGGTCTTCCAGTCGCCCTCGCCGCCGAACCCGTACCCGTCGGCCATCAGCCGCTGCACCGCGATGCCGGGGAGCTGGCGCAGCCCGCCGAGGTCCTCGAAGTTCGTGGTGAACGCGCGGAAGCCGCCGTCGTCCAGGAACGCGCGCAACCCCAGCTCCTGGCGGGCGGCGTAACGCAGTGAGTCGTGCCGGTCGCCGCCGGCGCGCAGCGCCGGGTCCAGCCGGTAGGTGTCCTCGTACTCCTTCACCAGGTCGTCGACCTGCGCCTCGGCGACCTGGTCGACCACCGCGACCAGGTCGTTCACGCCGTAGGTGTTGACCGAGACGCCGAAGCGCAGCTCCGCCTCGACCTTGTCCCCCTCGGTGACCGCGACGTCGCGCATGTTGTCGCCGAAGCGGGCCAGCCGCAGCGTCCGCACCGACGACCAGCCGATCGCCGCGCGGGCCCAGGCCGCCACCCGCGACACCACCCGCGGGTCGGTGACGTGCCCGGCGACCGTCTTGCGGGCCACCCCCAGGCGGGTCTGGATGTACCCGAACTCGCGGTCGCCGTGCGCGGCCTGGTTCAGGTTCATGAAGTCCATGTCGATGGTGTCCCACGGCAGCGCCACGTTCGCCTGGGTGTGCAGGTGCAGCAGCGGCGTCTGCAACGCGTCCAGCCCGGCGATCCACATCTTGGCCGGCGAGAACGTGTGCATCCAGGCGATCACCCCGACCGCGCCCTGCACGGCCGCGTCCCGGCACATCGCCAGGATGTCCGTGCTGGAGGTGAGGACCGGCTTCCAGACCACGCGCACCGGGATCTCCGACGACTCGTCCAGCCGGGCGGCGATCTGCCGGGACTGGTCGGCGACCTGCCGCAGGGTGTCCTCGCCGTAGAGACCCTGGCTACCGGTGAGGAACCAGACCTCGGGCTGGGGGTGAGTTGCCATGTTCGTGCCTTCCGCGCTAGGAGCAGTCACTTGAACCGGATGCCGATGAGGCGCTGGAGGAGGATGAACGCGAAGAGCAGGCCCCCGATCACGATCTTGGTCCACCAGGAGTTGAGGCTGCCGTCGAACGTGATCAGGGTCTGGATCACGCCCAGCACCAGCACGCCGAGCACGGTGCCGAAGACGTAGCCCGAGCCGCCGGTGAGCACCGTGCCGCCGATGACGACCGCGGCGATCACGTCCAGTTCCATCCCGACGGCGATCAGCGGCGCGCCGGAGAGCGTGTAGAACGACAGCAGGATGCCGCCGATGGCCGAGCACAGCCCGCTGATCGTGTAGACCGCGATCCGGGTGCGGCCCACCGGCAGACCCATCAGCAGCGCCGACTGCGCGTTGCCGCCGACCGCGTAGACGTTGCGGCCGAACCGGGTGTACGCCAGCACGTACGCGGCGACCAGAACCACCGCGAACGCGATCAGCACGCTTATCGACACGAAGTTTCCGGCCGGGTTCCCGATGCGTTCCTGGGACATCCCGGTCCAGAAGCCGTCGGTGATGGAGATCGAGGCGTCGCTGATGAACGTGCACATGCCCCGGGCGAAGAACATCCCGGCGAGCGTGACGATGAACGGCTGGATCTCGAAGAAGTGGATCGCGCAGCCCATCAGGAACCCGAGCGCCGGGCCGATGAGCAGCGCGACGACGAGCACCAGGCCGGCCGGCAGGCCGTCGCGCAGCAGCGCGGCCGACACCATCGCGGTCATCGCGACCACCGAGCCGACGGACAGGTCGATGCCGCCGGTGAGGATCACGAACGTCATGCCGACCGCGACCACCAGCATGAAGCCGTTGTCGATGAAGACGTTGAAGACCACCTGGACGTTGGAGAACGCGCGGTACTGCGAGACGCCGATGCCGTACATCACCAGCAGCAGCGCGAGCGTGGCCAGCACCGGGACGTGCCGCCGGGGCAGGCTGGGCCGCCAGGACCGGACGGCGGACAACGTGGTGCTGCTCATGCCGGCACCTGCTCCTTCTCCCGCTGCGGCGCCGTCGGACCGGGCTCGACCCCACCACGCCGGCGGCGACGGAACCGGGCCCGGAACGCCGGGGCCTGCACCAGGCAGACGGCGATCACGACGACGGCCTTGAACAGCAGCGACGTCTGCGGCGAGATGTTCATGGCGTACACGGTGGTGGTCAGGGTCTGGATGATCAGCGCGCCGAGGACCGTGCCGCTGAGCGAGAACCGGCCGCCGGCCAGCGAGGTGCCGCCGATCACCACGGCGAGGATCGCGTCGAGTTCGATCCACAGCCCGGCGGCGTTGCCGTCCGCGCTGGACACGTTCGCGGTGACCATGAAGCCGGCCACCGCGGCGCAGGCGGCGCTGACCACGTAGACCAGGAAGACCACGCGGCGCGACCGGATGCCGGCCAGCCGGCTGGCCTCGGCGTTGCCGCCGACCGACTCGACGATCAACCCGAGCGCGGTGCGCCGGGTGAACGCGGCCACCAGCAGCGCCGCGGCCAGGGCGATGAGGATGGCCAGCGGCAGGGTCAGGAAGCTTCCCAGCCCGATCGCCCGGTACGGCCCGGAGTTGATCGTGATGATCTGCCCCTCGGTGACGAGCTGGGCGATCCCCCGGCCGGCCACCATGAGGATCAGCGTGGCGATGATCGGCTGGATGCCGATCACGGAGACCAGCACCCCGTTCCAGGCGCCGAGCACGAGCGCGGCCCCGAACGCCAGCGCCAGCGCGGTGGCCACCGTGGCCGGGCTGTTCTGGTCGGCCGCGCCGCTGATGTGCAGGCAGGCGATCGCGCCGCTGATGGCGCAGAGCGAGCCGACGGACAGGTCGATGCCGCCGGTGGCGATGACCAGGGTCATGCCGAGGGCGACCAGGATCAGCGGCGCGCTGAGCCGGAGGATGTCGACGGGCGTGCCGTACAGGTGGCCGTTCTTGACCTCGACGGCGAGGAAGCCGGGCCGGTAGACGGTGTTCGCGGCGATCATCACCACGAGCACCACGGCCGGCCAGAACAGCCGGTGCCCGGTCAGCGGGCGGAGGCGGTCGGCGACGGTGTTCATCGGTTCACCTCCTCCCGGGGGGTTCCGCTGGCGATGGTGCGCATGACGCGGTCGGCGTCGAGCGTGTCGTCGTTGTCGAGCTGGGCGACCATCTCGCGGTCGCGCATGACCGCGACCCGGTGGCTCAGGCGCAGCACCTCCTCCAGCTCGGCGGAGATGAACAGCACCGCCATGCCGCCGTCGGAGAGCTGCACCACCAGCTTCTGGATCTCGGCCTTGGCACCGACGTCGATGCCGCGGGTCGGCTCGTCGAGGATGAGCAGGCGCGGCTCGGTGATGAGCCAGCGCGCCAGCAGCACCTTCTGCTGGTTGCCGCCGGAGAGGTTGCGCACCGGCAGCTCCGGGTTCGCCGGCCGGATGCTCAGCGCCTCGACGTACCGGCGCACCAGCTCGTCCTGCCGGCGGCGCGGGATCGGGCGCAGCCAGCCCCGCGCGGCCTGCATCGCCAGGATCATGTTCTCCCGGACCGACAGCTCGCCGACGATGCCCTCCGCGCGGCGGTTCTCCGAGCAGAAGCCGATGCCCTGGTCGATGGCCTGGATCGGGGTACGCAGCGGCGAGCGCGCGCCGTCGGTGCGGACCTCGCCGTGGTCGGCGCGGTCGGCGCCGAAGATCAGCCGGGCCACCTCGGTGCGGCCGGAGCCGAGCAGGCCGGCCAGGCCGACCACCTCGCCGGCGTGGATGCGCAGGCTGAACGGGGCGACCGCGCCGCGCCGGCCCAGCTCGTCGGCGGCCACCAGCGGGGGCCGCCCGTCCGGTGCGACGCCGGCCCGCTTCTGCTGCTCGTCCAGCCGCTCCAGGACGTCCAGTTCCTGACCGATCATCTTCTCGACCAGGCTGAACTGCGGAAGCTCCGCGGTCCGCCACTCCCCCACCAGCGCGCCGTTGCGCAGCACCGTGATCCGGTCGGCGATGCCGTAGACCTGGTCGAGGAAGTGCGTGACGAACAGGATCGCGATTCCCTCGTCGCGCAACTGCCGCATGATCCGGAACAGTTGGGCCACCTCGCCGGCGTCCAGGCTGGAGGTGGGCTCGTCCAGGATGAGCACCCGGGCCCGCACGTCGATGGCCCGGGCGATGGCGACCATCTGCTGCACGGCCAGGGAGTAGGTGCCGAGCGGCGCGCCCACGTCCAGGTCGAGGTCGAGCCGGGCCAGCAGCTCGCGCGCCCGCCGCCGCATCTCGCCCCAGCGCACCGCGCCCAGTCGACGCGGTTCCCGGCCGATGAAGATGTTCTCCGCCACCGACAGGTTGGTGCAGAGGTTGACCTCCTGGTAGACGGTGCTCACGCCGGCCGCGGCGGCCTGCATCGGCCCGGTGAACGACACCCGCTCGCCGTCGAGCGTGACGGCGCCGGCGTCGGTGCCGTAGACACCGGTCAGCACCTTGATCAGGGTGGACTTGCCGGCGCCGTTCTCGCCCATGAGGGCGTGGACCTCGCCCGGGAACAGCCGGAAGTCGACGTCGTGCAGCGCCCGGACCCCGGGGAAGGTCTTGCTGATGCCGGTCATGGTCAGGACCGGACGGTCACCCGTACCCATCGGACCTCTTCTTCGACGGTGGTGGCGCGGGGGCCGCCGTCGGCGCGACGGCGACCCCCGGTGTGGGTCAGTACTTGCGGTTGGGCAGGGCCTCCTTGGCCGTCTCCTGCGTGAAGGTGGTCTCCTCGGTCTCGATCCGGGCCGGCACCTCCTCGCCGGCCTTGACCTTCTTCGCGAGGTCCATCAGCTGCGCGCCGAGCAGCGGGCTGCACTCCGCGATGAAGTTGAACTTGCCGTCCGCGAGGGCCTGCATGCCGTCCTTCACCGCGTCGACGGTGATGATGCTGATGTCCTTGCCCGGCACCTTGCCGGCCGCGGTGATCGCCTCCAGCGCGCCCAGGCCCATGTCGTCGTTGTGCGCGAAGAGCACGTCGATCTTCGGGTTGGCCTTGAGGAACTGCTCCATCACCTGCTTGCCGCCGGCGCGGGTGAAGTCGCCGGACTGCGACGCGATGATCTTCAGGTTGGGGTTGGCCGCGATCGCCTCGCCGAAGCCCGCCTTGCGGTCGTTGGCCGGCGCCGAACCGGTCGTGCCCTGCAGCTCGACGATGTTGACCGGGCCGGTGGCCGCCTTCTTCTGCTCCACCAGCCACTCGCCGGCGAGCCGGCCCTCCTTCTTGAAGTCCGAGCCGAGGAACGTCTTGTAGAGCGACTTGTCGGCCGAGTCGACCGCGCGGTCGGTCAGGATCACCGGGATCTTGGCGTCCTTGGCCTCCTTGAGCACGGTGTCCCAGCCGGACTCCACCACAGGCGAGAAGGCGATCACGTCCACCTTCTGCTGGATGAAGTTCCGGATCGCCTTGATCTGGTTCTCCTGCTTCTGCTGCGCGTCGTCGAACTTCAGCTCGACGCCGGCCTCGCCCGCCGCCTCCTTGATCGAGGTGGTGTTGGCGGTCCGCCAGCCGCTCTCCGCGCCGACCTGGGAGAAGCCCAGCACCAGCTTGTCGCTGCCGCCGCCGCCGGAATCGCCGCCGGTGTCGCTGTTGCCGCAGGCGGCCATGCTGCCGGCGAGCAGCACGCCGGCCAGGGCCGCGATGACCGTACGTGCCGTGCTCCTGGTTCTCATCGAATCTCCTCGGGGTGGGGTGATCCGGGCGCGCGACCGGCGGGGCCGGGGCGACCGGTTGTGGTGGTGGGATGAGGTGGTGCCGGTCGGTGTCAGCCGCTCGGCGGGCGCTGGCCGTACACGTTCTGGTAGCGGTCGTGCAGCGCGTCGACGTCGGCGGGCGCGATCGGCAGCGGCTGCCCGAGCGCGCGGGCCAGGTGCGCGGTGCGCGCGACGTCCTCGCACATCACCGCGGCCTTGACCGCCGCGCGGGCGTCCCGGCCGATGGTGAACACGCCGTGGTTGCGCATGAGCACCGCGGGCGAGCGGTGCCCGGACAGCGTGGCGACGATGCCCTTGCCGATGTCGTCGCCACCGATCAGGGCGAACGGTCCGACCGGGATCTCGCCGCCGAACTCGTCGGCCTGGGCGGTCAGCCAGCACGGGATCGCCTCGCCCCGGGCCGCCCAGGCGGTGGCGTAGCCGCTGTGCGTGTGCACGACGCCGCCGACCTCGGGCATCGCGCGGTAGACGTAGGCGTGCGCGGCGGTGTCGCTGGACGGGGCGCCGCCGCCGTCGACCACCACGCCGTCGAGGTCGCAGACCACCATGGCGTCGGCGGTCAGGTCGTCGTAGTCCACCCCGCTCGGCTTGATGACCAGGAGGTCCCGGCCCGGCACCCGCGCCGAGACGTTGCCGGCGGTCCAGGCCACCAGGTTGTTGCGGGTCAGCTCGCCGTGCAGGCGGGCGACGGTCTCGCGCAGCGCGTCGATCCCGGTCTTCATCCGACCACCTCCAGGGTCGAGGCGGCCGGCGCGGCGGCGGCGTCGACCGCCGCGTTGCGGATCGCCCGCAGGCGCAGCATGACGTCGTTCGCGCCGCGACCGAAGTGGTCGTGCAGCGCCCGGTACTCGGCGTAGAGCGCGTCGTACGCCCGCACGTTCGCCGGGATCGGCCGGTAGACGCCCTCGTCGACCCGCCCCATGGCCGCGGACGCCTCGTGCACCGTCGGGTAGGCGCCGGCGGCGACCGCCGCATGGATGGCGGAGCCGAGCGCCGGGCCCTGCGCCGAGCCGATGATCCCCAGCGGCCGGTCGGTGACGTCGGCGTAGATCTGCATCAGCAGCTTGTTCGAGGTGAGCCCGCCGGCCACCACCAGGTCGTCGACGGGCACGCCCGCCTCGGCGAACGCCTCGACGATCATCCGGGTGCCGTACGCGGTCGCCTCCAGCAGCGCGCGGTAGACGTCCGGCGGCCGGGTGGCCAGCGTCATCCCGACGACCAGCCCGCTGAGGTCGTGGTTGACCAGCAGCGACCGGTTGCCGTTCCACCAGTCGAGCGCCACCAGCCCGTGCGCGCCGACCGGCTGGGCGGCGGCCAGCTCGGTAAGCCGCTCGTGCGAGTCGAGGCCGGCCGGCGCGGCGTGCCGCACGAACCAACCGAAGATGTCGCCCACGCCGCTCTGCCCGGCCTCGTAGCCCCAGGCGCCGGGGCTGATGCCGCCGTCGACCACACCGCACATGCCGGGCACCTCGGCGGGGTGGTCGCCGTTGAGCACGTGGCAGGTGGAGGTGCCCATGATGGCGACCAGCCGGCCCGGGCGCAGCGCCTGGGCGGCGGCCGCCGTGACGTGCGCGTCGACGTTGCCGACCGCGACCGCGATGCCCTCGGGCAGCCCGGTCCACGCCGCGGCGCGGGCGCCGAGCGTGCCGGCCCGGTCGCCCAACGGCAGCAGCGGGCCGTCCAGTTTGGCGACGAAGTCGGTGAAGCCGCCGTCGAGCGCGGCCAGGTAGTCGGCCGACGGATAGCTGCCGTCCTGGTAGATGCCCTTGTAGCCGGCGGTGCAGGCGTTGCGCGTCTCGGCCCCGCACAGCTCCCGGACGATCCAGTCGGCGGCCTCGACGAAGCGCTCGGCCCGCCGGTAGACCTCCGGGTCCTCGTCGAGGATCTGCAGCCCCTTGGCGAACTGCCACTCGGCGGAGATCTTGCCGCCGTAGCGGCCGATCCAGGGCTCGCCGCGCTCGTGCGCGAGCGCGTTGATCCGGTCGGCCTGCGGCTGCGCGGCGTGGTGCTTCCACAGCTTGACCCAGGCGTGCGGCCGGTGACGCAGCTCGGGCAGCTCGCACAGCGGGGTGCCGTCGGTGAGCGTGGGCAGCACGGTGCAGGCGGTGAAGTCGGTGCCGATCCCGATCACCGTGGCCGGGTCCACCCCGGCCGCGGCCAGCGCGGCGGGCACCGCCTCGCGCAGCACGTCGCGGTAGTCGTCGGGGTCCTGCAACGCCCAGTCCGGGGGCAGCGCCGGGCCTCCGTCGGGCAGGGCCTCCTCGATCACCCCGTGCCGGTACTCGTGCACCGCCGTGCCGACCTCGGCACCGTCGCGGACCCGCACCACGAGCGCCCGCCCGGACAACGTGCCGAAATCGACCCCGACCACGTAGCGGTCGGGCCCGCCCACCTCGCTCATCTGCACCTCTCCCGTGTCACGGAGTTAGTGTTAGCGCTCACATATACATCCGTCAAGACACCTGCGCGCAACGGCTGCGTAACGAGGGCTGACCCGACGCGGGCACCGCCGACGCCCGCGCCGGGACCGGCCCGGCCGCGCCTCGCCGGAGATCGTCCGGACTCGACAGTCGCCTGCGGTGAAGAACCGGAACGCGTATGTGTTAACGACAACAATCAATGCCCTCCGGAGATCACGACGCGCGCACGTCGCGCCCGACCACCCAGAGGGCAGGAGGCGCGCCCCCGAGGCCGCGAGAACGGCTCTCATCGGGCCTTTCTCCCGCCTGCCACCCGCCGCTCAGCCCCGTCACCGGTGGCCGGACGACAGGCGAAGCTATTTACAGCTTTTGATGTCAGCGATAACATCCGCGACATCGCAGTGCCGACGAGTCGTCCCCGGGCGGACGCCACCGGCACCGCGGCGAGGCGGCGGCCGGCGGCGTCCCCGGCCATCGCCGACCACCACCCGAGAGCGACCGCCGGCGGCCCACCGGTCCCCCGACACCACGGCCCCCGGCGACCACCGGCCCGTGCCATGGGCCGCCGCGCGCGGCCGCTCCCGCCGGACGCCGGCACCGTCGGCGCCCTCGACCGAGGAGGACCTGTGCGAAGAAGAACACGACGGCTGCTGGCCGCCCTGGGCGGCGCGGCGGTCGCGCTCGCCGCCACCGTCGTCGGCGGGGCCACCGTCCCCCAGCCGGCGCGGGCGCTCGACAACGGCGTCGCCCGCACCCCACCGATGGGCTGGAACAGCTGGAACACCTTCGGCTGCAACATCAACGAGACGCTCATCCGGCAGATGGCCGACGCGATGGTCAGCTCCGGCATGCGCGACGCCGGCTACCAGTACGTCGTCGTCGACGACTGCTGGATGAACCCGAACCGGGACTCGGCGGGGAACCTGCAGGGCGACCCGAGCCGCTTCCCGTCCGGCATGAAGGCGCTCGGCGACTACATCCACTCGCGGGGGCTGAAGTTCGGCATCTACCAGGGCCCGCTGGACAAGACGTGCGCGCAGTACTTCAACAGCTATCCCGGCGCCACCGGGGCCCAGGGGCACGAGGCGCAGGACGCCCGGCAGTTCGCCGCCTGGGGGGTGGACTACCTCAAGTACGACTGGTGCTCGCCCAGCGGCACCATCGACGACCAGGTACGCGTCTTCACCATCATGCGCGACGCGCTCGCCGCCACCGGTCGGCCCATCGTCTACAGCATCAACTCCAACAGCGTCCACTCCAAGACCGGCCCGCAGCGTGACTGGGGCGACGTGGCGAACATGTGGCGCACCACCGAGGACATCACCAACACCTGGAACAGCGGCCAGACCAACGGCTACCCGATGGGCGTGCAGAACATCGTCGACGTCACCGTGCCGCTGGCCGGACGGGCCAAGCCCGGGGCGTTCAACGACATGGACATGCTGGAGGTCGGTCGCGGTGGGATGACCGACACCGAGATGCGCAGCCACTTCGCGCTCTGGGCGGTGCTGGCCTCCCCGCTGATCGCCGGCAACGACCTGCGCTCCATGAACGCGGCCACGCAGACGATCCTGAAGAACGCCATCCTGATCGGCATCAGCCAGGACCCGCTCGCCCGGCAGGCGAGTCAGGTCTCCTTCGACGGCACCCGGCGGGTGCTGGCCAAACCGCTGGCCAACGGCGACGTGGCGGTCGTCCTGTTCAACCAGGGCAGCGCCACCACCACGGTCTCCACCACGGCCGCGGCGGTGGGCAAGAGCGGCAGCTCGTTCACGCTGCGCGACGCGTGGACCGACGCCACCTCCACCAGCACCGGCGCCATCTCGGCAAGCGTGCCCGCGCACGGCACCGTCGTCTACCGGGTCAGCGGGGGCGGCACCACCACCCCGCCGCCCACCCCGACCACGTTCCGGCTGCGCAGCGAGTCGTCCGGGCGCTGCCTCGACGTCGACAACGCCGGCACGGCCAACGGCACCGGCACGCTGGTCTGGGACTGTCACAACAACGCCAACCAGCAGTTCACCGCCAGCGGCCAGACGCTTCAGGTGCTCGGCAAGTGCCTGGACGTGCCGACCGGCGCGACCGCCGGCGCCCGGGTGCAGATCTGGGACTGCAACGGCGGCACCAACCAGCAGTGGACGTTCAACGGCAACGGCACGGTGAGCAACGGGCGTTTCCCGACCCTGTGCCTGGACGTCGAGGGCGCCGCCACCGCCAACGGCACCCGGGTGGTCCTCTGGACCTGCCACGGCAACACCAACCAGCGGTGGAGCCGGGCGTGACCGTGCGGCCGGCCGGACGGCTCCCCCGCCGTCCGGCCGGCCGGCCTCACCGGCTGCCCGCGGCGCGGCGCTTGTTCCAGATGTCGAACGCCACGGCGGCGAGCAGCACCAGCCCCTTAACCACCGACTGGATCGACTGGTCGACGCCCATGAGCTGCATGCCGTTGCTCATCACCGCCATGATCAGGCCGCCGACCATCGCGCCGACGACGGTACCGACCCCGCCGGTGACCGCCGCGCCGCCGATGAAGGCCGCCGCGATCGCGTCCAGCTCGAACATGTTGCCGGCCGCCGGCTGGGCCCCGTTGGACCGGGAGGAGTAGATCACCCCGGCCACCGCGGAGAGGAAGCCCATGTTGACGAAGACCCAGAAGTTGACGGTCCTCACCCGGACCCCGGACAGCGTCGCCGCCGGCAGGTTGCCGCCGATCGCGTAGACCTGGCGGCCGAAGACGGTACGGCGGGTGAGCAGGCCGTAGACGAGCACCAGCACGGCCAGCACGATCAGCACGATCGGCAGGCCCCGCGCGTGGGCGAGCTGCCAGGCGAACCACATGACCACGGCGCCGACCACCACCACCCGCAGGACGAACAGCGGGAACGACTCCACCGGCTGCTCGTGGCGGACCCGGGCCAGCCGGGTCCGGAACACGCTCGCCGCGTAGCCGAGGACCGCGAACACGCCGATGAACAGCGTGAAGGCGTCGAAGCCCTGCCCACCGAGCAGGCCGTTGAGGAAGCCGGCGGCGACCCGCTGGTATTCCGCCGGGAACGGCGACAACGAGATGTTGTCCAGCACCCGCAGCGTCAGGCCCCGGAACAGCAGCATGCCGGCCAGCGTGACGATGAACGCCGGGATCCCGGCGTAGGCGACCCAGAAGCCGTGCCAGGCGCCCACCGCGACGCCCACGACGAGCGCGGCGAGGATGCCGACCCACCACGGCATGCCCTCGCGGATGACGAGCACGGCGGAGACCGCGCCGGTCAACGCCACCACCGACCCGACGGACAGATCGATGTGCCCGCCGATGATCACGATGACCATGCCGATCGCGAGCACCAGGATGTACGAGTACTGCAGGACGATGTTGGTGAGGTTGCCGGGGCTGAGCGAGACGCCGTCGGTGAGGACCGCGAACAACGCGACGATCACCACCAGGGCGATGTAGATGCCGCTCTGGCGCAGGTTGCCGAGGATCAGCGCGCGCGGGTCGCTGGTGCCGGTGTGCAGGGTGGCGGACGCGCCGGAGTCGGGCGCGTCGACCTTCGGCGAGATGGAGGGCTTCGTGCTGGTCATCGGACGAGATCCCGGTCCTTGGTCATGAGTTCCATCAGGTTCTCCTGGGTCGCCTCGCCCACCGGCAGTTCGCCGGTGATCCGGCCGGCGGCCAGGGTGTAGATGCGGTCGCACATGCCGAGCAGCTCGGGCAGCTCGGAGGAGATGATGACGACGGCCTTGCCGTCGGCCACCAGGCGGTTGACGATCGTGTAGATCTCGAACTTCGCGCCGACGTCGATGCCCCGGGTCGGTTCGTCGAGGATCAGCACGTCCGGGTCGGTGAACAGCCACTTGGCCAGCACGACCTTCTGCTGGTTGCCGCCGGAGAGCTTGCCCACCACCGACATGACCGTGGGCGCCTTGATGTTCATGTCGCGCCGGCCCCGCTCGGCGACCGTGATCTCCTCGTTGCCGTCGATCCAGCCGTGGCGCGCGAGCTTGCCCAGCGCGGCGGCCGAGATGTTGCCGCGCACGTCGTCGATCAGGTTGAGGCCGTAGTGCTTGCGGTCCTCGGTCGCGTAAGCGATGCCGTTGGCGATCGCCTCGGCCACGGTGCGGGTCCGCACCTGGCGGCCGTTGACGAAGACCCGCCCGGAGACGTCGCGCCCGTACGCCCGGCCGAACACGCTCATCGCCAGCTCGGTGCGGCCGGCGCCCATCAGCCCGGCGATGCCGACGACCTCGCCGGCGCGGACGGTCAGCGAGGCCCGGTCGACCACCAGCCGGTCCTGGGTCGGGTGGCGCACCGTCCAGTCCTCGATCCGCAGCGCCTCCGCGCCGGGCGTCGACGTCCGGGTCGGGTAGAACGCGGCGAGATCGCGGCCGACCATGCCCCGGATGATCCGCTCCTGGGTCGCCGCCTCGTCGCCCATGTCGAGCGTCTCGACCGTCCGGCCGTCGCGGATCACCGTGGTCGAGTCCGCGACGGCGGTGATCTCGCCGAGCTTGTGGGAGATCATGATGCAGGTGATGCCCTGGTCGCGCAGGCGGCGCAGCAGGTTCAGCAGGTGCGCCGAGTCGACGTCGTTGAGCGCGGCGGTCGGCTCGTCCAGGATGAGCAGCCGCACCTTCTTGGACAGCGCCTTGGCGATCTCCACCAACTGCTGCTTGCCCACCCCGAGCTGGATGACCGGGGTCACCGGGTTCTCGTCCAGGCCGACCGAGCGCAGCAGCGCGGCGGCCTCCGCGTTGGTCCGGTGCCAGTCGATCAGGCCGCCGCGGCCGCGCCGCTCGTTGCCGAGGAAGATGTTCTCCGCGATCGACAGGTACGGCACCAGCGCCAGCTCCTGGTGGATGATGACGATGCCGTGCGACTCGCTGTCCCGGATGCCCCGGAACTCGACCGGCTCGCCGTCGAGGACGATCTGCCCGTCGTAGCTGCCCGTCGGGTAGACCCCGGAGAGCACCTTCATCAGGGTGGACTTGCCGGCGCCGTTCTCGCCGCAGATCGCGTGGATCTCGCCGCGCCGAACGGCGAGCGAGACGTCCTGGAGCGCGGCCACTCCGGGAAAGGTCTTGGTGATGTCGCGCATTTCGAGGATGTGATCGCTCATGCCAACCGTCCTGCTCGTGACCGTCGCGTCGGGTCGAGGGCGGACCCGGTGGCGACGCGCGCCACCGGGTCCGCCGCGCGGGTCAGCCGGCCCGGCCGGCGGCGACCTCCTGGGCGGTCAGGTAGCCGGAGTCGATGAGCGCGGACTTGATGTCGTCCTTGTAGACGGTCTGCACCGGCAGCAGGAACGCGGGCACGACCTTGTTGCCGTTGTCGTACGCCTTGGTGTCGTTCGCCTTGGGCTGCTCCTTCTTCAGGAACGCCTCGGCGGCGACCACGGCCTGGTCGGCCAGCAGGCGGGTGTCCTTGAAGACGGTCGAGCTCTGGATGCCGTCGTTGATCAGCTTGACCGAGGCGACCTCGGCGTCCTGGCCGGTGATCACCGGCATCTTCTTGGCCCCGCCGCGGTAGCCGGCGTTCTGCAGGGCGGTGATGATGCCCCGGGACAGGCCGTCGAACGGCGACAGCACGCCGTCGACCTTGCCGCCGTCGTTGTAGCTGGAGGTGAGCAGGTCCTCCATCCGCTTCTGCGCGGTCTCCTGCTGCCAGCGCAGGATGGCCACCTGCTCGATCTTCGTCTGGCCCGACTTCACCTTCAGCGTGCCGGCGTCGAAGTACGGCTTGAGCGTGTCCATCGCGCCGTTGAAGAAGAAGTGCGCGTTGTTGTCGTCGAGCGAGCCGGCGAACAGCTCCACGTTGAACGGGCCGGTGGCGCTGCCCTTCGAGCCGTCCTTGTTCTGCAGGCCGAGGCCGACCAGCAGCGCGTTGGCCTGCGCCACGCCGACCTTGTAGTTGTCGAAGCTGACGTAGAAGTCGACGTTGGGGCTGTTGCGGATGAGCCGGTCGTAGGAGATGACCGGGATCTTCGCCGCCGCGGCGGCCTGGAGCTGGCCGCTGAGCGCGGTGCCGTCGATCGGGGCGATGACCAGCACGTCCGCGCCCTGGGTGATCATCTGGTCGATCTGCTGGGACTGGGTGGGGATCTCGTCCCCGGCGTACTGCAGGTCGACCTTGTAGCCCTTGGCCTGCAGCTTCTCCTTGACCGAGTTGCCGTCGGCGATCCACCGCTCCGAGGTCTGGGTCGGCATCGAGACGCCGATGGTCAGGTCGCCGGGCTTGGCGGTGCTGGTGTCCCCGCCGCCGCCCGCGCCCTCACCGCTGCACGCGGCCAGGCTGACGGCGATCGCGACGCCGCCGAGCGCGGCCAGAAATCGTCTGCGCACGAGCTTTCCTCTCCCCTACGTACTCCACGAACCGCACCGGAATCCTCTCGGGAGTGTTAACGCTCACAAGTTGCATCGTCAACCGATCGGGCGAAACGCGCATGTCTCGGTCTCGTAACAGAACCGCCGTCGACGGCACGCGGGGCGGCGCATCGACGGATCGACGCGCCGCCCCGGTGACGGACGGGATCAGGAGGCCGTGCAGGTCGGGACGAGGTTCGACGCGCTGCCGTTGCCCTGGAACCCGAACTCGGTGCTCTGCCCGGCGGCGAGCTGGCCGTTGTAGTCCACGTTCGTGAACCGCACCGCGCCGGAGCTGCCGCTGGCGGTCGCGCTCCAGGTGTTCGTCACGCTCGCTCCCCCGGGCAACGTCAGCGCGACAGTCCAACCCCGGGTGCCGCCGGAGCCGGCCGTCACCTTGATCGTGGCGACGAAGCCGCCGGTCCACGAGTTCAGCGACACCGTCGCCGAACACCCACCCGTACCCGGCGGCGGCGTCGTCGGGCTGGGCGGCGGGGTGGTGGGCGTCGGCGGGGGCGTCGTCGGGCTCGGCGGCGGGGTGGTCGGGCTCGGCGGCGGCGTGGTCGCGCCGGTGCCGTCGAAGCCGAGGAACCGCACCGCCTGGGCGGCGTCGAACGGGATCGAGTGACCGTAGCCCTGGAAGCTGATCGCCTCCACCGGCGGCGTGCCACCGGTGCCGCCGTAGCGGGTCCGGGTGGCGCTGGCCTGCGGATAGTCCGTCAGGCTCGGCGTCTGCGAGACACCCAGCACGTTGGTCCACTGCTTGATCTGCTCGCCGAAGTTGACATAGCTCAGCGTGGTGTCGGTGGTGCCGTGCCAGATCTGCATCCGGGGTCGCCGGCCGGTGTAGCCCGGATACGCGTTGCGGACCAGATCCCCCCACTGCTGCGGGGTTTTGGTGATCCGCCCGCCGGAGCACTCGCTGTTCCACTCCGAACCGTTGGTGGTGGCGAAGCAGCCGAACGGCACGCCGGACGAGCTGACCCCGGCGTGGAACACGTCCGGGTAGACGCCGGCCATCACGTTGGTCATCATCGCGCCGGACGACGCGCCGGCGACGCCGACGCGGTCCGGGTCCACCGGATAGCGGCCCTTCACATAGTCTACCATCGACTTGAGACCGACCGGGTCGCTACCGCCACCACGCCGCAGCGCCTGCGGCGACGACACGTCCCAGCACTTGCTGCTGCGGGTCACCGACGGGTAGATCACGATGAACCCGTAGCGGTCGGCCAGCGGGCTGTAGCCGGAACCGGTGTGCATCGCCGGACCGCTGCCGGTGCAGTAGTGCAGGACCAGCAGCAGGGCCGGCCGGGACGGGAGCCGGTCCGGCACGTACAGGTGCATCTGCAGGTTTGTCGGGTTGGTCCCGAAGTTGGTCACCTGGGTGAGCGCGGCGGCGGACGCCGGGCCGGCGGCGGTGACGACGGCGACCGCCGTCGTCAGGGCCGTCGCCAGCACGGCCGCGAGCAGCGCGATCTTCGCTCTCATCGACGGTTCCTCCACGGTGGGGTACGGGGCCGCCGGCCCGGCCCACGGTGACGCGGGCCGGGCCGGCGGGCGGATCAGCTGGCGGAGCAGGTGGGCGTGAGGCCCGACGCGCTGCCGTTGCCCTGGAACCCGAACTCGGTGCTCTGCCCGGCGGCGAGCTGGCCGTTGTAGTCCACGTTCGTGAACCGCACCGCGCCGG
>NZ_JBITEP010000004.1:0-24746 GCF_044455315.1 Micromonospora sp. NPDC051300 | reverse complement strand
AGCTGCCGCTGGCCGTCGCGCTCCACGTGTTGGTCACGCTCGCCCCACCCGGCAACGTCAACGCGACAGTCCAACCCCGGGTGCCACCGGAACCGGCCGTCACCTTCACCGTCGCCACGAAACCACCGGTCCACGAGTTCAGCGACACCGTCGCCGAACAGCCACCCGTACCCGGCGGCGGCGTGGTCGGGTTCGGCGGCGGGGTGGTCGGGTTGCCCGGCGTCGTCGGCGGCGGCGTGCTGGTCCCGCCGGCGTTGAGCGCGTTCAGCACCGAGGTGTACGCGGCCTTCTTGTTGCCGGAGCAGTCGAAGAGCAGCGCGTTGTCCGAGCCGCGCCACGAGTCGCAGTCACGCACGCCCCACACGGTGATGCCGGTGCAGCGCGACACCGCCATGCACGAGCGGGTGACCGTGCCGAAGATGTTCGCCTGGTTGCCGCCGGTCATCACGTCCAGCTCGGTGATCTGCACGTCCACGCCGAGGTCGGCGAAGCGCTGGAGGTTGGCCTGGTAGTCGCCCGGGATCGTGGTGCCCAGGTGCGACTGGAAGCCGACGCAGTCGATCGGCACGCCACGGGACTTGAAGTCCCGCACCATGTTGTAGACGCCCGTCGACTTCGCGTTGACCCCGTCGGTGTTGTAGTCGTTGTAGCAGAGCTTCGCGCCCGGGTCGGCGGCCCGCGCGGCCCGGAAGGCCGCCTCGATCCAGTCGTTGCCGGTGCGCTGGAGGTTCGAGTCGCGGCGCCCGCCGCTGCCCCCGTCGGCGAACGCCTCGTTCACCACGTCCCAGGCGTAGATCTGGCCGCGGAAGTGGGTCGCCACCTGGGTGACGTGGTTGATCGCCGCGTTGCGCAGCGCGGTGCCGGACAGGCCCTGCGCCCAACTCGGCTGCTGGGCGTGCCAGAGCAGGGTGTGACCGCGCACGCTCATCCCGTTGGCCCGGGCGTGGCTGACCAGCCGGTCACCGCCGGTGTAGGAGAACCGCCCCTGCTGGGGCTCGGTGGCGTCCCACTTCATCTCGTTCTCGGGCACCACCGAGTTGAACTCGCGGTTGAGCACCGTGACGTACGTGTTGTCGGACAGCTTGTTGGTGGCGACCGCCGCGCCGAAGTAGCGGCCCTTCTCCGCCGCCGACGCGCGCAGGGTGGTGCCGGCGCTGGCGGTGGGCGCCAGCGCCACCGCCATGCCGGCGGCGAGCGCGCCGGCCAGCAGGCCGGTGGACAGCAAGGCTCTGGTGGGTCTCATGCAGGTTTCCTCTTCCGGGTTGCACGGTGGTGATGCGACCAGCGCGGCTCGCCCGGAGAGCCAGTGCTGCGGATGCCCTGCCATCGACTGTGAGCGATAACATGCCCGCGCGTCAAGTCCGGCTCAGGTCAGGGGTACACCTCCTCGTGCGCCTTGCGGTAGTCGACGATCTCCGCCGCCCGGCCGGTCGCCGCGTGCGTCACCCAGGCCGGATTGCCGAGCAGGGCCCGCCCCAACGCGACCAGATCGAACTCGCCCTCGGCCAGCCGGCGGGTCAGCCCGGACACCGACTCCGGGCCACCCGGACGCAGGAAGTCGCGGGTCAGGCCGACCGAGCCGACGGTGATCGACGGCAGGCCGGTGAGGTGCTTCGCCCAGCCCGCCAGGTTCCACGGCGAGCCGGCGAACGCGGGCTGCCAGAACCGGCGCTGCGACGCGTGCAGCACGTCCGCGCCGGCCTCGGCGAACGCGCCGAGGATCTCCGCCAGCTCGGCCGGCGTCTCCGCGATCCGGGCGTCGAACGCGCGCTCCTTGAACTGCGAGAACCGCACGACCACCGGCCGGTCCGCCGGGAACTGCTCGCGGACCGCCCGCACCACCGCGGCCGGGAACCCGGCCCGCCGCGCCGGTGAGCCACCGAACGCGTCGGTCCGCCGGTTCGTGTCCGGCCACAGGAACTCGTCCAGCAGGTAGCCGTGCGCGGCGTGGACCTCCACCGCGTCGAACCCGACGCGGGCGGCGACCCGCGCCGCCGCCGCGTACGACGTCAGCAGCTCGTCGGCGTCGTCGAGGGTCATGGCGTGCCCGGCCGGGCGCCCCGGTTCCGCCACCCCGGAGGGCGTCCACGCCGGACGGCCGTCGACCGGCTCGCGCAGGCTGCCCAGGTGCCACAGTTGCGCGGCGATCCGACCACCCGCGCCGTGCACCGCCTCGACCACCCGCCGCCAGCCCGCCTCGGCCGGCCCGGGCGTCATCCGGGGCACGGTGTCCTCGTGGCCGGCGGTCGGATGGTCCACCAGGACGCCCTCGGTGACGATCAGCCCGACGCCCTGCTCCGCGCGTCGCCGGTAGTAGTCGGCGACCTGCGGCGTCGGCACCCCGCCGGGCGCGCGGTTGCGGGTCATCGGCGCCATGACGAACCGGGTGCGCATCGGCATCCCGGCGACGGTGACGGGTTCGATCAGCGGCGCCACCGGCGATCCGGCGGCCAGCGTGGTGGTCATGCCCCGACGGTAGGAGTTGACACCGGTGTCAGGGGCAAGCCCTCTCCGGCACCGGGTCGTCCGCGACGGTCATGTCGGTGACGACCTCGTCGAGCACCGCGACGGCGTGCGCGAGCCGCGCCATCTCGGCCTCCATCCGGGTCCGCTCCTCGCGCAGCCGGTCGGTCAGCCAGCGGGTGCGGATGTCGGGGTTGGTCACGCAGGGCAGCAGCTCGGACATCCGCCGGCTGCTCAACCCGGCGTCGAAGAGCCGCTGGATGAGGCGTACCCGCTCGACCGCCGACTCCCCGAACACCCGCTGCCCGCTGGCGGTGCGCACGGCGGCGAGCAGGCCCTGCTGCTCGTAGTAGCGGATCGACCGGGCACTGACCCCGGTCCGCGCCGACAGTTCACCGATCCGCATCGCGCCTCCCCGCTCCGCTCCGGCCTACCGGACCGAGCATGCCAGCCGGCGGCGGGCCGCCGCTGCCGATCATCGTGTCGGGAGGGCCTGTTACGGTTCCGCCGCCCTTGCCACAGCCCCGCCGGAGGTCGGTGTGATCAACTCGCACGTGTCGTCGTTCGCCGGATTGCCGGTGCTGCCGTTCACACCGGGCATGGCCCTGCCGGACGATCCGTCCGCGGTGGCGTGGCGCCTCGAGGTCGAGGAGTTCGACGCGGACCCGGAGGAGTTCGCCGCCCTGGTCCGCGCCATGCGCGACGAGGTCCCCGCCGAGACGGTCCGGGCCGTCGTGGTGGGCGAGTGGGGTGAGGCGTACGAGCGTGCGCTGCCGGTGGACCTGCTGGTCGAGGCCGCGGCGAGCTGGACCGGGCTGCGCGCGATGTTCCTCGCCGACCTGGTCGCCGAGCAGTGCGAGATCTCCTGGCTGAACCACGGCGACGTCACGCCGCTGCTGGCGGCGTACCCGGGGCTGGAGGTGCTGCGGATCCGCGGCGCCCAGGGCCTGCGGCTGGCGCCGGACCGGCACGCCGGGCTGCGCGAGCTGCGGATCGAGTCCGGTGGTCTGCCGGCCGAGGTGACGCGCGGCGTCGGCGCCGCCGACCTGCCGGCGCTGCGCCGGCTCGACCTGTGGCTCGGCCGGGCCGACTACGGCCGCGACACCACGCCGGACGACCTGGCGGGTGTGCTGGCCGGCGACCGCCTGCCGGCGCTGCGACACCTGGCGGTCTGCAACGCGGAGAACGCCGACGCGGTCGCCGCGGCGGTCGCGGACGCGGCGGTCGTGCCCCGCCTGGAGGTGCTCGACCTGTCCATGGGCGTGCTCACCGACGCCGGCGCGGCGACGCTGCTGGCCGGCCAGCCGCTCACCCACCTGCGCCGGCTCGACCTGCACCACCACTTCCTCTCCGACGAGGCGGCCGCTTCGGTGGTCGCCGCGCTGCCCGAGGTCGAGGTGGACGTCTCCGACGCCCAGAGCGCCGAGGTGTACGACGGCCGGAAATACTTCTTCACCGCCGTCGGGGAGTGAGCGGCAGGTGACATGCGACTGACCGTGGTGGGCAACCCGGCCAACCGCCGGGTGGCGCTGTTCGACCGCGCGGTGCGCGACGCCGGCCTGCCGGCGCCCGACGTGCTGCCCTGGGTCGACGTGCTGACCGGGGCCGCGCCGCCGCCGGCCGGCGCGCTGGTGCGGGTGGACTCCCCGGGTGAGGACCCGCTCGTCGACCGGCTGCTGCGCGGCGCGCCCACCGTCGCCCGGCACGGTGAGCTGGTCGGCCTCGCCGACGCGTACGCCGGTCTGGTCGCCGGCCTCGCCCGGGTCGCCGCCGGGGGCGCCGAGCTGCTCAACCACCCGGACGACGTGGCCGTGCTGTGCGACAAGCGGCGCTGTCACGCCCTGCTGTCGGCGGCCGGCGTGCCGGTGCCGGCCGCGCTGCCGCCGGTCGGCGGCTACGCCGCGCTGCGCGAGGCGATGGCCGGGGCCGGCTGGCACCGGGTGTTCGTCAAGCCGGCGCACGGCTCGTCCGCCGCCGGGGTGCTCGCGCTCGCGGTGGGTCCGCGCGGCGTGCAGGCCGACACCACGGTCGAGGCCACCCCGGACGGGCTGTTCAACTCGCTGCGGGTGCGCCGGCTCACCGACGAGGCGGCCGTCGCCGCGATCGTCGACCGGCTGGCCCCGGACGGGCTGCACGTCGAGCGGTGGCTGCCCAAGGCCGGCCTCGGCGACCGGGTCGTCGACGTGCGGGTGCTGGTGGTCGCCGGCCGTCCCACGCACGCGGTGGTCCGGGCCGCCCGGGGCCCGCTGACCAACCTGCACCTCGGCAACGCCCGGGGCGACCTGAAGGCGCTGCGCGCCGCGGCCGGCGCGTCGACCTGGGCGGCGGCGATGGAGACCTGCGAGCGGGTCGCCGCGTGCTTCCCCGGCTCGCTGCACGTCGGCGTCGACCTGATGATCCTGGCCGGGTGGCGCCGGCACGCGGTCGCCGAGGTGAACGCGTTCGGCGACCTGCTGCCCGGCGTGCTGGTCGACGGCCGGGACGCCTACGCCGAGCAGGTGCACGCGCTGACCACCGGCCGGTGGCGGCGCCGGCGGTCGGAGGTGACCGCGTGCGTGACCTGATCGGCGACCACGACCTGCTCCTGGTCACGCTGGACACGCTGCGCTACGACGTGGCGGCCGAGCTGGCCGCGGCGGGGCGGACGCCGCGCCTCGCCCGGGCGCTGCCGGGTGGCCGGTGGGAACGCCGGCACTCCCCGGCCAGCTTCACCTACGCCGCGCACCACGCGTTCTTCGCCGGCTTCCTGCCCACCCCGACCGGGCCGGGCCGGCACGAGCGGCGCTACGCGGCGGCCTTCCCCGGCAGCGAGACGGCCGGCGCCGACACCTGGGTGTTCGACGCCCCGGACCTGCCGACCGCGCTGGCCGGAGCCGGCTACCACACGCTGTGCCTGGGCGGGGTGGGCTTCTTCAACAGGCGCAGTCCACTGGGGTCGGTGCTGCCCGGCCTGTTCACCGAGGCGCACTGGGAGCCGGAGTTCGGGGTCACGTCCCCGACCTGCCTGGACGCCCAGCTCGACCGGTTGGCCGAGGTGCTGGCCCGGGTGCCGGCGCGCCGACCGCTGTTCACCTTCCTCAACGTGGCCGCGCTGCACCAGCCCAACCGGCACCACCTGCCGGGCGCCGAGACCGACAGCCGGGCCAGTCACGCCGCCGCGCTGGAATACGTCGACGGCCGCGTCGACAGGCTGTTCGGCCTGGTCACCGGCCGGGGCCGGCCGGTGTTCACGATCGTCTGCTCCGACCACGGCACGGCCTACGGGGAGGACGGCCACACCGGCCACCGGATCGGCCACGACGTGGTGTGGACCGTCCCCTACGCCGACTTCACCCTGCACCCGGGAGAATGGTGACCAGCACCGATCCGAGCCTCGACGGCTCCACCTACCAGCAGTACCTCTACGCCTACCCGCACAAGACCTCCTACCGGCCGCTGCTTCCCCGGCCCCGGCTGGCCGACGTGTGGCGGGACGAGGCACGCGACGCGCTCTTCCTCTACCTGCACGTGCCGTTCTGTGAGATGCGGTGCGGCTTCTGCAACCTGTTCACCCGCGCCAACGCGCCGGCGGAGCAGGTGACGGCATACCTGCGGCAGGTGCGTCGCCAGGCCGAGCGGGTCGCCGAGGCGCTCGGCGGCGACGCCGGGTACGCCCGGGCGGCGTTCGGCGGCGGCACCCCCACCTACCTCACCGCCGACGAGCTGACCGAGCTGTTCGCGATCGCCACCGACACGATCGGCGCCCGGCTGCCGGGCGTACCGCTGTCGGTGGAGACCTCGCCGGCCACCGCGACGCCGGACCGGCTGGCGGTGCTCGCCGCGCACGGCGCCACCCGGGTGAGCATCGGGGTGCAGAGCTTCCTCGACGCCGAAGCCCGCGCCGCCGGCCGGCCGCAGCGCCGCGCCGAGGTGGAGGCCGCGTTGGCCGCGATCCGGGACGCCCGGATCCCGGTGCTCAACCTCGACCTGATCTACGGCATCGACGGGCAGACCGCCGACACCTGGCGGCAGAGCCTGGACGCGGCACTGGCCTGGCGACCGGAGGAGCTGTTCCTCTATCCGCTCTACGTCCGCCCGCTGACCGGCCTGGGCCGGCGCGCGCACGCCCGCGCCGACTGGGACGCCCAGCGGCTCGCGCTCTACCGGCAGGCGGTGGAGACGCTCGGCGCGGCCGGCTACCGGCAGGAGTCGATGCGCCAGTTCCGCCGCGCCGACGTGCCGGCGCCGGACGGCCCGGACTACTGCTGCCAGGACGACGGCATGGTCGGTCTCGGCTGCGGCGCCCGCTCCTACACGACCGCGTTGCACTACTCGTTCGACTACGCGGTGAGCGTCACCGAGGTGCGGGCGGTGCTCGACGACTACCTCGCCCGCCCCGCCGACGACTTCCGGTACGCCGAGTTCGGCTTCCACCTCGACGGCGCGGAACAGCGCCGCCGCTGGCTGCTGTCGTCGCTGCTGCGCGCCGGCGGTGTCGACGCCGGTGCCTACCGGTCCCGCTTCGGGCGTCCGCCGGGCGAGGACTTCCCGCAGCTCGGCCGCCTGGTCGAGCGGGGTTGGGCCACCGACGGCGGGCTGCGGCTCACCGCCGCCGGGCTGGCCCGCTCCGACGCCGTCGGCCCGTGGCTCACCTCCGCCGAGGTGCGGCACGCGATGACCGGGTACGCGCTGCGATGAACCTGTCCGTCCTCTACCGGGGGCCGCTGGCGAGCTGCAACTACGACTGTCCCTACTGTCCGTTCGCCAAGCGGCGCGACCCGCCGGAGCTGTTGCGCGCCGACCGGGCCGCGCTGGCCCGGTTCACGGGATGGGTGGCCGCGACCACCGACGTGCGACTGTCGGTGCTGTTCACGCCGTGGGGCGAGGGGCTGACCCGGAGCTGGTACCGGGACGCGATGGTGTCGCTGTCCCACCTGCCGCACGTGGACCGGGTGGTCATCCAGACCAATCTCGCCGCCCGCGTCGACTGGCTGGCCGACGCCGACGCCGGCTCGGCCGCGCTCTGGACGACCTACCACCCGGGGCAGGTCGAGCGGGCGCGCTTCCTGCGCCGCTGCGCGCGCCTGTCCGAGCTGGGCGTGCGTTACTCGGTCGGGGTGGTCGGCCTGCCCGAGCACCTGGCCGAGGCACGAGCGCTGCGCGCGGCGTTGCCGGCCGGCGTCTACCTGTGGGTCAACGCGGCCGAGGGCCGCCGCTACGACGCCGAGGAGGAGGCGACCTGGACCGCGCTGGACCCGCACTTCGGCTACAGCGTCCGGCCGCACCTGTCGCTCGACCGGCCCTGCCACGCCGGTGAGACCGCGATCTCCGTGCTCGGTGACGGCACGGTCCGCCGGTGCCACTTCGTGCCCACCCCGATCGGCAACCTCTACGACGGGTCGTGGCGGGCCGCCCTGCGGCCCCGGACGTGCGACAACACGGTCTGCGACTGCCACATCGGGTACGTCCACCTCAAGCCGCTCGGCCTGCGGGACGTGTTCGCCGGTGGGGTGCTGGAGCGCATTCCGGCCGCCTGGCCGCCGCCGGCCCCGGCGGCGCGCTGACCGGTCGGCCCGCCATTGACAGCGACTCGATGTTAACGCAAACATTGAGGCGGGGGCATGGGAGCTGTCACCTCGCACCGCCGCCGGTCCAGGGCAGACCGGTGCTGCTCGGCAGGGACGCCACCGACGGTCGGCAGGGGTCGAGGACCCGCCGCCCGGCCGGGCGTCGCCACCCCCACTCACGGACCGGGAGATCCCGTGCGACTCGTCAGCCATTCCCGCCACCGGACGGCGTTGCTCGCCGCCACCACCGCGGCCGCCCTCACCACCGCCGGCCTCGCCGCCACCCAGCTCCCCGCCACGGCCGCCGCCGGCTGCGCCGTCACCTACACCGTGACCTCGTCCTGGTCCGGTGGGTTCGGCGCCGACGTCACCGTCACCAACCTCGGCGACCCGGTCAGCTCCTGGCGGCTGACCTGGAGCTTCGCCGCCGGCCAGACCGTCACCCAATTCTGGAACACCGCCCTGACCCAGACCGGCGCGGCCGTCACCGCCGCCAACGTCTCCTACAACGGCGCCATCGGCACCGGCGGCTCCACCAGCTTCGGCTTCAACGGCGCCTGGACCGGCGGCAACCCCGTCCCCACCAGCTTCGCCCTCAACGGCACCACCTGCACCGGCGGCGTCACCACCGGACCCACCACCGCGCCGCCGACCAGCACCCCACCCACCACGCCGCCGCCGACCACCCCGCCACCGGCCACGACCGGACCGTGCGACATCTACGCCGCCGGCGGCACCCCCTGCGTGGCCGCGCACAGCACCACCCGGGCGTTGTTCCGCGACTACGGCGGCCGGCTCTACCAGGTCCGCCGCTCCTCCGACAACGCCACCCGTGACATCTCCACGGTCGGCGCGGGCGGGCCCGCGAACGCCGCCGCGCAGGACTCCTTCTGCGCCAACACCACATGCGTCATCACCTGGATCTACGACCAGACGACCCGGGGCAACAACCTGGGCTACCAGGGGTCCGGCGGCATCGGGGGCGCGGTGCAGCCGGCCGTCGCCAACCGGGAGTCGGTCACGGTCGGCAGCGCGAAGGCGTACTCGCTGTTCATTCCCGGCAACAGCAGCTACTGGCGGGACGGTCACCTGACCGGCGTGCCGACCGGCAGCGCGCCGGAGGGCATGTACATGGTGACCAGCGGCACGCACGTCAACAGCGGTTGCTGCTTCGACTACGGCAACAGCGAGACCACCCGCCGGGCCGACGGGGCCGGCGCGATGGACGCGATCAACTTCAGCACCAGTTGCTGGTTCGGCGGCTGCTCCGGCAGCGGGCCCTGGGTGCAGGCCGACCTCGAATACGGTCTCTACCCCGGCGGCAGCTCGTCGTGGAACCCGAACCAGCGGGCCTTCACCAGCAAGTTCGTCACCGCCACGCTGAAGAACAACGGCACCTCACGCTTCGCCATCAAGGGCAGCAACGCGCAGTCCGGCGCCCTCTACACCCTCTATGACGGGTCACTGCCCCGCGGCTACAGCCCGATGCGGAAGCAGGGCGCGATCATCCTGGGCAGCGGCGGCGACTGCTGCATCGACAACCGGAACCAGAGCGTCGGCACGTTCTACGAGGGGGCCATGGTGGCCGGCTATCCCTCGGACGCCACCGAGAACGCCGTGCAGGCCAACGTGGTGGCCGCCGGATACCGCTGAGCCGATCCGACCGCCGCTCCCGGTCCGGGACGAGAGCCAGAAGAAGATCTACGTCCAGGAACTCGGCGACGCCCCGATCGACACCACGTTCAGCCTGGTCGACCGGGGCGACGCCTGACCGGCGTCAGGCCAGCACCTCCACATAGCCGGCGGAGCCGTGCACCCGGATCCGCTGCCCGTCGCGGATCAGCCGGGTGGCGTCGGGCACGTTCACCACCGCCGGCAGGCCGTACTCCCGGGCGATCACCGCACCGTGGGTCATCTGGCCGCCCACCTCGGTCACCAGGGCGGCGGCGGCCACGAACACGGGGGTCCAACTGGGGTCGGTGTGGACGGTGACCAGGATGTCGCCCGGTCCCAGGTCGGCGCGGGCCAGGTCCAGGACGACCCGGGCCCGCCCCTCGACCGTGCCGTTGGACACCGGCAGCCCGACCAGCGCGCCTGTCGGTACGTCGTCGCGCCGGTACGCCCCGGCGAGGGCCTCGCCGTCGGAGGTGAGCACGCGCGGCGGCGTGAGCGTCCGGTGCCACCGGTACGCGTCCCGGCGTTCCCGGACGAGCCGCGCGTCCACCCGGCGCGTGCGCACCGCGTCGCGGAACTCGTCGAACGTCAGGAAGAAGACGTCCTCCCGGTCGGTGAGCACGCCGTCGTCGACCAGCCGGTCGGCCTCCGCGGTCAACGCCTGCTTGTAGGCGAGGTAGCGGCTGACGATGACGTACTTGGGGTATTCCCGGTAGCCGATGAAGGTGCGGACCCGGTCGATCATGCGGCGGGTCTCGTCGGCCCGCCGGTCGCCGTCCGGCAGCGCCCGCAGCCGGGCCAGCACCTCCTGCGCCTTGCGCTCCGCCGCCCGCCGCCCCTGCGCGAAGCGCCGCCGGGCCTCGCCGGGGGCGAAGGTGCGGACGTGGTCCAGGATCAGCGGTACGAGAGTGGCCGGCTGCTCGGCCCACCGGGGCCGGGTGATGTCGATCTCGCCGACGCACCGCATGCCGTACCGGTCGAGGTAGTCCTCGATCGCGGCGCGCGCCTCGCTCCCGCCGGGCAGCTTCGGCAACTCGTCGAGGAAGTCACCGTCCACGACGTCGTGCAGGAACGCCACCACCTCGGGGTGTGGGCGGATCACGTCGGCGACGTCGAGCAGCGCCAGCCCCATCTCCGAGGTGACGTTGCCGGGGGCGGAGAGGGTGAGCGTGTCGGCGGCGTTCGGCTCGCCCAGCCACTCGCCGAGCTTGTCGTTGAGCCACCAGGTGGCCTCCATCCCGGCCATGATCGCCTGGATGCTGACCGGGTCGACGAGGACCCGCTTGTGCTCCTCGAACGCCTCGGCCAGGAAGTCGAACAGCGCCGGACCGGACCTGGTGCGGATGTCGCGCCGCAGCGCGGCGACGCTGTCCCGGCTGCCGTCGATCAGCGCCGTGACGATGGCCGGGTCCGTCTCGATCGTCGTCGCCGGCGGCCGGCCGGCCGGCGGGCCGGCGGGGACGCCGTCCGGCGGCGTGGGCACGACGTCGCCGCGGTCCAGAACGGTGGTCAGCGCGTCCAGGGTCAGCGGGTCGGAGCGCCTCATCAGGTCCAGGAAGGCGGCCCGCCCGGCCGGGTCGACCAGGCGCGGGGTGGCGTCGACGAAGAGCCGGCCGCCGGCGGGATGCATGGGCGCCATGGCGGTCAGCCGCCACATCGACAGCCCCAGCGGCTTCATCGCGTCGGTCATCATCTGCTGGTGGCCGACGGAGAGGTAGACGTGCTTCTCGTCGTCGGCGGCCACCGGGACCGGGAACAGCGTGGTGATCGGCCGGCTCTGCAGGATCTCGAACTCGCCGTCGACAAGGGCCCACTCGACGTCCTGGGGGCGGCCGAACCGGGCCTCGATCCGCCGGCCGAGGTCGACAAGTGCCAGGACCTGCGCGTCGGTCAGCGCCGGCTGCTCGCGGCGGGCCGGGTCCACGTCCTCCACCCGGGTCCCGCCACCCGGCACGGCGCGCACCGCCACCGGCTTGGCCGCGATCGTCCGGGTGACGACCGCGCCGTCGCGCACCGTGAACACGTCCGGGGTCACCAGGCCGGCCACCATCGCCTCGCCCAGCCCGAAGCCGGCGTCCACCGAGGCGGCCCTCCGGTCGCCGGTGACCGGGTCGGCGGTGAACAGGACGCCTGCCGCGTCCGGGAGGACCATCAGCTGCACGACCACCGCCATCCGGACGGCGCGGTGGTCGACGTCGTTGCGGACCCGGTAGCCGACCGCCCGCTCGGTGAACAGCGACGCCCAGCACCGGCGGACGTGGGCGAGCACCGCGGCCGGACCGACCACGTTCAGGTAGCTGTCCTGCTGGCCGGCGAACGAGGCGGTCGGCAGGTCCTCCGCGGTGGCGCTGGACCGGACGGCCCAGGCGACGTCGTCGCCGCCGAGGCCGGCCAGCGCTCCGGTGATCGCGATCGCGACGTCGTCCGGCACCACCGCCCCCTCGACGGCGTCACGGATCTCCGCGCTGACCGTCCGGATCGCCTCCCGGTCGTCCGGCCCCAGCCGGGCGAGCCGGTCGAGCCGCTCGTCCAACCCGGGCACGCCGGCGACGGCCCGGCGGTACGCGTCGGTGGTCACGCAGAGGCCCGGCGGCACGCGTACCCCCTCGGTCCGCGACAGCGCCCCCAGGTGGGCGCCCTTGCCACCGACGACCGCACCCTGCGTCTCGTCGACCTCGTCGAACCCCACCACGTACCGTCCGGCCATTGGTGCCCCCGTTTTCCCTGCTCGAACCGCGTCCGGCCGACGATTCTGCGGCACCACCCGGGTCTTGCCACAAGCCCCCGGGTGCGGTATACGTTAGAAGTGGCAGGGAGCGATCTCCCTGCCTTTGCTGTTTCACGGGCCGCTGTCGCCTCTCGGCCGCCGCGGTTTCTCGGCCGCCACCGTCACGTCCGCGCCGCCCGGCTGGAACTGTGGCGCTCCCGACCTCACCCGGTGGCATGGCGGGGCCGTCTCGGGGGCAAGACCACTGCGGAGAGCGACGCCGGGAGGCCGATCGGGCGGGCAGTACGCCCCCTGTGCCCGCATGCGCCCCCCTTGGCTGCGCCACCTGGACGGGCAGGAACCGACGCGGTGAGGGAGACTCGGGCGATGACCGGCGCTGGCACCGACCCGCGAGCACGTGCCGACGTGTTCGCCGTCGACGGTGAGATCGGCCCGGACCTGGCCCGGGTCGACTGGTCGACCCACCCGCTCGGCGTGCCCGACGGCTGGCCACAGAGCCTGCGCACCGCGGTCCGCATCCTGCTGTCCTCCCGGTTCCCGATGTGGATGGCCTGGGGACCCGAGCTGACCTTCTTCTGCAACGCCGCCTACCGGCGAGACACGCTCGGCCGCAAGTACCCGTGGGCGCTGGGGCGGCCGGCGAACGAGGTGTGGGCGGAGATCTGGGACGACATCGGCCCGCGCATCGACACCGTGCTGCGCACCGGTGACGCCACCTGGGACGAGGGGCTGCTGCTGTTCCTGGAACGCTCCGACTACCGGGAGGAGACCTACCACACGTTCTCCTACAGCCCGCTGCGCGACGACGACGGCACGCTGGTCGGGATGCTCTGCGTGGTCAGCGAGGAGACCGAGCGGGTCATCGGCGAGCGGCGGATGGCCACACTGCGGGACCTCGGCTCCGACCCGAGCGTCATCCGCACCGAGCAGGAGACGCTCGCCTTCGCCGCCCGGCAGCTCGGACGCAACCCGTGGGACCTGCCGTTCACGTTGACGTACCTGTTCGGCGACGACGGTGACGCGCGGCTGGCGGAGGCGACGGGCGTCACCGCCGGTCACCCGGCGGCTCCGGCGACGCTGTCGGCCGACGACCCCACCGCGCCCTGGCCGACGAGCGGGCCGACCGAGGGCGAGTCGGTCCTGGTGCCGCTGGACGGCGACGGGTTCGCCGACCTGCCGACCGGCGGCTGGCCGGACCCGCCGACCGAGGCGATGCTGGTGCCGCTGCGCCAACAGGGCGGCACGCCGTACGGCTTCCTGGTGGCCGGGCTGAACCGCTACCGCGCGCTCGACGACGGCTACCGGGGGTTCGTGGAGCTGACCGCGGGGCACGTGGCGACCGGGATCGCCAGCGCCCGCAGCTACCAGGCCCAGCAGCGGCGCGCCGAGGAGCTGGCCGAGCTGGACCGGGCCAAGACCGCGTTCTTCTCCAACATCAGCCACGAGTTCCGCACCCCGCTGACGCTGATCATGGGTCCGGTGGACGAGCTGCGCGCCCGGCTGCGCGACGCCGACGAGCAGGTCCGCGCGGAGCTGGAGGTCGTCCGCCGCAACGGGCTGCGCCTGGGCAAGCTGGTCAACAGCCTGCTCGACTTCTCCCGCATCGAGGCCGGCCGGATGCAGGCCCGCTACCAGCCGGTGGACCTGGCCGCCGTCACCGCCGACCTGGCCAGCGTCTTCCGCTCCGCGATCGAACGCGCCGGCCTGGCGTTCGAGGTCGACTGCCGGCCGCTGCCCGAGCCGGTGCACATCGACCCGGACATGTGGGAGAAGGTGGTGCTCAACCTGCTCAGCAACGCGTTGAAGTTCACCTTCGACGGCGCCGTCCGGGTGACCCTGCGCGCCGAGGACGGACAGGCCGTGCTGCGGGTCGCCGACACCGGCATCGGTGTCGCCGAGGACGAGATGTCCCGGCTGTTCGAGCGGTTCCACCGGATCGAGAACGCCCGCTCCCGCTCCGACGAGGGCAGCGGTATCGGTCTGGCGCTGGTCAAGGAGCTGATCACGCTGCACGGCGGCACCATCACCGCCAGCAGCGCGCCGGACCGGGGCACCGAGTTCACCGTCCGGCTGCCGTTCGGCGCCGCCCACCTGCCCGCGGACGCCCTCGCCCCGGCCGGCGCGGGCCGGGCCCCGGTCTCCGCCGAGCCGTTCGTGCAGGAGGCGCTGCGTTGGCTGCCGACCGAGCCGGGCACCGAGGTGGTCCCGGACGACCCGGCGCCGGGCGACGGACCGCCGCCGGCCCTGCCGGGGCAGGTCGCGGCCCGGGTGCTGGTCGCCGACGACAACGCCGACATGCGCGAGTACCTCACCCGCCTGCTGCGCTCGGCCGGGCACCGGGTGCAGGCGGTGGCCGACGGGCAGGAGGCGCTGGATGCGGCCCGCGCGCTCCCGCCCGACCTGGTGGTCAGCGACGTGATGATGCCCCGGCTCGACGGCCTTCAACTGGTCGCCGCGCTGCGCGCCGACCCGCGCACGGCCGGCACACCGGTGCTGCTGCTGTCCGCCCGCGCCGGCCAGGACGCCTCGATCGAGGGACTGGAGGCCGGCGCGGACGACTACCTGGTCAAGCCGTTCCCGGCGGCCGAGCTGTTGGCCCGGGTCCGCGCCAACGTGGAGCTGGCCCGGCTGCGCAACCACCACGCCCGCTGGCGCACCGCGTTGATCGACTCGTTGCAGGAGGCGTTCTTCGTCTGCGACTCCGACGGCTCGGTGGTCGAGATCAATGCGGCGTTCACCGACATCCTCGGCTACGGCCCGGAGGGCCTTCCCTACCGGTCCGCGCAGCAGCCGTGGTGGCCGGATCCGGAGACCGAGCCCGAGGCGCACCGACAGGTGTCCGCGGCGTTCTCCGTGCTCCTCGGGCAGACCCAGGGCACCTTCACCGTGCCGGTGACCCACCGCAACGGCCACCGGCTCTGGATCGCGGCCGCGTTCAACCAGGTCGACGACCCGGACACCGGCCGGCGGGTGATCGTCGGGACGTTCCGCGACGTCACCGCCGAGCACTACGCGGTGCAGCGCGAGACCGCGCTGGCCGGGCTCGGCATGCGCCTGTCCCAGGCGGACGACCTCACCGACGCCCTGGGCGGGGTGCTGGACGAGATGCGCAAGCTGTGGCGCGCCACCGGCGTCCTCACCGCCGTCTTCGGCGACTCCCCGGTCCCCGACGTCACCGCGACCGACCCCCTGCTGCGCTGGGACTCGTTGCCCGACGCGCGCCGCCAGGCGCTCGTGGGTCTGCGGGACACACCGCTGCTGACGCCGGTGGCGACCCGGGCGCACGGCGCCGGCATCGCGGTGGAGCACCCGCACGGCACCATGGCGCTCTGGATCGACCTGGGCGAGAAGCGGCCCTTCACCGAGCAGGACCAGACCCTGCTGGCGCTGCTCGCTGGCCACGTCGCCCAGGGACTGCACCGGGTGCACCAGATCGACCAGCAGCGGGAGACCGCGCTGGCCCTGCAACGGGCCATCCTCGGCCCGGCCCAACTGCCGGCCGGCTTCGCCGTGCGCTACGCCCCGGCCACACGCCCGCTCAAGGTCGGCGGCGACTGGTACGACACGGTCGAGCTGCCCGACGGACGGATCGGGATCGTGGTCGGCGACTGCGTGGGACACGGCCTGCACGCCGCCACCGTGATGGGGCAACTGCGCAGCGCCTGCCGGGCGCTGCTGCTCCAGGACGCCAGCCCGGCCCAGACGCTGATGGCGCTGGACCGGTTCGCCGCCCTGCTCCCGGGCGCGCAGTGCGCCACCGTCTTCTGCGGCGTGCTCGACCCGGCTACCGGCCGGCTGCGCTATTCCAGCGCCGGGCACCCGCCGGCCGTCGTGGTCCATCCCGACGGCACGTCCGCGCTGCTCGACCAGGGGCGGTCCCGCCCACTCGCGGTCCGCGCCGGCCGGGACCGCCCGGAGGCCGAGACCACCGTGCCGGCCCGAGCCACGCTGATGCTCTACACCGACGGCCTGGTCGAGCGCCGTCGCCAACCGCTGACCTCCGGCATCGACCGGGTGACCGCCACGCTCCAGGAGGGCCGGTCCGCCCCGGTCGACGAGTTGGCCAGCGAGGTGATGGCCCAGCTCACCCCGGACGGCGGGTACGCCGACGACGTCGCCCTGCTCATCTACCGTCACCCGGGGCCGCTGGAGCTGGACTTCCCCGCCGAGTCGTCGCGCCTGGCCGAGGTCCGCACCGCGCTGCGTGGCTGGCTGGACCGGTGCGGCCTGGCCCCGGCGCACTCCTACAACGTCCTGGTGGCCGCCGGTGAGGCGTGCGCCAACGCCATCGAGCACGGCCACCGGAACCGCCCCGGAGGCCGGATCCGGCTGCGGGCCGCGGCGACCGCCGACGCGTTGCGGGTGAGCGTCACCGACAGCGGGCGCTGGCGGGACCAGAACCGCCCGGCCGACCCGAGCCGGGGTCGTGGTCTGGTGCTGATGCGTGCTCTCATGGACAGCATCACCGTGACACCGGGCGCCACCGGCACCACCGTCGACATGCAGGCAAGGATCATCCGATGAGCACGGCCCTGACGCTCACCACCAGCGACGACCCCGACGGCACGCGTGTGCTGACCGCGGTCGGTGAGATCGACATGAGCAACGCCGCCGACTTCGGCGCCGCGCTGGCCGACGCGGTACGCCCCGACGGCGACCCGCTGGTGGTGGACCTGACCAAGGTGGAATACCTGGACAGTGCCGGTCTGGCGGTGCTGTTCCCGCACGCCGAACGTGTCGCGCTGGTCGCCGGCCCGCTGTTGGAGCCGCTGCTCACCATCTCCGGGCTGGCCGACCTCACCACGGTTCGCAGCGGCTGACCCACCTGCCCGGGCACCGGTTATCCTGGACGGGCCCGGCGGACCGTTCTGATACGAGCGCACCCGCCGGCGTTCCCACGGGAGCTTCCTGGTGACATCTCCGGGGTCCTTCGGTGTCCGTCCCTCCGCCGCCGCGCTGACGCTCGTGCCGGCCGACGCCGGTGAGGGCCACGTCGTCCTCATGGTGAGCGGCGAGGTGGACATGGCCACCTCCGACGACCTCGCGCGCGCGCTGACCGACCTGCTGCGGCAGCGATCCCCGCGCCGGCTCCTGGTCGACCTGGCCGGGGTGCGGTTCCTGGACTCGTCCGGTATCCAGGCCCTGGTGGTGGGCGCGCAACGCGCCTGCCACCACGGCTGTGACCTGGCGCTGGTCAACGTTCCGAAGCCGGTACGCCGGGTGCTGGAGATCACCGGCGTGGCCTCACTGCTCGGCCTCGGGCCGTCCGCCGGCGACGATCACCGGGGGACGGTGAGTTCCCCCGACTCGACCAGGTGACGCGCCACGTCGAGCAGCTTGGTGTTGGTGTGCTGACTGCTCAGGACGAGCAGTCCGAACGCCTGTTCGCCGGTGACCCGGTACCGCTCCATCAGGATGCCCTTGGCCTGACCGATCATGTCCCGTGTGCCGAGGGCCTGGGTGAGCTGGGTGATCTGCCGGGCGTCGGACATGGCGATCGCGGCGTGCGCGGCGAACAGCAGGCCCACCTGCTCCGACTCGTCGGTGAATGCGTCGACCCGCTCGGCGTAGAGGTCGAGCGCGCCGAGATTGTCGTCGGAGACGTAGAGCTGGAACGACAACATGCTGCCGATCCCCAAGTCGGTGACGCCCTTGCCGAACGCCGGCCAACGCGGGTCGGCGCGGACGTCCGACACCCGCACGGTCGTCTCCTCGTAGAGCGACGACAGGCAGGGCCCCTGGTCGGTGTCGTACTGCACCTGGTCGACGTCGCACGGCACCTGGTGGGTGGTGGCGGTGGTGGAGATCCGTCGCCGTCTGCTGATCTCGGAGATGGCGGCGTGGTCGGCGCCGGGGATGGTGTCGACGGCGGCCCGCACGATGGCGTCCAGCGTGCCTCGCTCGTCCTTCTCGCGCTCCAGGCGGCGGGCCAGGTCGACGAGCACGGTGCCCAGGCGGTCCAGTTCGGCGCCGCCGTACGCCGTCGACGGCCGGCCCCGTGCGTGCCGGCTCCCGTCCCCCATGGGGTTCCTCGCTTCCGCCGGGGCGGCTCCGCTCATCGAAACCCACCGAAGCTGACTCACGTACCCGGTCTCGGGCCGGCGAATCCACCACCGACGAGATGCGGGGCCCCCGCCTCTACCGACTGCGTTAAGCGGGGGCCCCGCCTTCCCGCCGGCAGGCGGGTACGGTGTCGCGAGTGGACGGGGAGCGGATGGGTGAGCTGCGACGGTGGTGGGCAGTCGGCGTCGTGGCGGTGACGGTCGCGCTGGCGTCGACCGGGTGCGGGGAGCATCGCGGCGACGTGTTGGCGGCGGAGGCCGCGCAGGTCGAGGCGAAGCGCCTCAACACCGCTCTCGGGCACCGCGACAGGCAACGGGACGCCGCGTCGATCGCCGCCGCCGAGATCCTGGGCGGGGCCGAGGCGCCGGCGACCGCGGACGCCTCGACCGTACGCCGGGAGGCCCTGGCCTGGTCGGGCCGCGTCTTCGGCGACGAGCGCGCCACCGTCGACGTCCGGTTCGTCGTCACCGTGCCGGAACACTCGGCGGGTGCGATCAGCGACACCGGTCACAGCGCCGGGACGGCCTCCCGCTGCTACCGCTACGAGCTGCGGCTCTACCGCTACACCTCCTACCGGGAGATCGACTGCCCGTCCGGGGCCGCTCCCCCGCCGCCCAGCGCCGCGCCGGTGCCGAAGGTGCCGGACGACGGGCGCGTGCGGCTCACCGCGGTGCTGCGCAAGGCCACCCCGCAGACGCTGGCGGCCCGGGTGCGGGCGGCGTTCCCGCAGGAGTGGCTCACCGTCGACACGGTGACCCACGAGGGCGCGCTGGTGGCCGCCGTGGGCGTGCCGGCGGAACGGGACTGCCTGCTGCTGGTGCGCACGCCGGCCGGGCGGATCGAGGAGCCCGGGTACGACCGGGTGTGGTTGGAGCCGGGCGAGATCGGCTGCCGGACCGCCCTGTACACCGCGCCGCCCCGCTGACCTGTCAATGTAGCGTTGACAGGGTGACCCCTGACCTGGACGGCCTGGCCGGGATCGGCGCCGCCCGGGCCCGCCTGGACGAGCGGGAGCTGGAGCTGATCGACCGGGCCCGGCACGGCGGCGCCACCTGGGCGGAGATCGCCGCCGCCCTGGGGTTGAGCAGCCGGCAGGCCGCCGAGCAGCGTCGGCAACGCCTGGTGGCGGCGCGCCGTGGCCGGCTGGGGCAGCTCGACCTCGCCTGGGCCGCCGAGGTGGTGGCGTTGCGGGCGGCGGTCGCCGACCTGGACCGCTGGATCGGGGCGGACCGGGCCTGGGACGGCCGGTTCCGGCGCGCCGCGCTGGTGCGTCACACCTGCGCGTCCGCCCGGGACGCCGCGCCGGGGTCGCTGTTCGCGCTGGCCGCGTACCTGGTCGGCGATCTGGCCGGGGTCGGACCGCGACTGCCGGCGCCGGCCCGGGAGGCGGCCCGGCGGATCGCGGCGAGCCTGTCAACGAAACATTGACGGTCTTGCCCCGCTGACACTCAAGAACTGAGGATGAGTCTTCCCCGCTCAACCTTCGGAGGGCTCATGCGCCGCAACGCCGCGCTGTTCGTGGCCGTCTCGCTGCTGTCCGGCCTGGGCGGCAGCGCCATGTCCCTGGTCGCCGGCATCTGGGTGCTCGACCTCACCGGGTCCGCCGGGCTGGCCGCGCTCGCCGGGCTCTGCGTCTACGCGCCGGTGCTGGCCGGCCCCTGGCTCGGCGGGCTGCTGGACCGGGCACCCCGCCGACCGCTCGTCGTCGGCGTCAACCTCGCGCTGGCCGCCGTCCTGCTCAGCCTGCTCGCGGTGCGCGGGCCGGACCGGGCCTGGCTGATCTTCGTGGTCTCGTGCTCCTACGGCCTCAGCTACGTGTTGATCGACGCCGGCGAGACGGCGCTGCTGCCCGCGGCGCTGCCCCCGGCACGGCTCGCCGACGTCAACGGCTGGCGCTCCAGCGCGCAGGAGGGTGTGAAACTGGTGGCGCCGCTGGCCGGGGCGGGCCTCTACGCGTGGCGGGGCGGCCCTCCCGTGGTCGTGCTCTGCGCCGTCGTGCCGGTCCTGGTGGCCGTCGGGTACGCCGCGTTGCGGCTGCGCGCCCCCGAGCCGGCCGACCCGCGCCCGACGGCGTCGCGCCCGCACGGGCTGCGGGCCGGTCTCGCCGTGCTCCTGCGCCGGCGCGCGGTGCGCGTGCCGGTGGCGCTCGCGGCGGTGTCCATCGCGATGTCCGGTTTCACCACCGCGGCGCTCTACGACGTGGTGGTCGAGGGGTTGGCCCTGCCGTCGACGTTCCTCGGCGTGCTGGCCTGCGCGCAGGGCGCCGGCTCGGTGCCCGCCGGGCTGGCCGTCGGCCGGCTCGTCGTCAGGTGGGGAGCGTCCGCCGTCGGCGTCGCCGGCACGCTGCTGTTCGCGCTCGGCTGCCTGGGCCGCTGCCTGCCCTGGTGGCCGGCCACGGTGGCCGCCTCGGTGGTGATCGGCGTCGGTCTGCCGTGGACGCTCGTCGCCGCCGTCACCGCGGTGCAGACGCACACGCCCGCGGCACTGCTCGGACGGGTGTCCGGCACCGCGAACACGGCGATGTTCGGGCCGATCACGGTGGCCATCCCGCTCGGCTCGGCGGCCGTGCACACCGGTGGCCGACCACCGCTCGTCGTCGCCGCCGTGGCCTGCCTGGCCGCCGCGTCGGCGGCGGTCGCCGCGACCGGCCGGCGCGGTCAGTCCGGGTCGGAGGCCGACCGGCGGGACAGGTGGCGGATCAGCTCCGGCCGCGAACGCAGCCGCAGCTTCCGGTAGACGTTGCCCAGGTGGTACTCGACGGTCTTGGGCGACAGGAAGATCCGGGTGGCGATCTCCCGGTTCGTCAGCCCCTCCGCGACGTGCAGGGCGATCTGACGCTCCTGGCTGGTCAACCGGTCGACGCCCCGGTCGTCGGGGGCCGGCGCCCGCCGCCCGGTCGCGTCGATCTCGGCCCGGCAACGCCGGGCCCACCCCTGGGCGCCGGCCGACTCGAAGAGCCGCAGGGCGGCGGACAACCGCTCGCGGGCGTCCCGGCGTCGCTTCGCCCGCCGCAGCCGCTGGCCGTAGCCGAGCAACGTGCGGGCCCGTTCCAGCGGCCCGGCCGCCGGCCCGCACCGGGCCAACGCCGCGGTGAACGCCTCGTCCAGGTCCCGTTCCGGGGCGAGCAGGCCACGGACCCGGGCCGCCGCCGCCCGGCCGTCGCCCAGCTCCGCCAACGCCTGCGCCGCCCGGTCCGCGCGGCCCAGGCGGGCGTACGCCTCGGCCAGCTCGTCGGCCACCGGCAGCCAGCCCGGCTCCGCCATCCCGCCGCGGCGCTGGGCGGCCCGGATCCACTCCAGCTCGGTCACCGCCTCGTCCCAGCGCGCCCCGACGACAGACGTCATGGCGGTGGCGTACCGGAGCCGGACCTCGACCTCACCGAACTCGACGGGTAACAGCCGGCGGGCGTCGTCGATCCGGGCCCGGGCCGGCGCCTCCGCCCCGAGCAGCGCCTCCACCAGGGCGAGCCCGGCCAACGCCTCCGCCCGCAGCACCGGCAGCGCCACCTGCTCGGCGATCCGGACCGCCTCGGTCGCCGCGCGGTAGGCGGCGTGCAGCCGCCCGGCGCGCCACTCCAGCTCCGCGAGCCGGGGCAGCGCGTAGGCCAGCAGGAACACGTCGTCGGTCGCCCGCGCGTGGTCGATCTCCGGGGTCAGCAACGCCCGCGCGGCGTCGTGGTCGGCGAGCCAGCAGAACACCTCGGCGAGTTCCGCAGCGGAGCCGTCGGCGTGCCCGGCGCAGACCGCGACGCACTCCCGGGCCAGCACGGCGCCCTCGGGCCGCCCGGCCAGCACCTGCGCGGCGGCCAGCCGGATCAGTCCCTTGGGCCAGGGCGGCCCGTCGGCCGTGCCGGCGAGCGCCACCACCCGGGCGCACAACGGCAGCATGCCGGCGATGTCGAACCGCGCCCAGAACTGGTTGACCCCGGCGCTCATCAGCTTGGCCGCGCCGAGCGGGTCGACGTCCGCATAGGACTCCGCCTCGGCCAGGAACGCCTGGTCGCGCACCGCGGCGTCGCCGTGTTGCAGGGCGAGGTGGGTGAGCAGCGGCTTCACCCGGCAGAGCAGGTCGACCCGCCGGGTGAGCGTCAGCGCCTCCTCCCCCAGCGCCACCGCGTGCCGGCCCGCCCCCGCGTTCGCCCAGGCCCGGGTGGCGCCGATCAGACGCTCCGCCCGCAGGTCCGGGTCCGGCGTCAGGCGGGCCGACCGCTCGTACGCCCGCGCCTCGGCCACCACCCCGCCGCGCCGCTGGGCCCGCTCGGCCGACCCGGCCAGCAGCGCGGCCACCCGCTCGTCGGGGACACTCGTCGCGGCGGCCAGGTGCCATGCCCGGCGGTCGGCCGCGTCGGCGCCGGTCAGCACCGAGGCGATCGCCAGGTGCGCCGACCGGCGTTGCCCGGCGCCGGCGACGGCGTGCACCGCGGCCCGGGTCAGCGGGTGGCGGAACGTCACCTCGCGGCCACCGACCCGGACCAGGCCGGCGTCGACCGCCGGGTCGAGCGCGTCCAGGTGCAACCCCTGCACCGTGAGCACCTGCTGAAGCAGCGCCGGACCGGTGGAGCCCGCCACCGCGCAGACGACGAGCGCGCGCCAGGTGGCCTCCGGCAGGCCCCGGGCGTGCGCCAGGACGGTGGTGCGGATGCGGTCCGCCAACACCAGCGGCTCCTCCAGCGGCAACCAGCCGTCCCGGTGCTCCTCCGCGAGCGTCGCCGGCAGCTCGATCAGGGCCAGCGGGTTGCCGGCGGTGGCCGCGGCCAGGTCCTCGGCGGCCCGCCGATCCAGCCCGGCGCGCATGGCGAGCCGGACGGCGGCGTCCGGCGCCAACCCCGCCACCGGCAGCTCCGGCACCCCGCGCCCGTCGAACCCGGGCACGTCCCGGGCCGCGAAGACGATCGCGACCCGGTCGGCCAGCAGGCGCCGCGCGGTGAACAGCAACGCCTCGGCGGAGGCCGGATCGATCCAGTGCGCGTCGTCCACCAGGCACAGCACCGGCGTCCGCTCGGCCGCCGAGGTGAGCAGCGTCAACGTCGCCAGGTACGCGGCCAGCCGGTTGACGGTGCCGGACCCGCCGTCGACGGCCAGCGCGGTACGCAGCGCGTCGGCCTGCCGCGCCGGCAGCTCGTCGAGCCGGTCCAGCAGCGGCCGCACCAGCTCGTGCAGCGCGGAGAACGGCAGGTCCGCCTCGAACGGCACCCCGGTCGCGCGCAGCACCCGCATCCCGCCGGCGTGTGCGGCACAGTGGTCGAGCAGGGCCGTCTTGCCCACGCCCGCCGCGCCGCGCAGCACCAGGGCGCCGCCGCGCCCGTCGACGGCGTCGGCCAGCACCCCGGTCAGGCGGCGACACTCGTCGGCCCGGCCGAGCAGGTCGTCCACGCCGCCGTCGGTGGCCGTGCCGACGGCGGCGGCCGGAGCCGCCGATCCCCCCATGGCGGCACGCTAACCGCTGATCCGTTCCGGACCGACGGTGGCGACACGTTCCTGACAGCGACCCGCCGGCCCGGCGTCGACTAGGAGGTTCCCGGATCCGGGCGACGCCGGTCGTCCCTAGCGTCGTCACCAGCCGGGAAGCGGCGCCGGGCGGTCGACGACCCCCGGGCCGGCAGGTCCCGGCGCAGGGACGCGGGTTCGATCCGAAGGGAGAGACGGCAATGATCAGAAGCAGGGTCGGCGGAGTGCTGGCGGCGGGCGTGCTGGCCACCGGAGTCGGGGCGGTCCTCGCCCCGCCGGCGCAGGCGGCGAGCGGCTACTACGGCATCGTCAACTACGGCAGCGGGAAGTGCCTGGAGGTGGACCGGTTCGGCGCGCCCTCGTCGCTGGGCGGGCTGGTCGTGCAGCGGACCTGCGACGGGCAGGCCGTGCAGCACTGGTCGCCGGTGGGCCAGAGCCCCTACACGTTCGTCAACCGGTTCAGCGGGATGTGCGTGGACGTCCGCAACGGGGTCAACGCCGACGGCACGCCGCTGCAGCAGTGGGCCTGCACCGGGACGACGAGCATGAAGTGGACGGTGAACCCCAACTCGTTCAGCGGGGTGCACCAGGTCAAGTCCCAGATCGGCGGCCGGTGCATGGACGTGCGCGGCGGCTCGACGAGCGACGGCGCGACCGTGCAGATCTACCACTGCACCGGGTTCGGCAACCCGGCGCAGGTCTGGTCCTTCTCGCCGGTCTGACCGGTGGGCGGGGGGCCGCCCCCCCCCCCCGGGGCCGGGCCCCCCGGGGGGGGCGCCCCCCCCGGGGGGGGGGGGGCGGGGGGGGCCGCGCCCGCGGGGGGGT
>NZ_JBITEP010000003.1:131414-318850 GCF_044455315.1 Micromonospora sp. NPDC051300 | reverse complement strand
GAGACACCCATGACGTTCCACCCACCAGCGCACCGAGGCGCGACCGGAACACCATGGGTCTCTCACGCCCTCCCAGACACCCACCGCGTTCCACCCACTAACCCACCGAAGCGTCACCGGAACACCACGGGTGTCTCAGACCCGCGCAGACACCCATGGTGCTCCACCGACCAGCCCACCGAGGCGTCACCGGAACGCCATGGGTGCCTCAGGCTCGGGCCGACACCCACCGCGCCCCTTCCACCAGCGCACACATGCGGGACTGGAACACCACGGGTGCCTCATGCCCCCGCAGACACCCACAGCACTCCACCCGAGCGCCACGGGAACGGGGCGCTCTCCGACCCTCACGAGCCCCTCGTGCACATACGTTGATCTTGCAGTTGCGGCCCGGGTAAAGGCGCACAAAGCCGACATACGGGGGGCCGAAACTGCAAGATCAACGAGGCGGAGGGGCGAGGGCGAGGGCAGGGCGGGGAGGCGGGTCAGGGGGTGGGGGGTAGGACGGCGGGGGGTAGGGCGGTGCGGATGTCCGCCACCACCTCGTCGATCGGGCCACGTCCGGTGAAACCGGCCGCGAACCGGTGCCCGCCACCGCCGAGCCCCACCGCCACCCGGCTCACGTCCACCGCGCCCTTGCTGCGCAGGGAGACCGCCCACTCGGCCTCGCCGGACTGCTTGACGACGCAGCTCACGTCCGCCTCCTCGGTGCAGCGGACGGAGTCGATAAGCGCCTCCAGCACGTACGCCGGTTGGTCGTGACGGGCCAGGTCGTCGTGGGTCGCGTACGTCCAGACCAGGCCGTGCCCGGCGGCGGCCTCCGGTTCGAGCGTGGCCCGGCCGAGCACCTCGCCGAAGAGCCGGACGGCGCCGAACGGGCGGGTGTCGAAGACCCGCCGGGAGATGTCGCCGGGTCGGATGCCGGTGGCCAGCAGGCGTGCGGCCATCTCGTGCACGGCGGGGGTGGTCGCCTCGAAGCGGAACGAGCCGGTGTCGGTGGTCAGCGCCACGTAGAGGCCGGTCGCCATCGGCGCGTCGAGCGTCACCCCGAGCCGGTCCAGCAGCCCCAGCGCCACCACGGACGTGGCCGCGGCGTGCGGGTCGACCAGGTTGACGCCGCCGAACCCGGTGTTCGAGGCGTGGTGGTCGAGCACCAGCGACGTGCCCGCCGTGGCCAGTCGGTCGACCAGGTCACCCAGCCGGGACTCGCTCGCCGCGTCGAAGCAGATCATCAGGTCCGGCGCCGGGTACGCGTCGTCCTGCGGGACCAGCAGTTCGACGCCGGGCAGCCAGCGGAACGGCTCGGGTGCGCCGGCCGGGCCGGGGAAGGTCGCCTGGAGATGGCGTACGCCGAGCCGGCGCAGGCCCAGCGCGAAGCCGAGCATGCTGCCCAGCGCGTCCCCGTCCGGGTTGACGTGGCAGACGAGCAGCACCCGCGCGTCGGCGCGGAGCGCGCGGACCGCCTCGACGGCGGCCGCCCAGTCGGCGTCGGTGGGACCGCCCACCGACGCGCCGTCACGCCCGGCGGGCGGCGCGCCGTCCACGGCCGCTTCGGTCACCGACGGTCGCCGCCGCGCGGCTCGTCGTCCGTCGACGACTCGTCCCCGGCCGGCGCGTCCCCGTCCTCGTCCTCGTCCACGCGGTACGGCTGGGCGTCGCCCGCGTACGCGGCCGAGGCGGCCAGCCGCTGCACCTCGGCGTCGGCGGAGCGGGCCGCGGTGAGCAGGTCGTCGATGTGCTTGACCTGGTTCTGCACGTCGTCGAGGACGAACGTCAGCGTCGGCGAGTGCCGCAGCCCGAGCGCCTTGCCGACCGTGCTGCGCAGCATGCCCTTGGCGCTCTCCAGCGCGGCGGCGGTGCTCGCCTGGGCCGCCGCGTCGCCGAGCACCGTGTAGAAGACGGTGGCGTCACGCAGGTCGGCGGTGATCCGGGCGTCGGTGATCGTGATCATGCCGAGCCGGGGGTCCTTGATCTGGCTCCGCACCACCGACGCGACGAGTTCACGGACGCGCTCCGCGTGCCGGCGTACCTTGGCCGGATCCGACATGTCCCCCACCTCCACGATCACTGTTCCGACGGCCCCGGCGCGCCGCACGCCCCGGGCCCGACCGCCCAACGTCCGAGAACATTACCCGCGCCCCGCCGGGCGTCGCGCGGCCCGGCCGGGCTGCCGCGCGACGCGCCGACGGGTCAGTCGTCCGCGCCGTGCAGGCGGCGGCGCACCGACAGCAGCTCGGTCTCCGGGCGGGCGGCCACCATCCGCTCGCAGGAGTCGAGCACCTCACGGACGTGGGCCGGCTCGGCGGCCACCACGGCCACCCCGATCTCGGCCCGGCCGTGCAGGTCGAGCGCGCCGACCTCGGCGGCCGAGACCTCGAACTTGCGCAGCGCGGCGACGATCGGCCGGACGTAGGACCGCTTGGCCTTCAGGGAGCGGGAGTCGCCCGGGAGCAACAGGTCGAACAACGCGGTTCCGGTATACACGGCGAGCAACGGTACGCGCGGACGCCACCCACGGCATCCGATTACGGCGCGACGGCGACCAGCACGTCCCGCTCGATGGCCTGGTCGACGCGGTGGGCGAGGTCCCGCCAGCCCGGCCCGTCGAGCACGCGCAGGCCGGCGTCGGTGAGCACCGCCTCCGCCTCCGCGCGCGGCGCCACGTGGGTGTTCCAGGACATCCCCAACGCGCCGCCGGGGCGCAGCAGCTCACACCACACCGGTACGGCGGCGGTGAGCAGTTCCAGCGGGCTGCGGGACAGCCCCTGACCGGTGCGGCTGCCGTGCGCCACGCCGTACGGCGCGTCGGTGACGATCACGTCGGCGCAGCGGGGGCGGAGCACCTCGCGGGCCCGGGTGGTGTCGGTGTTCAGCACGACGACCCGCTGGGTGGCGCCGGCCCGGTGCGCGTCCTTCGACGGCGAGAGCACCGCCTCGAAGCGGCGAGCGACCAGTTTGCGGTCCCGGCGCACCGAGGTGGTCTCCGCGGTGTGCTTGAGCCGCTTGCGCCGCAGCCAGGTCCGCAGGAACGCCGCGTACGCCTCCACGTCCTGGCTGTCGCGTTCGACGCCGATGCCGTCGTGGCCGTACATGAGCGCCTGGTTGAGCGTGGTGCCCCGACCGCAGAGCGGGTCCAGCACCACGAGCCGTCCGTCCAGCATCCGGGGCGCGGCGGCCGAGGCGAGCAGCGTGACGTTCAGCAGCAGCCGGGTGAACTGCTCGTTGGTCTTGCCGGCGTACTTGGGGATGGTGATCAGGTCCGAGTCGTAGTGCGCCAGCGGGTGCAACGGCACCGGCCGGAGCAGGTCGTCGCCGACCCGCTCGAAGAGCGCGTACGCCGCCGACAGGTTCGCCAGGTGGGCCAGGTCCCGGGCGCCGAGGCCGGGTTCCGGGGCGGTGAAGGTCAGGTAGTCCACCCCGCCGATCCGGGTGACCCCGGCGTCGGCCGGCGGCACGTCGAGCACGCCCGAGCCGGCGAACACGGTCAGTTCGGCGCGGGCCAGCCGGGCGGCCGCGTCGGCGTAGACGCGGTTGGCGGAGGGGGCGAGGAGCAGTGCGTACCCGATCACGCCGCAGATTGTCGCAGCCTGCGGAAACGGCGACGGCCGGGACCCGAAGGCCCCGGCCGTCGACAGTCGTGCACACCGCTCAGGCGCGCGGCTTCTCCCGCATCTCGAAGGTCTCGATGATGTCGCCGACCTGGACGTTGTTGTAACCGCCCAGCGTCAGACCACACTCGAAGCCTTCGCGGACCTCGGTCGCGTCGTCCTTGAACCGCTTCAGGGAGCTGATCGTGAGGTTGTCCGCCACGACCGCGCCGTCCCGCAGCAGCCGCGCCTTGGCGTTGCGGCGGATGAGGCCGGACCGGACGATACAGCCGGAGATGTTGCCGATCTTGGACGAGCGGAAGACGTCGCGGATCTCCGCGGTGCCCAGCTCGACCTCCTCGTACTCCGGCTTGAGCAGACCCTTGAGCGCGGCGTCGATCTCCTCGATGGCCTGGTAGATGACCGTGTAGTACCGGATCTCCACGCCCTCGCGGTCGGCGATCTCGCGGACCTTGTTGGCGGCCCGCACGTTGAAGCCGATGATCGTGACCGCCTCGTTCGAGGCGCTCGCGAGCATGACGTCGCTCTCGGTGATCGCGCCCACGCCCCGGTGGATGATCCGGAGCTGGACCTCCTCGGGGATGTCGAGGTTGAACAGCGCGTCCTCGAGCGCCTCCACGGAACCGGAGCCGTCGCCCTTGAGCACCAGGTTGAGCGAGGTCTTCTCGCCCTCCTTGAGCTGCTCCATGAGCGTCTCGAGAGTGGCCCGGCCACGGGAGTTGGCGAACGACGCCGCCCGCCGCCGTGCCTGCCGCTGCTCGGCGATCTGCCGCACGGTGCGGTCGTCCTCGGCGGCCAGGAAGGTGTCACCCGCACCCGGCACCGTGGTCAGACCCAGCACCATGACCGGACGCGCCGGCCCGGCGTAGTCCACCGGCTTGCCGTTCTCGTCCAGCATGGCCCGGACGCGGCCGTGCGCCCCACCGGCGACGATGGAGTCACCCGCCCGCAGCGTGCCCTTCTGCACCAGCACGGTCGCCACCGCGCCACGGCCCTTGTCCAGGTGCGCCTCGATGGCCACACCCTGAGCCGGCCCGTCGATCGGAGCGGTCAGCTCCAGCGACGCGTCGGCGGTCAGCAGGACCGCCTCCAGCAGCTCGTCGATGCCGATGCCCGGCTTCGCGGCCACGTTGACGAACATGGTGTCGCCGCCGTACTCCTCGGCGACCAGGCCGTACTCGGTCAGCTGCTGGCGAACCTTGTCCGGGTTCGCGTCCGGCTTGTCGACCTTGTTGACCGCGACCACGATCGGCACGTCCGCCGCCTTGGCGTGGTTGAGCGCCTCGATGGTCTGCGGCATCACGCCGTCGTCGGCCGCCACCACCAGGATCACGATGTCCGTCACCTGGGCACCACGGGCACGCATGGCGGTGAACGCCTCGTGACCCGGGGTGTCGATGAAGGTCACCGCGCGGTCCTCGCCCTCGTGCGGGACGTGGACCTGGTAGGCGCCGATGTGCTGGGTGATGCCACCCGCCTCGCCGGCCACGACGTTCGCCTTGCGGATCGCGTCGAGCAGCTTGGTCTTACCGTGGTCGACGTGACCCATGACGGTCACCACCGGCGCACGGCTGACCAGGCGGTCCGCCGCGACCTCGGCGTCGAGGTCGATGTTGAACTGCGCGAGCAGCTCGCGGTCCTCGTCCTCCGGGCTGACGATCTGCACGTCGAAGCCGAGGTGCTCACCCAGCAGCAGCAGGGTCTCGTCGGAGCACGACTGGGTCGCCGTCACCATCTCGCCCAGGTTGAACATCTCCTGGACCAGCGAACCCGGGTTGGCGTTGATCTTGTCGGCGAAGTCCGACAGCGAGGCGCCACGGGACAGCCGGACGACCTGACCTTGACCGCGGGGAGCACCCGAGGACATGGTCGGGGCCGACAGGTTGTCGAACTCCTGTCTGCGCTGCTTCTTGGACTTGCGACCACGGGTCGGCCGGCCACCCGGACGCCCGAAGGCACCCGCGGCGCCGCCGCCACGACCGCGACCGCCGCCACCGGGACGGCCACCGCCGCCACCCGGACGGAAACCGCCGCCGGGAGCGCCGCCACCGCCGCCGCCACCGGGACCGCCACGGAAGCCACCGCCACCGCCGCCGCCACCGGGGCCACCGCGGTAGCCACCGCCACCGCCGCCGCCACCGGGACCGCCGCGGTAACCACCGCCGCCGCCACCGGGGCGACCCGCGCCGCCACCGGGACCGCCACGACCGCCGCCGGGACCGCCGGGGCGGCCCGTGGTCGGACGCTGGCTCGGCATCGACGCCGGGCTGGGCCGCGGCGGCATGGACGCCGGGCTGGGCCGCGGCGGCATGCCGGCCGGGCTGGGACGGGGACCGCCCCCGCCGGCCGCCGGGGGCCGCTGCTGCTGGCCACCCTGGATGCCGAACGGGTTGTTACCGGCGCCGCGCGCCGGCGGACGACCGCCGGGACGGGCACCCGGACCCTGACCCGGGCCACCGGGACGGGCGGCCGGGGAGCCCGGACGCGCCGGCATGGCGTTCGGGCCGGGACGCGGGCCGGGGCGGGGACCGCCCTCGGCCGGAGGCTCCCGGCGCGGGGCCTCACGCTGCTGCTGGCGGGCGGCCTGGGCGGCCTTGACCGCGGCCTCCTGCTCAGCCTTCAGCGCGGCGGCACGCGCTTCGGCGGCCGCCACTTCGATGTCGTGCGCGCTCGCCGGCTTGGCGACCGGGGTCGCCGGCTGCGGCGGGCCGGGGACCGGGCCCTTGGGCTTCGGTCCAGGGGTCGGCGCGGCCGGACGCCGGGGCGGCATCGGTCGGGCCGAGACCCGGGGGGCACCCGGGGTCGGGGTGGGCGTCGGGGTCGGTGCCGGGCCGCTGGGGGCGGCTGCCGGCGGTGCGGCGGGCGCCGGCGAACCGGCGGACGCCACGAACGCGTTCCGCAACCGTCGGGCGACAGGCGCCTCGACGGTGCTGGAGGCGGACTTCACGAACTCGCCCATCTCCTTGAGCTTGGCGAGAACGGTCTTGCTTTCGACCCCGAGCTCCTTGGCAAGCTCGTGTACGCGGGCCTTTCCTGCCACTGCACTCCTCACTCCGAGGTCGTGCGGGCAGCACCCGCAGCGACCTCACTCGTGCACTTGAAGCCTGGTCATTTCTGCGACTTCATCGTGTGCTCATGTCGGTCGTCCTACCTTGCTAGCGACCCTCGACCGGTCGGGTTGACCGGTCGTCGGGGGTTGCGCGTCGACGTGCTCGGCAAGTGCGCCGTGGTCGGGGACCCCGGCGACGCGCAGCGCCCGCCCGAAGGCTCGGCGCCGCACCGCCTGCGCGAAGCAGGCCGGATTGGGGTGCATGTTCGCTCCCCGACCCGGCAGTCTGCGGGCCGGATCGGGCCGGAGACTGGTCTGACCAGCCTCGTCACCGATCGCGACGACCCGCAACAACTCGCTGGCCGGCGCTCGTTTCCGGCAGCCCACACAGGTGCGCTCCGGCAGCGCGCGTCGTGCCACTGAAGAAGTCTACCCCTAGCTGCTCGAGATCGCGCCGCCCGGCTCCGGGACGTGATCGGCTCCGCCCCGCCCGGCGGCGCCGGGCTGCTCGGCGTCGGAGCGGATGTCGATGCGCCAACCGGTCAACCGGGCCGCGAGGCGGGCGTTCTGCCCTTCCCGGCCGATCGCCAGCGAGAGCTGGAAGTCCGGGACGGTGACCCGGGCGGCACGGCTGGCCAGGTCGACCACCTCGACCCGCAGCGCCTTGGCCGGCGAGAGCGCGTTGCCGACGAAGGTGGCCGGGTCGTCCGACCAGTCGATGATGTCGATCTTCTCGCCGTGCAGCTCGCTCATCACCGCGCGCACCCGCTGCCCCATCGGGCCGATACAGGCGCCCTTGGCGTTGACGCCGGAGGCGGTGGAGCGTACGGCGATCTTCGTGCGGTGACCTGCCTCACGCGCGATGGCGCCGATCTCCACCGTGCCGTCCGCGATCTCCGGCACCTCCAGCGCGAAGAGCTTCTTCACCAGCGCGGGGTGCGACCGGGACAGCGTGATCTGCGGGCCGCGCATTCCCTTGGCGACGTGCACGACCACGCAGCGGATCCGCTCGCCGTGCTCGTAGCGCTCGCCGGGGACCTGCTCGGACTGCGGCAGCACGCCCTCCAGCTTGCCCAGGTCGACGCTGACGATGCCCTTCTCCCGGCGGGTCTCGTGGGCCTGCACCACGCCGGTGACCAGGTCGCCGTCGCGGCCGACGTACTCGCCGAAGTGCACCTCGTCGGTGGCCTCCCGCAGCCGCTGGAGGATCACCTGCTTGGCGGTCATGGCGGCGATCCGGCCGAAGTCGTGCGGGGTGTCGTCCCACTCCCGGGTCACCGAGCCGTCGTCGTCCAGCTCCTGGGCGTAGACGGAGGCGGCACCGCTCTTGCGGTCGATCTCCACCCGGGCGTGCGGCTCGGCGCCGTCGGTGTGCCGGTAGGCGGTCAGCAGCGCGGTCTCGATCGCCGCGAGGATCGTGTCGAACGGGATCTCCCGCTCGCGCTCCAGGGCGCGCAGCGCCGCGAGGTCGATGTTCACCTCTCCTCGTCCTCCAGATCTTCGTCGTCGTCGATGTCGGTGTCGTCACCGAGGTCGGAGTCGTCCAGGTCGTCCAGGCGGTTGAACTCCACCTGGACCCGGCCGGGCCCGAGTTCGGAATGGGGGTGCGCGGCCGGGCCGGCGTCGGTCTCCAGCGTCACGCGCTCGTCGTCGGCGGCCGTGATCCGGCCGGTGAGCTGCCGGTCTCCGGCGTCGCCGCGCACGGTGACCTTGACCAGCCGGCCGACGTTACGCCGCCAGTGCCGGGGCAGGGTGAGCGGACGGTCCACGCCGGGCGAGCTGACCTCGAGTTGGTATTCCCCGGCGACGATGTCGCCACCGGCCTCCTCGGCGGCGTCCAGCGCCCCGGAGACCGCCCGGGAGACGTCGGCCACCGCGTCCAGGTTGATCCCGCCGTCGGCGTCCACGATCACCCGCACCACGTGCCGGCGACCGGCGCGGGAGACGGAGAGGTCCTCCAGGTCGTAGCCGGCGGCGGTGACCACCGGCTCGATCACCTCGCGCAGGCGCGTCCGGCGGGCGGCGAGATCGCCTCGGGGTGCGCCACCGCGGTCCGCGGCGCGGGGGCCGTCGGACCGGCGGGGCCGCCCGGCGGGCCCCGACGGTCGGGTGGCACGGCCACGCTGCGTCATCGCGTGCACCTCTCTGCTGTTGCCACGGTCCGTGGGAGCCGTGCTGTCCTGGGCCGGCGTCGGCGGTCGACCCGCCATGCCGGCACGCCACCGGGGCGTTCGCGCCCGGCGGCTGCGCAGAGCGTAACGCCTGGGCCGCGCGGCGGACCCGGCGGCGCACCGGCGACCCTGCCCCACGGGGTGGCGGGGATGGTGTTGACTTGTCCGGTGGGGACCGGCAGAACACCATCCGACCAGGGCAGAACGAGGCACTCCCGGCGTCGCCTGCTGCGCGCCGGGGCGCTCGTGGCGCTCGGCGGCGCGGCCGTGCCGCTGACTGGTTGTGATCTTCTCGACCGTCACGACGAGCCGTCGCCGCCCGACGCGCTGGAGCCGTTGGTGGCCGAGGCGCTGGCCTTGGAGGCGCAACACCGGGCCGCGGCCGCCGCCACGCCGGCCCTGGCCGGTCGGCTCACCCCGATCGCCGACGCGCACCGGGCGCACGCCGACGAGTTGCGCCGGGTGATCGGCCGGCCGGCGCCGTCCGGTACGCCGTCGGCCAGCCCGTCGGGCCCGCCCGCCACCGATCCCGACGCCGCGATCGCCGGGTTGCGCAAGGCCGAGCAGCAGGGCCGGACGAACGCCGCCAAGGCCTGCGCGGGCGCGCCGCCCGAGCGGGCCGCGCTGCTCGGCTCGATCGCCGCCGCCCGGGCCACCCACGTCGAGGCCCTGGCATGAGCGAGCGCACCGAGCGCAGCGAGGGCCGCGAGCGCATGCCCGACCGGCTCAGCATGAGCGAGCGCACCGAGCGAAGCGAGGGCCACGAGCGCATGCCAGGCCGGCTCAGCACGAGCCCGACCGGTGACCCGACCTCGGCCCTGTCCGGCGCGCTCGCCGCCGAGTACGCGGCGGTCTGGGCGTACGGGGTGATCGGCGTGCACCTGACCGACGCGGCGCGCTCGGCCGCCCGGGCCGCCGAGGCGGCGCACCGGTCCCGCCGGGACGCGCTCGTGCTCCAGCTCGCCGAGGGCTCCGGCCAGGTGCCCGCCGACCGGGCCGGCTACGCGCTGCCCTACCCGGTGACCGACCGGGCGAGCGCGCTGCGGCTGGCGGTCGAGATCGAGGAGCGCACCGCCGGTCACTGGCGGGCCGCGTTGCCGCACACCGGCGGCGTCGACCGGAACACCGCGCTCGCCGCGCTCACCGACTGCGCGGTGCGGGCGACCCGGTGGCGGCGCACGGCCGGGGTGACGCCGGTCACCGTGCCGTTCCCCGGCCGGCCGACCTGAGCGCGGCGCCGGTCACCGTGGGCAGGCCCGCGGTTGCGGCCCGCATACCAGGTATGCATACTCCAGGCCATGTCCATCCGCCACGGCCTGCTCGCCCTGCTCGAACGCGGCCAGATGTACGGCTACCAGCTGCGCGCCGCGTTCGAGGAGTCGACCGGGTCGACCTGGCCGCTCAACATCGGGCAGGTGTACACCACGCTGGCCCGGCTGGAACGTGACGGACTGGTCCGCCCGCTGCCGGAGAACGAGAGCGGGCAGCGACCGTACGAGATCACCGACGCCGGGCGGGCGGACCTGGCGCTCTGGTTCGCCACCCCGATCAGCCGCGCCGACCGGCCCCGCGACGAGCTGTCGATCAAGCTGGCGCTGGCGTTGACCACGCCCGGCGTGGACGTCCGGTCGGTGGTGCAGACCCAGCGCAGCGCCACCATGCGCGCGTTGCAGGAGTTCACGCGCTTGAAGTACGCCAGCGACAAGCCGGAGGATCTGCCCTGGCGGCTGGTGCTGGACGCGATGATCTTCCAGGCCGAGGCCGAGGTGCGCTGGCTCGACCACTGCGAGACCAGCCTGGTCCGCCACCGCCCGGCGCCGAGCCGGCCCGCCACCCACCCCGAGGCGGTGGACCGGGCCGGTGACGAGGCCCGCCGGTGACACGACACGGAGGTCGGCGACGATGAGCGCAGTGCTGGAACTTCGCGACGTGCACCGGACGCACGGCGCCGGCGAGGCCGCCGTGCACGCGCTGCGCGGCGTGAGCCTCACCGTGACGGCGGGCGAGCTGGTGGCGGTGATGGGCCCGTCCGGCTCCGGCAAGTCGACGCTGCTGGCGCTGGCCGGCGGCCTGGACCGGCCCACCGGCGGCGAGGTGCTGGTCGAGGGCGAGCCGCTCGGCGGGCTGCCGGCCCGCGAGCTGGCCCGGCTGCGCCGCCGCCGGGTCGGGTACGTCTTCCAGGACCTCAACCTGCTCGGCAGCCTGACCGCGGTGGAGAACGTGGCGCTCCCGCTGGAGCTGGACGGCACCGGGGTGCGGGCGGCCCGCCGGCTGGCCCTGGCCGCGCTGCGCGAGGTGGAGGTCGCCGGCCTGGCCGACCGGTTCCCCGACCAGATGTCCGGCGGCCAGCAGCAGCGGGTGGCGATCGCCCGGGCGCTGGTCGGCGAACGCCGGCTGGTGCTCGCCGACGAGCCGACCGGCGCGCTGGACTCGCAGGCCGGCGAGGCGGTGCTGCGCCTGCTGCGCCGCCGGGTGGACGACGGGGCGGCCGGGGTGCTGGTCACCCACGAGGCCCGGCACGCCGGCTGGGCGGACCGGGTGGTCTTCCTGCGCGACGGCGTGCTCGTCGACTCGACCGCCCCGCTGATCGGCATCGAGCACCTGCTCAGCGGCAGCGGCCGGTGACCTCCGGCCGGCTGGCCGCGGCGCGCGGCTCGTGGCGTACCGCGTTGCGGATCGCCCGCCGGGAGGCCCGCCGGTCCCGGCGGCGGACGCTGCTGGTGCTGGTGATGATCGCGTTGCCGGTGCTCGGCCTGAGCTTCGCCGCGGTGAGCTACGACATGTCCGACCTGACCCGGGCGGAGCGCCAGGAGCGTCGGCTCGGCGCGGCCGACGCGGAGCTGCGCTGGACGAACCTGGGGCCGGTGACGCAGGACGCCTGGGGTGACTCGTCCTGGCCGGCCAGTGGCGAGCCGAAGGTCCGGACCCGGCCGGTCACCGCAGACGAGCTGCGGGCGCTGCTGCCCGCCGGCAGCCAGGTCACCCGGGTCAGGTGGTGGATGCCGTTCGAGACCCGGATCGGGCGGCACATCGAGGCGCTGGAGGCGCGCGCCGTCGACCTGACCGACCCGCTCGCCCGGCCGCTGGCCCGGATCCTCCAGGGGCGGGCGCCGGTCCGCCCGGACGAGATCGCGGTCAGCCGGGCCGCGCTGCGCCTGCTGCACACCCGGCTGGGCGAGCCGGTACGCACCACCGACGGCGCCACCCACCGGGTGGTCGGGGTGATCGAGTTCCCGGACAACCTGGGCCCGACGGTGACGCTTGCCGGGGTGGCCCCGGAGGGACCGCCGACCGAGGCGAGCTGGCTCGTCCATGTCCCCGGCGGGATGGACGGGGCGCTGGCCGACCGGCTCAACGGGCAGGGCGTCCAGGTGGCCGCCCGGCGCCCGCTGCCGGGCCGGGACGTGTACACCGACGGCATGTCGATGCCGGACGCCGAGGAGACCAGCGTGTCCGTGCTTGTCGGCGGGCTGGGCCTGCTGGAGGTGGTGCTGCTTGTCGGCCCGGCCTTCGCGGTCGGCGTACGCCGCCGGCGGCGGGACCTCGCGCTGGTGGCGGTGGCCGGCGGGGACGCGGTCCACCTGCGCCGGGTGGTGCTCGCCGACGGGGTGGTGCTCGGGGCGGGCGGGGCCGCCCTGGGGCTGCTGCTGGGCGTCGGCGCCGCGTTCGCCGGCCGCCCGCTCGTCGAGCAGTACCTGATCCAGCAACGCTTCGGCGCGTACCGCGTCTTTCCCGCCGCGCTGGCCGCGATCGCCGCGGTCGCGGTCCTGGCCGGGGTGCTGGCGGCGCTCGCGCCGGCCTGGGCCGCGGCCCGGCAGGACGTGGTGGCCGGGCTGGCCGGCCGGCGCGACGCGCCCCGGCCACGACGCCGCTGGTTGCTGCTCGGCGCGTTGTTCACCGTCGCCGGCACGGCGCTGGCCGCGTTCGCCGCCAGCCGGACCTCGCCGACCGGAGTGCTTGCCGGTGTCGTGCTGGGCGAGCTGGGGCTGGTGTTCTGCACGCCGACGCTCGTCGGGGCGCTCGCCCGCGCCGGCCGGCTGCTGCCGCTGACCCCCCGGCTGGCGTTGCGGGACGCCAGCCGCAACCGGTCGTCGGCCGCGCCGGCCATCTCGGCGGTGATGGCGGCGGTGGCCGGCAGCGTGGCGCTCGGCGTCTACGTGGCAAGCGACGACGCCCGGTCCGAGAGCATGTGGCAGCCGGGCCTGCCGCCGGGGCACCTGCTGGTCCAGCTCGTCAACCGTGAGGCCACGCCGCCGCCGACCGCCGGCGCGATCGCCGACCGGATCCGCGCGGTGCTGCCGGGCGCCACCGTGTCGGGAGTCGCCACGCCGGACTGCGCGCGACCGAGCGGGCCCGAGGAGTACTGCTCCGCGCAGGCGGTGCGCCCGCCCGAGGAGCGCTGCCGGTACCAGCCGGTGGAGACCGCGCCCGCCGCCGCCCGCGACGACCGCCGCTGCGTCGAGACGTTCCGCGAACCGAACGACATCTCGCTGCCCGTGCTGGTGGACGACGGCGACGCGCTGGTCGCGCTCACCGACGCCCCGGCCGACGAGGTGAGCGCCGCCCGGCGGATGCTCGCCGCGGGCGGCGTGGTGGTCACCGACCCCCGCAAGCTGGTGGACGGGCAGGTGCGGGTGGAGGTGGAGCGCGGGTCGGGCGAGGTGGGCCCGGGACGGCTGCTGCCCGGGTACGTGTTGCGCGGCGGCCTTCCGGTGGACCGGCTGGTGCTCTCCCCCGCCGCCGCGAGCCGGCTCGGCCTGGTCGGCACCCCGATGGGCTATCTGGTGGACACCACCGCCGCGCCGACCGACAGCCAGCGCGAGCGGCTGGCCGACGAACTCTCCGACCTGGTGCGCGTCTCGGTGGACATGTCGACCGCGCGCCCGCCGTCGGACCAGCGCTCGGTGCTGCTCCTGCTCTCCGTCGCGTCCGGGGTCATCACGCTCGGCGCGGCCGCGGTCGCCACCGGCCTGGCCGCCGCCGAGGGCCGTCGGGACATGTCCGTGCTCGCGGCGGTCGGCGCCGATCCCCGGGTACGCCGGATGCTGTCGCTCTGCCAGGCCGGCGTGATCGCGGTGCTCGGCTCGGCACTCGGCACCCTGGCCGGGCTCGGCTCGGCGGTCGTCATCCTGGCCTCGCTCAACCAGCGGTACGCGGACTCGTGGCCGGTGCAGCCGCCCTACCCGGTGGTCGTGCCCGGGGTCACCATGGCCGTGCTGGTGGTGGTGCCGCTGGTGGCGATGGCCGGCGCGGCCACGCTCACCCGGTCCCGCCTGCCTGTCGAACGCCGCCTCGACTGAGCGGCCCGCGAGCGGCACACTGGGCGGGTGTCCGCTCTGGGATCCCTCACCCGCCGCCTCGGTCACCAGCAGTGGTTCGCCACCACCATGCGCCTGCTCGTCCCCGCCGACCGGCTGGTCGGCCGGCTGACGAAGGGGCGGGTGGTCGCGTTCGGGCTGGTGCCCACGCTGGTGCTCACCTCCACCGGTCGTCGTTCCGGCAAGCCCCGCAGCAATCCTCTGCTCTACGTCCCCGACGGCGACGCCTACGTGGTGATCGGCTCCAACTGGGGGCAGCAGCACCAACCGTCGTGGACGTTCAACCTGCTTGCCGAGCCGGCCGCCGAGGTGGACGTCCGGGGGCGCCGGATCCCGGTCCGCGCCGAGCAGGTCGTCGGCGCCGACCGGGAGCGGCTGTTCGACCGGCTGGTGCAGGAGTGGCCGGCCTACCGCACGTACGTCGAGCGGGCCGGCGGCCGCGAGATCAAGGTCTTCCGTCTCGTCCCGGAGAGTTGAGATCATCGCCGCCGGAGGCACGACGAGCAGTCGCCCTCGTGCTCGGGTCGGAGCACGCAGCGTCGCCCCTCGGACAGGCGGCGGTCACAGAAGGCCCAATGTCGTACGTTCTGCTCGTCCTCGGGCGAGACAGTGGTCCCGCCGGGTTCTACCTGCGGTAGAACCGAACTCCAATGAGCCACGACGCGGGCCAGGCGCTGAGCCGAGACGAGGTCGTTGACAACCATCGGTAGGTGGACCACCCAGCGCTCGGTCATCGCTCTTCTCCTATCGGCGACAGCACGGGTTGGGGGCGGGCCGACGACCCGCCCCCACGCGCCTGCCACCGCAGCGTGATCGCGGTACGGAAGCAGGGCCTATGTCGGCGTCGTTGATCGACCGACATGGGTAGCATTCCGAGTACGCTGCGCAGGGGGCAGCCGTGAGCAGTGGGCCCACATGCCAGCCCACGGCCCGAGGGGCGACGTGAACGACTTCGGAGACATACTCAGACAGCACCGGACAGCCGCAGGCTGGTCACTGCGAAAGCTCGCCGAGTGCGTCAGGTACGACTTCGGCTATCTCGGCCAGATCGAACGTGGTAGTCGCCGGGCCAACGCTGACATCGTGGCCGCATACGACCGCGCCCTGGCGGTCGGCGGCGCACTGACCAAGGCGTTCGAGAACAGGCAGGCCAACGAGACCGACATGCGTAGAAGAGTGGTTCTCCAGGCAGCGGGCTCACTCGTCGCTCTACCCACGGCTGATCGGCTGTTCGGGTGGGAGGTATTGCGGCACGGCCTCAATGCCGCGATGGGCGTCGACGTCGACGAATGGAGCGAGATCGTCTCCGACTATGGCCGCGCCTATTACCAGCAGTCGCAGGACCGCCTCATGGCGCAGCTCAGTCGGGATCTGACGGTTTTGCAGCATCAACTGACCGCCGCCGACGATCGGAAACGGCCCGTCTTGCTCCGCGCGGCCGGGCAGCTGTCAGTGACCGTCGCGCTCAGTCTCGTCGCATCCGGTCATGCCCTGTTGGCACGGCGATGGTGGATCAGTGCTCAGCGCGCCGCAGACGAGTCGGGTGATCCCGACATCCGCGTGCTCACTCGTGCGTGGGACGTCGTCAATGGTTGTTACGACGGTCGTACCCCGACTGCCGTCTTGGCACTCTCGGAAACGGTACTTCCCCTTGCTCAGGCTTCGTCTGCCGCGAGCTGCGGCCTCTTGGCCGGGCGAGCGCAGGCGCTCTCGCTCGCCGGCCGCCACGGCGAGGCCGTCGCCACCGTGCGGCGCCTTGCCGAGCACGTCGAGCGACTTCCTGCCCAGGTCGCCGAAGACGTGGAGTCGCTGTGGGGCTGGCCGGAACACCGCCTCCGACACACCGAGTCCTGGGTATACACACACTCCGGCGACAGGCAGGCCGCCCTTGCCGCGCAGGATCGCGCGCTGGAGCTGTACCCCGCCTCGCAGGCACGCTTACGTACGCAGGTGCAGTTGCATCGGGCGACGGCGCTGATCAGGGACGGCGATGTCCCTGACGGGCTGCGCGTTGCCGTCGACATGGTGGATCGCCTGCCGCAGGAGCAACGGAACGAACTCGTATACGCGGTCGCACGGCAGGCTGCTGCTGCCGTGCCTGAGAGGGAACGGCATAGTCCGGCCTACCGGGATCTCGTGGATCGAATCCGATAGCCAACCGTTCGTGCCGGCACGAACGGTCATAGCATCCGCTGCATGGTTGCCTTCGCCACTCGACAAGCCAACCGCCTGACGTCCATCCTCGGCGCTCTCACTGATCTCTACGCGCTCGTCTATGCGGAGCCGCCCTACCTCGAAGGACCGGCACAGGTGGCCCGATTCCGCGCGGGACTGCCCGACGAGGCCGCACGACCGGGATTCCGTCTCGTCATCGCCAGCGAGGACGACCAATTGGTGGGAGCGGCATACGGGTGGACCATGGCCGCCGGCACCTGGTGGTCGCGGGCCGAGGGCCATCCGCCGGAAAGCGTCCAAAACAGCGATAAATTTGCAGTTATGGAATGGATCGTGCACCCCCGACACCGAGCCCGAGGCATCGGGGCTGAACTGATGCGACGCCTGCTCACCGGCCGGCCCGAGTCCTGGGCGACCCTGGCATCCGACCCACGCACGCAGGCCCGCGACATCTACCGCCGCAATGGCTGGCGGGAGGCCGGGCGCTCCCGGCTTCCGTGGGGTCCACCGATGGACCTGTTGATCCTCGGCCTCCAAGCCTCCGACTAGCCGGTGTGTCAGGCGGTCGCGCTGGCGCTGTCAGCTCCGGGAGCGGTGGACGACGTCACCCAGGTCTCGTCGATCAACGGCAACGGGACCTCCCCGGCCGCGATACGGGCGAGAGCTTCCCGACCGGCCGCGACGTCGAGCGCATCCTCGGCGCGCTCGAATGCCTCGGCGACATCAGCCGGGACTATGGCGGCCAACCGCTGCCCACGGTCCCTCACATAGGTGATCTCACCCGTGACGTGAACCCGATTGACGAGCCGCGAAAGGCCGCTTCGTACCTCGGCGATTGAAAGCTCGGCAGGAGACCAGCTCATTCCTTCATTCTGCCGGGTCGTCCGCGTCCGGGCGCGCACAAACCGACATCGCTCGGGCCGGGGTCGGAACGTTCAAGCTGGCTAGGGTTGCCGGCAGAGCACGCCGAGCCCGGGTGCTCGCCAAAGGCGGAGGTGGACGTGGTCGTCGGGCGGGAGATCGACCGGCTGGACGACAGGCGCTGGCGGGTGGCCGAGCGGGTCGGCGACGCCGTGCTCCGCCGGTTCCCGGCCGACGTGCTCGCGGTCGCGGTGCACGGCCCGCTGGCGCACGGCGACGACGACGGCGGCGGGGACGACGAGGTGGGGCTGCTGGTCGCCACCTACCGGCCCGGCGCCGGGCCGCCACCGGCCACCCGCCGGGTGGACGGGGTGCTTGTCGACCTGACCGTGACCGGGGCGGACGACCACCTGCGGCGGGCCACCACCATCACGGCGGGCTGGCCGCTTGCCGCCGACCGCTACGTCACCACCTGCGCCCTGCACGACCCGACCGGCTGGCTGCGACGGCTCCGCGACGAGCACCTGGCCCGGCTGGCCCGGGCCCGGCCGACCGAGTTCACCGCGGCCGCCCGGCAGGCGTGGTACCGGGGCAGCGCCGCGCACGCCCGCGCGCTGCGGCTGGCCGAGTGGTACGAGACCGACCAGGCGCTGCTGATGCTCGGCGAGGCCCGGCTGGCGGCGGCCACCGTGCAGGGGTTGTTCAGCCGCACCTACTTCCGCGACCCCGGCGACGCGGTGCGGCGCACCGGGCTGGCCGGGGCGGACATGACCGAGGTGGGCACGACGCTGGGCCGCCAGGCCGAGGAGCTGGCCGCCCGGGGCCGGCCGGTCGACGGCACGGTGGACGACCTGCTCGACGGCTGAGGCCGGTCAGCCCAGGCCGCCGCCGACACCGATCAGCGCGCCGATCAGATAGGTCGCGCCGGCGGCCAGCGCGCCGAGCAGCAACTGCCGCAGGCCGCTGGTCCACCAGGACCGGTAGGTGAACCGGGCCACGATCGCACCGGCGAGGAAGAGCCCCACCCCGCCGACGCCCAGCGCCAGCCAGAGGCTGGTGAAGCCGAGCAGGTACGGCAGCAGCGGCACCAACGCGCCGACCGAGAAGCAGACGAACGACGAGATCGCCGCCGCCCACGGGCTGGGCTGGTCGTCCGGGTCGACGCCCAGCTCCTCCCGGACGTGGACGCGCAGCGCCTCCTCCGGGTTGCGCCGGACCGCCTCGGCGACCTGGGTGGCCAGATCACGGGGCAGGCCGCGGGCGACCCACGCGTCGGCCAGCTCGCGGGCCTCCGCCTCCGGGTGCCGTTCCAGCTCGCGCCGCTCCTTGGCCACCTCGGCGGCCACCTGCTCGTTGGCGGACCGGACGCTGGTGTATTCGCCCAGGCCCATCGAGATCGCGCCGGCCACCAGGCCGGCCGTGCCGGTCAGCACCACGCTGCGCGGGGACACCCCGCCGCCGCCGACACCGGCGATCAGCGCGATGTTGGTGACCAGACCGTCCATCGCGCCGAACACCGCCGGCCGCAGCCAGCCGCCGGACACGTCCGCGTGGTGCGCCTCGCGCAGCCTCGCCGGGGTCTCGGTCACGGCAGCGTCAGGATCTCGTAGCCGTCGTCGGTCACGACGATGGTGTGCTCGAACTGCGCCGTCCACTTCCGGTCCTTGGTGACCACGGTCCAGCCGTCGTCCCACATGTCGTACTGGTAGGTGCCGATGGTGATCATCGGCTCGACGGTGAACGTCATGCCGGGCTCCATCACGTCGGTGGGACGTGGGCTGTCGTAGTGCGGCACGTAGAGACCGCTGTGGAACGCCTCGCCGATGCCGTGCCCGGTGAAGTCGCGGACCACGCCGTAGCCGAACCGCTTGGCGTACGACTCGATCACCCGCCCGATGACGTTGATCTGGCGGCCCGGCGCGATCGCCTTGATGCCGCGCATCATCGCGTTGTGGGTCCGCTCGACAAGCAGCCGGGCCTCCTCGCTCACCTCGCCCACGCAGAAGGTGGCGTCGGTGTCCCCGTGCACCCCGTCGAGGTACGCGGTCACGTCGACGTTGATGATGTCGCCGTCGTGCAGCACCGTCGAGTCGGGGATGCCGTGGCAGATCACCTCGTTGAGGCTGGTGCAGCACGACTTGGGGAAGCCCCGGTAGCCGAGCGTCGACGGATAGGCGCTGTGGTCGCAGAGGAACTCGTGCACCACCCGGTCGATCTCGTCGGTGGTCACCCCGGGCTTGCAGTGCTCGCCGGCGAGCTGGGTGGCCCGGGCCGCGAGCCGGCCGGCCACCCGCATCTTCTCGATGGTCTCCGGCGTCTGCACGTGCGAGCCGCGCCACTCCTGCGGGCGCTTCTTGCCCACGTACTCCGGGCGCGGGATGTGGGCGGGAACCGCTCGCCATGGGGAGAGCGTGCCGGGGGTCAGCGGCGCACGGACGGTCATGCCCTCAGCCTATCGCCGGCCCCCGTCGTGACCCCCGCCACGGCCCCGCCGAGCAGGTTGTTGCCGCGGCGCAAACGCTGTGCCATTGTTGCTGCGTGGATCAAGGGGGCGCACCGCCCGTCTTCTCCGTGAGTGCGGAGGGTGACGGCGTCCGGTTGCACGTCCAGGTCACCGGCGAGGTCGACATGGCGACCGCCGACACCATGTTCCAGACCGCGCTGCGCGAGCCGGCCAAGCAGCTCACCCTCGACCTGCGGGCGGTCACCTTCTTCGACTCGGCCGCCATCCACGCCGTGGTCCGGCTCGCCCAGAAGTTTCCGGCCGCGCTCACCGTGCTGCCGTCCCGGCAGGTCCGGCGGGTCCTGGAGATCTCCGGCCTGGGCGAGCAGGACTGGCTGGCCGACGCCTGACTCAGGGCTGCTCCCCCGCGCCGTGTGCGAGCGGCGGCCCCGGCGCCGCCGGCGGCTGACGCGGCTCCGGCTCCGGTTCACCGGCGTCCCTGGTGGCGTCGGGGGCGAGGTTCCGCCGCAGGTCCTCGGCGTCCTGTTTGCTCACGCCGCTCGCCCGGATGGTGTTCACGGCGATGATGCTGACGTCGTTGGCCACGTTGACGCCGCCGATGCGCAGGCCGGCGCTGAGCGCCTCCTGGGCCCGGCGGATCGCGGTCAACGCCGCGCGTTGCGAGCGGGACGGCCGGTCGGACGACGGCGACCATTCCACGCCGACGTGCCGGACGGCCTCGGCGAGGTCGTCGACGGCCGCCGCGAGCGGTGCGGGGACCGGCTCGTCGCGGCGGAGCGCGGTCTCCAGGTTGAGGGCGAGGTCGCGGCTCTGCAGCAGGGACCGCATCATCAGCCCGGCGCCGTGCCGCCAGCCCTCCAGCGAGTTGTGGTTGTGCCATCGCAGCGGCGAGATGCGCACCACCTCGACGGCTGCCGACAGCGCCGTCTGGAGGTCCGAGGTGTCGACGCCGCGCAGCGTGTCGAGAGCCTGTTTGGCCGCCTCGGCGTCGCGCTCACGGGCGGCACCGGCCAGCCGTTCCAGTTGGCCGGCGATGTGCTCGAGCAGCGGCCGGCCGGCCCGCCGGATGCGGTGGATCGGGTGCAGGGGCAGCACCACCAGGGCGACCAGGATGCCCACCACGCCGCCGACGAGGCCGTCGACGAAGCGCGGCAGCGCGAGGCTCGTGTTGGCCGGCGAGAGCACGGCGATCACCATGGCGCTGCCGCCCACCTGGGTCACGAACGAGCCCTCGCCACTCAGCAGCACGGCGAACAGGATCGACACGGCCACGATGACGCCGATCTGCACGTGCCCCTGCCCGACCCAGGAGACGAGCAGATCACCCAGGGTGATCCCGACCGCCACGCCGGCGACCAGGAACAGCGTCCGGCGGAAGCGCTGCCCCACCGAGCTGGCGATGGTGCCGACCGCCACGGCGGGCGCGAACAGAGGCTGCGGATTGTCCAGGAGGTCGTTGGCGATCCACCACGCGCCGGCCGCGGCCACCCCCGACTGGACGGCCACGAGCAGGCTCAGCCTGAGTCGGACCAGCCGGTCGTGGGCGGTGGCGGAGCCGGTACGCCGGACCGTCGCCCAGGCCGCGCCGACCGGATCGTGGGTGCGACGCCGATTCGCGCTCACCCCGATCCTCGTCTCACCACCGACACGCTACGGCCTGCCGTCCTCTCATCCCGGTGAAAAGCGGGATCGAACGGGCCCGCGGACCCGACATGTCTCGGCCGGCACGGGGTACGCACCCGCGTCCTCGACACGGGAGCGGTGACCGGGTGGCCATGATCGAGTTGCGGGTGCACGGGGTGGGCGGTCGCAGCTCCGACCGGATCCTCGGTGAACGTTCGGCCCACCTCGTCGCCGGTGACGCCGAGGCGGGCTTCTACCGGCCGGGAGCCGCGCCGGAGGACCCGGAGCCGGACGGGACCGCGCGCCTGGAGGCGTACCGGTGGAACGGGCTGACCGGCGGCACGGCGGGACGGACGTTCTCGCTGGTGCTGCTGATGCCGTTCATGCTCGGCAACGTCGCGCTCTGGGCCCTGCCGTTGACCGGCCGGGCCGGCGCGCCGGCCCGGGCCGTGGTCCGGCTGCTGTCCGTCTCGCTGACCATGATGTACGTGCTGGCGGTGGTCGGCGTGGCGCTCGATCTGGTCGCCTGGCAGTGCCTGAGCTATCCGCGCTGCTACGAGAACCGCCGCTTCGTCTCCTGGCTGGCCGGGCTGCCCGCCGGCTGGGAACTCGCCATCCTCGCCCTGGTCCCGCTGGCGGCGATCGCCGGGCTGTGGCGCCTGGGCCGCCGGACGTGGCAGCTTCCGGAGACCCGGGCGCCCGACGGCGGCGACTCCGAGATCGAGAGCCTCGACGACCCGGCGTTCTGGGACAACCGCAGCCTCGTGCGGCACCTGCGCGCCGTGCACCTGGCGGCGGCCCTGGGGACGCTCGACGTCGCGGTGCTCAGCGCGCTGGTGCCGCACGACCGCCGGCTCACCGGCTATCTCCTGTTCGCCGCCGTGCTGGCGGTGACCGCGGTCGCGTTGGTCGTCTGCTGCCTGCCCGGGATCGAACGTCGCACCAGCACGCCCCGCTTCGCCACCGCGACCCGCGCGCTGGCCCGCGCGTCAGGGATCCTCACCGCGGCCGTGCTCGCCTACTCGCTCGTACCCCGCAGTTCCTGGGCCGCCGCGGACAACCTGCCCGGCTACGACGTGCTCGTCGCCGTCGTCTACGTGAGCCAGATGGTGCTGCTCACCGCGTTGGTCGCGCTGGTCGTCGTGACCCGCCGGCACCACGTCGCCGGCCCCACCGTCCTGCGCGGACTCGCGGCGCCGGTGCTCATCCTCATCGCGATCGGGTTCGCGGTCTCCTACTCCTCGGGCGTGGTCTACCTCTCCGCCGACTACCTCGACCGAGGGTCCAGCCCCACGCCCGCCCGTCCGACGCCGCCGGGCGCGCCGCCCCTGACCCCGCCGGTGGCCTTCCGCTGGGCGGCCCTGGGGTTCTTCCTGGCGGTGATCCTCGCGGCGGTCGTCGTCCTGACCCGCCGACTGTGGCGGCGGTCGGCCCGTCGGGCCGACGCCATGCGGCTCGTGCGGGCCGAGTACGCCGAGACGGACGAGGCTCCCCCGGCCCGGGTGCACGCCGCACGCGACGCGATCGTCTCGGCGCAGCTCGCCGACAAGCTCGGGCCGCTGGCGCCGGCCGCGTACGCCACCCTGGCGACCATCTCGCTCGGCGCCGCCGGATCGGCGATCCTGCACGACGGTCCCGGCGACCTGGCCCGCCGGCTCGTCGGCGAGTCACTCGCCCGGCCGGTCATCTTCGTCACCGACACCGGCGCCTATCTGATCGGCGCCTTCGCCCTCCTGCTGGGCGTCTTCGGACTGTTCGCCTACCGGTCCAGAGGCATCCGCCTGATCGGCATCCTGTGGGAACTGGCGACCTTCTGGCCCCGGGGCGCCCATCCGCTCGCCGCGCCCTGCTACTCGGAACGGGCGGTGCCCGACCTCACCCGACGGGTCCGGTACCTCGTCGCCGCCGGGCACACCGTCGTGCTGGCCGGTCAGAGTCACGGCAGCGTGCTGGCGGCGGTGACCGCGCGGCAACTGCCGGCGTCCGCGCGTTCCCGGGTCGCGCTGCTCACCTTCGCGTCCCCGCTGCGCCGGCTCTACGCCCGCGTGTTTCCCGCCTACGTCAACGACGCGATGCTGCGCCGCATCGGCGGGGACGTCGGATGGCGCTGGATCAACCTGTGGCGCCGGACCGACCCGGTCGGCGGGGTGATCTTCCCCCCGGACGGCGGGTCACCTGACGATCCCGCCGCCGGCGTCGACCGCCTGGTGCGCGACCCCGCGGGACTGACCGTCGCGCCCGGCGACACCGTGCCACCGCCTATCGAACGTCACCTGTTCCGCTTCGACGACACCTACCGCGCGGCCGTGCGCGACCTCGCCGCCCGGCTGCCCCGGGACGACTAGTCGGTCAGCCGGCGCCGCAGCGTCAGTTCGGTGCCGTCCCCGGTGCGGGTCACGCTCATCTCACCGAGCGCCTGGATCAGCGCCAGCCCGCGCCCGCGGAAACTCGACCCGCTGGACTCGCGCCACCGGCCGCTGTCCCGGATTGTGGCGGTGACCGTGCGGTCGGCGATGGTGACCTCGACCGCGATCGTCGGGTCGACCGGGTCGAGCGGGTGCTCGATCGCGTTGGCCGCGGCCTCCGAGATCGCCACCGTGAGGTCGAACAGGTCGGTCTCGCCGACCTCGTGGGCGACGAGGAAGTCCTCCAGGCGCTTGCGCAGCACGCTGAGTCGGGTCGGGTCGGCCGGCAGCCGCAGCGCGAACCGGTTCAGCTCGGCCGCCTCCAGCGCCAGCACCGCCACGTCGTCGTGCCGGTCCCGCCCGGCGACCCGCTCCATCACGGCGTCCACCAGGTCGGCCACGTGCTCGCCGCGCGCGCCCGCGTCGACCCGCAACTGGCGCAGGCCGGCGTCGACGCCCGACTCCCGGTCCTCGATCAGGCCGTCGGTGTAGAGCAGCAGCCGGCCGCCGGGGGCGAGTTCGCCCTCGACGGTCCGGTAGACGGTGCCCGGGATCGCCCCGACCGGCGGCCCGAGTGCCCGATCGTGCAGGAAGGCCACGTCGTCTCCTCGGATCAGCAGGGGCGAGGGGTGACCCGCGCTGGCGTACCGGAGCCGGCCGGTGCGCGGGGAGAAGTCGAGGCAGACCACGGTGGCGAAGGAGCCGCTGTCGGTGGAGTGGACCAGCCGGTCGAGGCGGGTCAGCGCCTCGCCCGGGTCGTAGCCCTCCAGCACGTACGCCCGCAGCGCGTTGCGGAGCTGGCCCATCGCGGCGGCCGCCCGCACACCCTTGCCGACCACGTCGCCGATGACCAGCACCAGTTCGTCGTCGGGCGTGCCGATCACGTCGTACCAGTCGCCGCCGACCTCGACGTCGGCGCTGCCGGGCAGGTAGCGGCTGGCCACCACCGCGCCGGGGAGCTGCGGCAGCGTACGCGGCAGCAGGCTGTGCTGGAGCGTGGTGGCGATCCGGTGTTCGGCCTCGTAGAGCTGGGCGTTCTCCAGCCGTACGCCGATCAGCCGGGCCAGCTCGGTCAGCGCCGCCTGCTCGGTGCCGCCGCCCTCGCGCCGCCACACCCGCAGCTCGCCGAGCTGCTCCCCGGCGGTGCCGGTGAGCGGCAGCACCACGGACGGCTCGGCCGGCAGGTCCCCGCCGGCGTCCTCCTCGTGGCGGGCGCCGGTGGCGACGACCGTCACCCGGCCCGCCTCGGCCAGGTTGAGCGCGTGCCGTGCGGCCACCCGCACCACCTCGGTGGTGGAGCGGGCGGTGTTGATCGCGACGGCGGCGTCGGCGAGCGCCCGCAGCCGGCGGATGATCTGCCCGCGGAGCTGGCCCAGCTCGACGTTGGCCCGGACCCGGGCGACCAGCTCCTGGCTGGAGAAGGGCTTGGTGAGGTAGTCGTCCGCGCCGGCCGACAGACCGGCGACCTCCTCCGCGGCGCCGGCACGGGCGGAGAGCATGACGATCGGCACTCCCCGGGTGAGCGGGTTGCCGCGCAGCGCGGCGACCAGCCCGAAGCCGTCCAGCCGGGGCATCATCACATCGGTCAGCACCAGGTCGAACGGGCTGTCGACGGCCAGCCGCAGCGCCTCCACGCCGTCGCGCACGGCCACCACCTCGTACGCCGGGGAGAGCAACCGGCTGACGTGCTCGCGCAGGTCCGGGTTGTCGTCGGCGAGCAGGACGCGACCGGAGCCGCCCGGCGTGCCGGACGGCTCGGGCAGGCCGGTGGGGCGGGCCACCTCGTCGGTCCAGAGCGCCGTCTCGGCGACGTAGAGGCGGGCCTGCTCCGGCTCGGTCAGCGGCACCGGGGCGAGCGCGGACACCCGGTCGGCGGGCAGGTGCGCATAGCCGAACGGCACGGTCACGGTGAACGTGGTGCCCCGCTCGACGACGCTGCGCGCGGTCACCACACCGCCGTGCATCTCGACCAGCTCGCGGACCAGGGCGAGCCCGATGCCGGTGCCCTCGTGGGTGCGGGAGCGGGCGCCGGCCACCCGGTGGAACCGCTCGAAGACCTGCGGCAGCTCCTCCGGCGCGATGCCGACCCCGGTGTCGGTGACCTCCAGCACGGCCGCTCCGTCGCCGGGGCGCACCCGGACCCGGATCTCGCCGTCGAAGGTGAACTTCACCGCGTTCGACACCAGGTTGAGGACGATCTTCTCCCACATGTCCCGGTCGACGTAGACCGGCGCCGGCAGCGGCGGGCAGTCGACCACCAGGCGCAGCCCGGCCCGCTCGGTGGCCGAGCGGAACGTGCTGGCCAGCCGGGCGGTGTAGTCGGACAGGTCGGTGGGCTGGAAGCGGGCGGCCAGCCGGCCGGACTCCAGCCGGGAGAAGTCGAGCACGGTGTTGACCAGCTTGAGCAGGCGCAGCCCGTTGCGGTGCATGACGGTCAGCCGGTCGAGGTAGCCCTCGGGCAGGTCCCGGTCGGCGAGCAGGTCCTCCAGCGGCCCGAGGACCAGGGTGAGCGGGGTGCGGAACTCGTGGCTGACGTTGGCGAAGAAGTTGGTCTTGGCCCGGTCCAGCGCGGCCAGTTCGGCGACCCGGGCCCGCTCCTGCTCGGCCGCCCGCTGCTTGCTCACGGCGCGGGAGACCTGCGCGGCGACGAGGTCGACGAAGTCCCGGTAGTCGTCGCCGAACGGCAGCCGGCGGGACACGCCGAGCAACAGCGCGCCGGCCGGCTCGTTGGTGGCGGTCAGCGGCAGCAGCAGCGCCTGGTCGGCGGCGTCCGCCGGCACCGGGCCGGGCAGGTCGGCGGTGGCGACCCAGCGGGGCGCGGTCAGCGGCTCGCCGGCGGGCAGGCCGGGCCAGCCGGCGACCACTGCCGGATCGACGCCGGCGCAGCCGGCCAGCGCCGGGACGCCGTCGGTGTCGTGGAGCCACATCGCGTTGAACGGCACGTCGGCGCGGTGCGCGTCGAGCACCCGGGCCACCGCCCGGCCCAGTTCGAGCGTGTTGGGCACGTCGCCCAGCTCGTCGCCCAGCTCGGCCAGGGTCCGCAACCGGCGTTCGCCGAGCACCCGGCCGGTGGTCTCGTTGACGAAGCAGAAGATCCCGTTGACGGTGCCGTCGGCCTCGCGGATCGGGTCGTACGAGACGTCGAAGTAGACGTCCTCCAGGAAGCCGTGCCTGTTGATCACGAACGGATGGTTCTCGCCCCGGTAGGGGACGCCGGTGCGGCGCACCCCGTCGAGCAGCGGACCGAGCACGTCCCAGGTCTCGGCCCAGTGCAGCCGGGCGGACTGCCCGATCACGGCCGGGTGCTTGTCGCCGATGGTCGGCCGGTAGGCGTCGTTGTAGAACGCCAGGTGCTCCTCGCCCCAGAACACCACCATCTGGGCTCGGGACGCCAGCATGGTGCTCACCGCGTGGCAGAGCGCGGCCGGCCAGCCGTGCGGGTGGCCGAGGCGGGTCGCGGACCAGTCGAAGCCGCGCAGCCGCTCGCCCATCTCACCGCCGGCGGCGAACGCGGCGGTCAGCAACGGTGGCAGTGACGACGCGCCGGCCGCCGGGAACGATCGACCGACGTCCCCGCCCCCCTGGGCCGAGCCCATGCAGCCTCCCGCTCCGGCCAAGTCCACGACGGCCGGCGCGACCACGCCGACCGTCCCCGCCTACTACCCCGGCGAACGAGCAACGTAACGCACGCGGCCCGGTGGACGCTGGTTACCTCCGCCTCATCCTGTCGTAACCCCGGGGCTGGTGCGAGCCGGCCGGGGGCGAGCCGGCCGGGACGGCGGATCGGCGGTCTGTGATCTGCGCGACATCGCCGCCCGGACCAGCGCGGCGACCGGTCGCGGATCGACCTCGTTCTCCGGGTGCCACTGCACGCCGAGCACGAAGCGTCGCGCCGGGTCCTCCACCGCCTCCACCACCCGGTCGTCGGCGAGGCCGGTGACCGCCAGGCCGCCGGGGTCGGCCACCGCCTGGTGATGGTACGAGTTGACCCGGTCCACCCCGGCCATCACGCGCCCGGCCAGGCTGCCGTCGGTGAAGCGCACCGGGTGCGAGCCGTAGACGCCCGGCGCCGGGCGGTGCCCGTCGTGCCCGACCACGTCCGGCAGGTGCTGGTGCAGCGTGCCGCCGTAGGCGACCGCGAGCAACTGCATGCCCCGGCACACGCCGAGCACCGGCAGGTCGGCCGCGAGCGCGGCGGTGAGCAGCGCCAGCTCGCCGGCGTCCCGCTCCGGCCGGGCCTCGGTGCGCGGGTCGGGCGGCTGGCCGTACCGCTCCGGGCCGACGTCCGCGCCGCCGGCCAGCAGCAGCCCGTCCAGCAGCTCCAGCACGTCGGCGTCGGTGTCGTCCGGGGGCAGCACCACGGCCCGACCGCCGGCCGCGGCGACGGCCCGGACGTACGCGTGCGGCACCAGCGTCGCCGGCACGTCCCGCCACACCGCCCAGCCGGCCGGCTCGACGTACGCGGTGATGCCGATCACCGGCCGTCGACTCACAGCGCCGGCCTGGTTCGCGACTGCGGGGCTCGCAACCCCGGCTCACTCCCCGCGCTCACAGCGGAGTCACGTACGCCCCGGTGATGCCGCCGTCGACGACGAACTGCGCGGCGGTCATGAAGGAGGCGTCGTCGCTGGCCAGGAACGCCACCGCGGCGGCGATCTCGGTCGGGTCGCCGAACCGGCCCATCGGCACGTGCACCAACCGCCGGGCGGCCCGCTCCGGATCCTTGGCGAACAGCTCCAGCAGCAGCGGGGTGGCGACCGGGCCGGGGCAGAGCGCGTTGACCCGGATGCCCTCGCGGGCGAACTGCACCCCCAGCTCCCGGGTCATCGCCAGCACCCCGCCCTTGCTCGCCGTGTACGCGATCTGCGACGTCGCGGCGCCCATCAGCGCCACGAACGACGCGGTGTTGATGATCGAGCCCTTGCCCTGCCGGCGCATGTGCGGGATGACGTGCTTGCAGCACAGGTAGACGCTCGTGGTGTTGACCCGCAGCACCCGTTCCCAGGCGTCCAGCCCGGTGTCCAGGATCGAGTCGTCGTCGGGCGGCGAGATGCCGGCGTTGTGGAAGGAGACGTCCACCCGGCCGTGGCGGGCCACCACGCCGTCGAAGAGGTCGCGGACCGCCGCCTCGTCGGCCACGTCGGTGGCGACGAACTCGCCGCCCACCTCCTCGGCCGCCCGGGCGCCGGCGTCGGCGTCGATGTCCACGCAGACCACCCGGGCCCCCTCGGCGGCGAAGCGCCGCACGGTGGCCAGCCCGATGCCGCTGCCCGCGCCGGTCACCACCGCCACCCGGTCGGAAAGTCGTCCCTGCACGGTGATCACTCCTCGGTGCCGATGAACACGTTCTTGACGTCGGTGAAAGCGTGCAGCGCGTCCGGGCCCAGCTCCCGGCCGAGGCCGGAGCGTTTCATCCCGCCGAACGGGGTCCAGTAGCGCACCGAGGAGTGCGAGTTGACGCTGAGGTTGCCCGCCTCGACCGCCCGGGCCACCCGGACGGCCCGGCCGACGTCGCGGGTCCAGATCGAGCCGGAGAGACCGTACTCGGTGTCGTTGGCGAGCCGGATCGCGTCCGCCTCGTCGTCGAACGGGAGCACCGAGACGACCGGGCCGAAGATCTCCTCGCGCCAGTGCCGGTCCGCCGGCGAGTCGGCGAGCAGCACGGTCGGGGCGTACCAGAAGCCGGGGCCGTCGGGGCGGGAGCCGGTGAACGCCACGTCGGCGCCGTCGACGTACCCGGCGACCCGGTCCCGGTGCCCGGCGGAGATCAGCGGGCCCATCTCGGCGGTCTCCCGGGCCGGGTCCTCCACCCGGAACGCCCGCACGGCCGGTTCGAGCAGTTCCAGGAAGCGGTCGTGGACCGAGCGTTGGACGAGGATGCGCGAGCGGGCGCAGCAGTCCTGGCCGGCGTTGTCGAAGACCGACGACGGCGCGGTGGCCGCCGCCTTCGCCAGGTCGGCGTCGGCGAACACGATGTTCGCCGACTTGCCGCCCAGCTCCAGCGTCACCCGTTTCACCTGCGCGGCGCAGCCGGCCATGATCCGGGTGCCGACCTCGGTGGAGCCGGTGAAGCAGACCTTGCGGACCGCCGGGTGGGTGACGAACCGTTCGCCCACCACGCTGCCCTGCCCGGGCAGCACGGTGAACACGCCCTCGGGTAGGCCGGCGTCGAGTGCCAGCTCGGCCAGGCGCAGCGCGGTCAGCGGGGTCAGCTCGGCCGGCTTGAGCAGCACCGTGTTGCCGGCGGCGAGCGCCGGCGCGAACCCCCAGCCGGCGATCGGCATCGGGAAGTTCCACGGCACGATCACGCCGACCACGCCCAGCGGCTCGTGGAACGTGACGTCGAGCCCGCCGGGCACCGGGATCTGCCGTCCGGTCAGCCGTTCCGGCGCGCCCGCGTAGTAGTCGAGCACGTCGCGGACGTTGCCTGCCTCCCAGCGCGCGTTGCCGACGGTGTGCCCGGCGTTGCGCACCTCGAGCTGCGCCAGCTCCTCCAGGTGCGCGTCCACCTCGGCGGCGAACCGTCGCAGCAGTCGGGCCCGGTCCCCCGGCGCCACCTTCCGCCACGTCTCGAACGCCGCCACGGCCCGCGCCACGGCCGCGTCCACGTCGGCCACGGAGGAGGCCGGGACCTCTCCGATGCCAGCCCCGTCGACCGGCGAGATAACCTCACCCACGCCGCCCCCCACGCTCCGCTAGAAGTGCTCTCACACGGATCTGCCTCGCCGGCCTTGTCGGTCGGCGTGTCGCGGCCGCCGAATCGAGTTGGCTTTCGAGCGATATACCTCAGAGTTATAGTTATGCCGCTGAGGCATACCGCTTCGCACTGGTCGTGTCTTCGTCGCGGTCACGCACAGCAACCGGCGGCGCGCCGCCGGCCGGCCCACGGGGTCAGAGGCGCTCGAAGCCACGCACCAGCTCCCAGTCCGTGACGGCGGCGTCGAAGGCGGACAGCTCGACGGCGCCGTAGTTGGCGTAGTGGGCGACCACCTCGTCACCGAACGCCTCCCGGGCCACCTGGGAGCCCCGCCAGAGGTCGAGCGCGTCGCGCAGCGTGGCGGGCACCCGCTCGGCGGACGGGTCGTCGTACGCGTTGCCGGTGCACTCGTCCGCCAGCTCCAGCTCGTGCTCGATGCCGTGCACCGCGCCGGCCACCAGCGCGGCGATCGCCAGGTAGGGATTCACGTCGGCGCCCGGCACCCGGTTCTCCACCCGCATCCCCTGCCCGTGCCCGACCAGCCGCAGCGCGCAGGTGCGGTTGTCGGTGCCCCAGCGCAACGCCGTCGGCGCGAACGAGCCGGGCTGGTACCGCTTGTAGGAGTTGATGTTCGGCGCGAACATCAGGCTGAACTCACGCATCGTGGCGAGCAGCCCGGCCAGCACCCGCTGCCCGGTCACGCTCAGGTGCGCCGGCCCGTCGCCGAGCATCGCCGACGAGCCGGAGGCGTCGCGCAGCGAGAAGTGGATGTGGCAGGAGTTGCCCTCCCGCGCGTTCGGCTTGGCCATGAACGTGATCGACATGCCCTCCTGGGCGGCGATCTCCTTCGCCCCGTTCTTGTAGACCACGTGGTGGTCGGCGCAGGCCACCGCCTCGTCGTAGCGGAACGCGATCTCGTGCTGGCCGAGGTTGCACTCGCCCTTCGCGCTCTCCGGGGTCAGCCCGGCGCCGGCCATCTCGGTGCGGATGCGGCGCAGCAGCGGCTCCACCCGGGCGGTGCCGAGCAGCGAGTAGTCGACGTTGTACTGGTTGGCCGGGGTCAGCTCGCGGTAGCCGCGCCGCCACGCGTCCTCGTACGAGTCGCGGTAGAGCACGAACTCCAGCTCGGTGCCCGCGTACGCGGTCAGCCCGTGCGCGGCCAGCCGGTCGAGCTGCCGGCGCAGGATCTGCCGGGGCGAGGCGACCACCGGGCCGGAGCCGTCCAGCCACTCCAGGTCGGCGAGCACCATCGCGGAGCCGGGCTGCCACGGCGTCCGGCGCAACGTGGCCAGGTCGGGGCGCATGGCGAAGTCGCCGTAGCCGCGCTCCCAGCTCGACATCGCGTAGCCGTCGACGGTGTTCATGTCCACGTCCACGGCGAGCAGGTAGTTGCAGCCCTCGCTGCCGTTCTCCACCACCTGGTCCAGGAAGAAGGGCGCGTGGATCCGCTTGCCCTGCAACCGGCCCTGCATGTCGGTGAGGGCGAGCACCACCGTGTCGATCTCGCCCTCGGCGACGGCGACCCGCAACTGCTCCAGGGAGAACGGCGTTCTACTCATCAGGGGGCCTCCATCACCAAGGTCTACTGGCAAACCGGATCACCGTCAATGCCCCGGTGCGACCGGCGGCGAAACTCCAGGAGCGCACATGCGTCGTCGGATCGTCGCGGCCGTCGCCGCCGTCCTCGCGATCGGGCTGGGCGCCACCGACGCCCGCGCCGACCGGCAACCCGTCCCCGACCCGACGCGACCGGCCACCGACCCGGCGCCGCAGCCGGACCTGGTCGACCTGCGCCCGGCCGGCTTCGAGCGGCACGTCGACAGGCGGCCGGCGCACGGCTACGACCTGGCGAACCCGCAGGTGGTCGCGACCGGGCTGGCGGCGCCCTGGGGGCTGGCGTTCCTGCCCGACGGCAGCGCCCTGGTCGCCCAGCGGGACCTGGGCACCATCCTGCGGATCCGTCCCGGCCGGCCGGCGCGGCAGGTGGCGCGCCTCGCCGACGTCGTCGCCGGTGGCGAGGCCGGCCTACTCGGGCTCGCCGTCTCCCCCACCTACCGTCGGGACGGCTGGGTCTACGCCGCGTACACCACCGCCGCCGACATCCGCGTGGTCCGGTTCCGGCTGGCCCCGACGCCGGTCCCGCAGGTGCTGCTCGGCGGCATCCCCCGGGCCGCCTCGCACGACGGCGGGCGGATCGCGTTCGGCCCGGACGGCATGCTCTACGCGGGCGTCGGTGACGCCGGGGTGCCCGCCCGGTCTCAGGACCTGACCAGCCGCAACGGCAAGATCCTGCGGATCCGCCCGGACGGCGGGGTGCCGGCGGACAACCCGTTCCCCGGCTCGCCTGTCTACAGCTACGGCCACCGCAACGTGCAGGGGCTCGCCTGGGACCGGCACGGCCGGCTGTTCGCCACCGAGTTCGGGCAGAGCACCTGGGACGAGGTGAACCGGATCGTGCCGGGCGGCAACTACGGCTGGCCGGTCGTGGAGGGCGTCGCCGGCGATCCCCGGTTCCGGGACCCGGTGGTCGTCTGGCCGCCCGCCCAGGCCTCACCGAGCGGCGCCGCGTTCGCCCGGGGCACGCTCTACGTCGCGGCGCTGCGGGGCGCCCGGCTCTGGGCGGTGCCCGTCGACGCCGCCGGCGATGTCGGCGTACCGGTGGCGGAGCTGGTCGGGACGTTCGGCCGCCTGCGTACCGTCGCGGTCGCCCCGGACGGCGCGCTCTGGGTGACCACCAGCAACCGCGACGGGCGCGGCACCCCGGCGGCCGACGACGACCGCATCCTCCGCTTCCCCCGCACCCACCCTCAACCCGGACCCTGACCCCGGGGGGGTACGCGGACAGCCGCCGGCCGGCGTCAGCCACGCGCCCGCGCCCAGGCCAGGAAGCGGTAATGCAGGTCCGGCACGTGGTCCGGGTTCAGCCGGGCAAGGTGTTCGGCCGCCTCGGCCATCAGCCCGCCGAGGTGGAGCAGCAGCCCGACGCGGTCACCCCGGAACTCGACGAGCAGCGACAGCCGCGCCGGCTGGCAGGGCCACTCCGCGCCACAGTTGCGGCACCGCCACAGCGGACGCGTCGGCACGTGCGGAATCCGCCGGCGACCGGTCACCGCAGCCGGCGGGCGATCGCCCGCGCCTCGTCGTCGGTGAGCGGCAGGAACCAGAGGAACCGCCGGACGATCTCGGGTGGCTCGGGTCCCTCGGCGCGGCCCCGCAGGTCGCGGATGGCGCCGCGCAGCAGGAAGGCCATCACCGGGATGAGAGCCGCCGGTTCGAGCTGGTGTCGGGGGATGTCGCGCAGCGCCGGGCAGGGCCAGGGCTCTCCGCAGCGTTCACAGTCCCAGGTCGGGTGGTAGCCGAGGTGTCCGCTGACGGTGATCACGCCGCCCAGGCCGGTGTTCGTCCGCCACTTGTGCACGTCAGGCTCCTCGTCGTCGGTGGAGAGGGCCGCCCGGTCTCGCGTCGGGACCGGGCGGCCCCGGGCTGGAACCCGCCCGCGCTCGGTAGCAGCGAGCGGATCCGCACACATGACAGTCTGCTGATCAGGCCGTTACGGTCGGAAGGCATCGAGCCTGGTCACGGCGCACCTTCGAAGAGGCGGTACCAGCGGTGGATGCCGAAGGAAGATCACTCGTGAACTGTGGAGGATCTGTGGAGGAGCCGACAGCGAGCCTCATCCGAACTCAGCTCCGGCGGATGCGCTCCGCCTCCGGCCTCACCCAGGAGGACTTCGGCCGGCTGGTGCACTACTCCGCGTCCATGGTCTCGGCGGTGGAAACCGGCACCCGTCCCCTGGACCGGGCGTTTCTGGCTCGCGCCGACGAGGTGCTGAAGACCGGCGACCTCCTGACGTCGCTGCTGCGCATGGCTGAGCGCGAAAGCCAGCCCTCATGGTTCAGGCCGTGGTTGGAGGCGGAGCGCTCGGCTCGGCAACTCCGGTATTTCAATCCGTGCCTGATTCCTGGCCTGCTACAGACGGAGAACTACGCCCGCACGGTGCTGCGATTCGACACCACCAGGCCGCATGAGGAGGTGGAAAGGCAGGTAGCGGCGAGGATGGCGCGACAGGAGATCCTCACCCGCGACTGTCCCCCGCTCGTCATCGCCGTCACTGACGAGTCCTCGCTCCGCCGCCGAGACGCCGTCATGGCCGAACAACTCGCGCACCTGGTGCAGATGGCTGATCTGCCCCACATTCAACTGCACATCATTCCGGCCGATGCCGGTCTTCACGTCGGCCTGTCCGGGCCGCTGGCCCTGGCGCATCTGGCCGAGGGTGGCTGGGTGGGACACATGGAGAATCAGCTCGCCGGCTCGGCCGTGGACGACGAGGATGCGACGTCAACGCTCCTGGCACGGTGGGAAGGGGTGCGCAGCGTAGCGTTGCCGCACGCCCTGTCAATCGCTCTGATCAAGGAAGTCGAGAGTCGGCATGGACCTCAGTAACGCGATCTGGAAGAAGTCCACCCGCAGTGGCACGAGCGGCGGCGACTGCGTGGAGGTCGCCGACAACCTGCCGGGCGTGGTGCTGATCCGCGACACCAAGGACCGCGACGGCGGCACCCTCCACGTCACCCCGGCATCGTGGCGGGCATTCGTCTCCCTGACCAAGCAGTCCGACCCCGTCGCCTGACCCACACCTTCCCCGTCGGTGGAACGCCATGGGTGTCTCACGGCCGGTTTGACACCCGTGGCGTTCCACCGACCGCCGCGCAGCCCGTCGGGTGGAACGTCGTGGGTGTCTCGCGGCCGGTTTGACACCCATGGTGATCCACTCAGGATGGTCGGGAGGGTGGGGTGGGGGCGTCCTCGACGGTGCGGCGGGGGCCGGTGAACCACGTGCGGGCCGAGGCGTACCACCAGATCGCCACGCCGAGCAGCACCCCGCCGATCGCCAGCGGGGCGTAGTTCACCGCGGTCCAGGAGAAGTCGGCGTTACCCGGCACGCCGGCGGGCACGATCGGCAGCACGAAGTAGACCGAGATGATCGCGATCTCCACCACCGCGATCCAGCCGAGCAGCTTGTAGCGCCGGCCGAGCGTCCACGGCCCCGGGGTGAACCGGTCGCCCATCCGCAGCCGCAGGAAGATCGGGATGATGAAGGACAGGTAGAGCCCGATCACCGCCACCGACACCACCGCGTAGAACGCGACAGGGATGCCGCCGCGCTGGTAGAGCGCGGGCAGGGTGAGCACCAGCCCGGCCAGCGTGGCGCCGATGATGGCGTTGACCGGCGTGCCGTTGCGGTTGACAGTCGACCAGAGCCGCCAGCCGGGCACCGCCCGGTCCCGGCTGAACGCGTACGCCATCCGCGACATCGAGGTCACGCAGCTCATCCCGCAGAAGAACTGCCCGATGGTGGAGATGATGATGACCGCCTTGAAGAAGAACGGGGTCAGCGCGGTCTCGAAGATCGCCCCGGAGAACCCGCTCGCCTCGTGGATCGCCTCCACGTCGGTGGCCGCGAACAGGAACGCGAGCAACAGGATCCAGCCACCCACGGCGGAATAGAAGATCGACCGCCACAGCCCCTGCGCGGCGGCCTTGGACGCGCCCCGGGTCTCCTCGGAGACGTGCGCGCACGCGTCGAAGCCGGTGATCGTGTACTGGGTGAGCAGGAAGCCCAGCGGCAGCACGTAGAACCAGAACGTCAGCCCGCCGCCGTCACCGAATCCGGAGTTGTCGAACCGTTGGGTGAACACGAACCGGAAGCTCTGGTGGTCGTCCGGGACCAGGACCAGGATCAGCACCACCGCGGCCGCGCCGGCCACGTGCCACCAGACCGAGACGTTCTGGAGTACGTCGATGACGTGGTGCCCGTAGATGTTGATCAGGCCGTGCAGCGCGAGGATCACCACGAACAGCCCGAACGTCTGCTGCCCGGTGCCCTCCCAGCCGTCGAACAGCGCCGACAGCGTCAGGTTGAGGAACGTGGCGCAGCCGTAGTCGACCGAGGCGGTCACCGCGACCAGCCCGATCAGGTTGAGCCAGCCGGTGAACCAGCCGTGCACGGGGCGACCCATCGTCGCCGCCCACCAGTAGATCCCGCCCGCCGTCGGGTACGCCGAGACCAACTCGGCCAGGCAGAACCCGATGATCAGGATGAACATCGAGATCAGCGGCCAGCCCCAGGAGATCGCGACCGGGCCGCCGTTGTTCCACGCCTGGCCGAACGTGGTGAAGCAGCCGGCCAGGATCGAGATGATGGAGAACGAGATGGCGAAGTTGGAGAAGCCGCTCCACTTGCGGCGCAACTCCTGCTTGTAGCCGAGTTCGGCGAGTCGTCGGGCGTCGTCGTCCATCGGCTGCTCGGCGGTCGGCGCGGGCGTCGTGGCCACTGCACACCTCCTCGGGCGAGTGCTCGCAGTCTGCTCCCGCCGATCAAGGTGGTCAATACGCGTACCGGTTAAATGCGTTGTCCCGGCCCCCGGCCCGGGGCATCCTTGGAGCTGTGACCAGGCCCGACCCGACGGGCCGGCACCGGGCGCTCGGCAACGCCCGGTTCGTGGCGGCGCGCGGCGTCCACCTCTCTCTCACTGAAGTACGGCGTCTCGCCGTACCCCCGGACGCCCGCGCCGCCGCTCTCTGCCGACCGACGGTCACCCAGCCCGCAGAGGCCACCTCCCCCGAACCGGCGCAGCGCCGGGTTGTCGACAGAAATGCAACGTTGTAAATTGACAGTCGTCCACCCCGACCGAGGAGGTAATCCTGGACTGCGCACTGGCCTTCGATGCCACCTACGCCCCGCACGCGGCGGTCGTGATGTCCACCGTGGCCGCCCAGACGCCTACCGAACCGCTGCGGTTCTGGCTGGCCGCCGACGACGACGTCACCGAGCAGGCCCGGGCCTCGCTGACCCGGGCGGCCCGGCACGCCACCGTCACCTTCCTGACCGTGGACCCGCCTCCGATCCGCCTGCCCGGATCCCGCGAGCCCCACCTGAGCTACCTCTCCGCCGCCATGTACCTGCGGCTGTTGATCCCGCACGCCCTCCCCCCGGGCGTCGATCGACTGCTCTACCTCGACTCCGACGTGCTCTGCACCGGCTCCCTGGCGCCGTTGCGCGACGTCGACCTGGGCGACACGCCGGTCGGCGCGGTCCGGGACGCGTTCACCCGCCGCCTCATCGACAACAGCGGCCTGCCCGGCATCTACGGATACCGCCACGTCGACGCCCAGGCGCCGTACCTGAACTCCGGGGTGCTGCTCATCGACGTGCCGCGGTGGCGGGAACTCGGGATCACCGCCGCGGCGCTCGACTACATTTCCCGCCACGCCCACGAGGCGCGTTTCCCGGACCAGGACGCGCTCAACCACGCGGTCTACGGCCGGTGGACCCGGCTGCCCAAGCGGTGGAACCACATGATGGCCTGGCGGCTCGACCCGGCCGTCGGCGGGAACATCACGGACGCGTCCATCATCCACTTCGCCGGCCCGGTGAAGCCCTGGCATCCGGCCTTCCCGGACAGCGTGTTCCGGCAGCTCTACCGCAGGCACCGACGGCGCACCGACCTGGTCGCGGCCCGCGCGGGGTCACTCACCGCCTCCCGTCGGTGACGGTGGGTCGACCCGGGTGACGCCGCAGTGGCTCAGGCGAACAGCAGGCCCGCCACCCAGAGCGCGGCGATCACCATGCCGGACATGAACTCGACGACCATGGACAGGCCGGCCGCCTTGAGCGCCTGCACGGTGGCCGGCCAGGCCAGCTTGTTGCTGCCCAGCCGCAGCAGTTCCGCGCCCCAGATCCCGGCGACGAAGCCGATCGGCAGCCCGATCACCGGGATCACGAAGAACCCGACCACGCCGAGCAGCGCGCCGGCCAGCAGCGACCGGGTGGGCACGCCGGTGCGCTTCAGGTTCCGCCCCGGCCAGAGGTACTTGACCACGGTGCCGCCGGCGGCGACCACGGTGGCGGCGGCGAGAACCGCCCACCGGCCCGCCCCGGCGTCGCCGAACAGCGCCCACACCAGCACCCCGCCCCAGCACAGCGGCAGCGCCGGCAGGCCGGGCACCACCACGCCGGCCAGCCCGGCCAGGATGGCGAGCGCGGCGACCACCGACACCACGGCCTGCGAATCGGTCAGACTCACCGTGATCCTCTCGTCTGTGCGAACTGTTAACAGGGGGCCCCTCCTATACCGGAGGCGTTAAGAGGGGGCCCTTCCTTACTCCGCGAGGCGGGCGCGGATGGCGTCGGCGGGCATCGGGGCGCCGAACAGGCGACCCTGGCCCATGTCGCACCGCAGCGCGCGCAGCCGTTCGGCCTGCACCTCGGTCTCCACCGCCTCGGCCGTCACCGACAGCTCCAACGCGTGCGCCAGCCGGACCAACGCGGCCACGATCCGCTCGTCGCGGTGGTCGGCGTCCGCGCCGTCCCCCCGGATCCCCTCCACGAACGGGCCGGCCAGCTTCACGCAGTGGATCGGCAGCCGGCGCAGGTACGCCAGGTTCGAGTAGCCGGTGCCGAAGTCGTCGATGGCCAGCCGCGGCCCGAGGGCGGCGAGCTGGTGCAGGGCACGGAGCGGCTCGCCCGCGCTGCCCATCACCGCGCTCTCGGTCAACTCCAGTTGCAGCAGCTCGGCGGGGAGGCCGGTGTGCTGCAACGCCTCGGCCACCGTCTCCACGATCGCCGGGTCGTCGGCCTGCCGGGCAGCCACGTTCACACTGACCACCGGCGCGGTGTCCGGATGGGCCCGCCGCCACGACTCGGTGTCCCGGCACGCCTGGCGCAGCACCCAGGCGCCGAGCCGGACGATCAGGCCGGTCTCCTCGGCCAGGCCGATGAACCGGTCCGGCCCGAGCAGGCCCAGCTCCGGGTGCTGCCAGCGGACCAGCGCCTCGACCGCCACCATGGTGCCGTCCAGCAGCGACACGATCGGCTGGTAGTGCAGCACGAACTCGCCCCGGTCCAGCGCGGCGGGCAGGTTGGCGGCGAGCGCGGAGCGGGCGATGTCGGCGGCGCTGCGCTCCGGGTCGTACACCGCCCAGCGGCCCCGCCCCTCCGCCTTGGCCCAGTAGAGCGTGGTGTCGGCCGCCTTCATCAGCTCCCCGACGCTGGTCTCCGCCGCCGGGCAGTCCACGATGCCGATGCTCGCCGAGACGGCGAGCTGCTGGTCGGCGACCTGCACCGGGGCGGAGACCGCGGCCAGGGCCAGCTCGGCCACCTCCACCGCGTCGTCGAGGCCGCCGCCGGAGTCGACCAGGATGACGAACTCGTCGCCGCCCATCCGGGCCACCACGTGCCCGCGGCCGGACACGCAGTCGCTGAGCCGGCGGGCGATCACCTGGAGCAGCCGGTCGCCCAGGTCGTGCCCGAGGCTGTCGTTGACCGCCTTGAACCCGTCCAGGTCGATGAAGCAGAGCCCGACGCGCTGCTCCGGGTCGGCCGCGTCGAAGACGGCGCCGAGCTTCTCGAAGAACAGCGTCCGGTTGGGCAGGCCGGTCAGCGGGTCGTGCAGCGCCTGGAAGCGCAGCCGCTGCTGAAGCTCGTACCGCTCGGTGATGTCCTCGATCATGGCGACCGTGAACCGGGGCCGGCCGTCGTCGTGACGGATCAGCGAGACGGCCAGGTCGGTCCAGACGACGCTGCCGTCCTTGCGGTAGTAGCGCTTCTCCACCCGGGCGCTGTCCCGCTTGCCCTCGATCAGCTCCTGGTAGACCTCCCACATGCCGGCCGCGTCGTCGGCGTGGGCCAGCGCCGACACGTTCATCCGGCGCATCTCGGCCACGGTGTACCCGAGCATGTCGGCGAAGGACTGGTTGACCTCGATGATCTGCCCGTCCACACCGGCGATGCCGATGCCGATGGCGGCGCCGGTGAAGACCGCCCGGAAGCGCGCCTCGCTGTCCCGCAACGCCTGCTCGACGGTGTCTCGGGCCTGCCAGGCGGACCGGGCGATCCGCTCCTGCTGGGCGAACACCCGGTCGCGCAGCGCCCGGGCGAACCCGGCCGCGAACGCGCCCTGCACCAGGGCCACGCGTTCGCGCAGCTCGGGCCCGTCCGGCCGGGCCGGCAGCACCCACTGCGGGAACCGGTCACCGAGCGCCTGCACCGACCAGTCGAGCACGCCGGGCTCGGTCAGGTGCGCCTGCACCAGGGCACGCCCCACCTCCGCCGCCGGGCCGGCGGAGAAGGTGGGGGCGAGCAGGGCTCGGGCCAGTCGCTCGGTGAGCGGGACCAGGAGGCGCTCGGTCTCGGCCGCGCTCATCGGCACGAACCCGATCCGCCGCACCGCCCGAGCCCACTCCCCGGCGTACGCGACCGCGCCGGGCCGGCTGAAGTCACCCCCGTCAGGATCCGGGGCGCGCACGTCGGGTCACCCGGCGGCGCGGTCGTGCCGGGCGACGCCGCCGAACGCCCCGAAGCGTTCCGGGTGTTCGTCCACGTCGGACGGCGAGTCGGGCCGCCACAGCGGCATGTGCACCACGCCCGGTTCGAGGATCGTCCAGTCGCCGAAGAAGCCGGTGACGTCGGCCCGCGAGCGGAGCGTGATCTCGGTGGCGGTACGCGCCGACAGCCGCTGCGCGTCGAGCATCTCCTGCGGCTGGTCCTCGAACGTGGAGTGCGAGATCACCAGGAAGCTGCCCGGCGCGGCGGCGGCCCGCAGGGTGGCCAGGACGTCGGCCGGCCGGTCGGCGTCCGGGACGAAGTGCACCACGCCGGCGAGCAGGATGCCCAGCGGCCGGTCGAAGTCGATCAGGCCGCTGGCCCGGGCCTGGTCCAGGATCAGCTTCGGCTCCCGCAGGTCGGCCAGGATCGCGGTGGCGTGCTCGTTGCCGGCCAGCAGTTCGCGGCTGTGCGCCACCGCGACCGGGTCGATGTCGACGTAGACGATCCGGGCCCGCGCGTTCGCGGCCTGGGCGACCTCGTGCACGTTGCCGACGGTGGGGATGCCGGAGCCGATGTCGAGGAACTGGTCGATGCCGGCGTCGAGCAGCACCCGGACGGCCCGGCGCAGGAACTCCCGGCCGGAGCGCATGGTGGCGGCCAGGTTCGGTGTCATGGCCGCGATCTGCTCGGCGAGCTGCCGGTCGATCTCGAAGTTGTGCGCCCCGCCGAGGAAGTAGTCGTAGACCCGGGCGGCGCTGGGCCGGGTCAGGTCGATCTCGGCGGGAAGTCCGTCCGGCGTCTGCATCGCTCGGTCTCCCAGGTCGTCGTCCGCCACGCGGGGCGGATCATGTGGTCCAGCCCACTCTAGGCGCGGACGACCAGGTACGGGAGATCCACTTCTCACGATGCCGCCGGCCGGTCTCAGTCGGCGGACTCCAGCAGCAGCGAGATGCCCTGCCCGACGCCGACGCACATGGTGGCCAGCGCCCGCCGGCCGCCCCGGCGACGCAGCTCCAGCGCGGCGGTCAGCGCCAGCCGGGCGCCGCTCGCGCCGAGCGGGTGGCCCAGCGCGATCGCCCCGCCGTTCGGGTTGACGTGCTCGGCGTCCTCGGGCAGGCCCAGTTCGCGCAGCACCGCCACGGACTGCGCGGCGAACGCCTCGTTCAGCTCGACCACGTCGACGTCGGCAAGCGCGAGGCCGTGGCGGTCGAGCAGTTTGCGGGTGGCCGGCACCGGCCCGATCCCCATGATCCGGGGCGGGACGCCGGCCGCCGCCGCGCCGCGTACCCGGGCCAGCGGGGTGAGGCCGTAGCGGTCGACGGCGGCCGCGGAGGCGACAAGCAGCGCCACCGCGCCGTCGTTGACGCCGGAGGAGTTGCCTGCAGTCACCGTCCCGCCCTCGCGGAACGGGGTGGGCAGCGCGGCGAGCTTCTCCAGCGACGTCTCGCGCGGGTGCTCGTCGACCTCGACCAGCTTCGTCTCCCGCCTGCCGGCCGGCACGGTGACGCCGACGATCTCCTCGGCCAGCCGGCCGTCGGCCTGCGCCTTGGCGGCCCGCTGCTGCGAGCGGTACGCGTACTCGTCCTGCGCGGCGCGGTCCACACCGAACTCGGCGGCCACGTTCTCCGCCGTCTCCGGCATCGAGTCGATCCCCCAGTCGCGCTCCATCAGCGGGTTCACCAGCCGCCAGCCGATCGTGGTGTCGTACACCTCGGCGGCGCGGGAGAACGGGGTGGTCGCCTTCGGCATCACGAACGGCGCGCGGCTCATGCTCTCCACGCCGCCGGCGACCACCAGGTCGGCGTCGCCGGCCACGATCGCGCGGGCGGCCGCGGCGAGCGCGTCCAGGCCGGAGCCGCAGAGCCGGTTGACGGTGGTGCCCGGCACCTCCGCCGGCAGCCCACCGAGCAGGGCGGCCATCCGGGCCACGTTGCGGTTGTCCTCGCCGGCCTGGTTGGCGCAGCCGAGGACCACGTCGTCGGTGCGGGCCCAGTCGACCGACGGGTGGCGTGCCACCAGTTCCCGGACGACGTGCGCGGCCAGGTCGTCGGGGCGGACCCCGGCGAGGGCGCCGGCGTACCGGCCGATCGGGGTGCGGACTCCGGCAACGAGGTAGGCCACGGTCATCGCGCGCACGTCCTTCGGGGGGTGGGAAGGGGTCGGTCGGCGGGCCGCCCGCCGGGTCACGGGGGCGCCCGGCGCCAGGATATCCGCGCCCGGAACGGATAGGTTGGCGGCATGGCCGGGGCCCAGTTCAGCGCAGAGACCAGTGGCGGCGGCGCGTTCGTCCGCCAGCCCAACCGGTTCACCGGGCGGGTCACCCCGCACTCCACCTCGCCGGAGGGCGGCGGCCCCGACGATCAGGGGCGTTGGCCGTTGGAGGCGGGCCGCTACCGGCTGATCTGGTGCCGGGCCTGCCCGTGGGCGCACCGGGCCCGGATCGTGCGCGGCCTGCTCGGCCTCGACGAGGTGATCTCGCTGGGCACGGTGGACCCGATCCGCGACGAGCGGGGCTGGCGGTTCGCGCTCGACCCGGACGGCTTCGACCCGGTGCTGGGCATCGGGTTCCTCTCCGAGGCCTACCTGTCCACCGACGCCGACTACACCGGCCGGGTCACCGTGCCGGCGCTCGTCGACACGCTCACCGGGCGGGTGGTCACCAACGACTACCCGCAGCTCACGCTCGACTTCTCCACCGAGTGGCGGCGGTTGCACGCGCCGGGCGCGCCGGACCTCTACCCGGTCGAGCTGCGTCCGGAGATGGACGCGCTGATGGCGGAGATCCACCGGGACGTGAACAACGGCGTCTACCGGTGCGGCTTCGCCACCTCGCAGGAGGCGTACGACGAGGCGTACACCGCGTTGTTCGCCCGGCTGGACGCGGTGAGCGAGCGCCTCGCCGGGCGGCGCTACCTGATGGGGGACGCGATCACCGAGGCGGACGTGCGGCTGTTCACCACGCTTGTCCGCTTCGACGTCGCCTACCACGGGCACTTCAAGTGCAACAGGCAGAAGCTGACCGAGATGCCGGTGCTGTGGGCGTACGCCCGGGACCTGTTCCAGACGCCCGGCTTCGGGGAGACGGTGGACTTCGACCACATCAAGCGGCACTACTACGCCACCCACGACATGATCAATCCGACCCGGATCGTGCCGCTCGGTCCGGACCTCGCCGGCTGGACCACGCCGCACGGGCGTGGCTGAACGCCTCGCGCGCCGGGTCGTCGCCGCCGGCGCGGCCGGGTGCGTGGTGGCCGGCGCGGTCGCGGTGACCGTCGCCGTCGTCGCCGGCCCGGGCCCCGGCCCGACCGGGTACGTCAGCGAGGCCGGCGTCACCGACAGCGGGTACGCCGGGGCGTACCGGATGGGGATCCTCACGCTGGCGGCGGCGCTGCTGCTGCTCGCCGGGGCGCTGCCGGCGGTGGCGCGCGCCGCGTCCGTGCTGCTCGGCGCCGGCGCGGTCGCCACCGTGCTCTCCGGCACGGTGACGTGCAGCGCCGGCTGCCCGCTGCCGCCGTTCGAGGCGGCCACGGTGGCCGACCTGGTGCACGGCGGGGCCAGCATCGCGGCCACCGCCGCGGTGGTGTTCGCGATGCTGGCGCTGGTCTTCGCCCCCGCGGTCGGCGTCGCGCTACGGCGGGTGGCCGCGGTCGGCGCGGCGCTGGCGCTTCCGCTGGCCGGCGCGGTCGGCCTGGCCATGCTGCTGGTGGGGCGGGGCACGCTGGTGGGGGTGCTGGAGCGGGTGTTGCTCACGGTGACCGCCGCGTGGGGCCTGGCCACCGCCGTGCTGCTGGTAAGGAAGGGCCCCCTGTTAACGCCTGGGCCGTAGAAGGGCACCCTTCTCACCGATGGGTGTTAAAAGGGGGCCCTTCCTTCGCCGCATTCGGCTGTAAGGGGCGTCACCGGGGGCGGTCCTTCCGGTGGGACGGGGCCGGGAGTAGCGTGGGCCGGCGATGACAAATGTCTGGTGCCTCACCGAGCGCCTGTACGTCGACCTCCGACGGCAGGCCAGCGGCGGCTGTCCGGCCTAGCTCCGCCGCCGACGCCCGCTGTTCCCGCTCCCAGACCTTGGACCCGTTCTCATGGCTTCCGCCCTGCGCAAGATCCCCTTTTCCGTGCAGATCCTGCTCGGCCTCGTGCTCGGCGTGGCGCTCGGCTTCCTCGCCCGCGCCAACGACCTCGCCTGGCTGACCAGCACCCTCGACACCGTCGGCGGCCTCTTCGTCCAGCTCCTCAAGCTGGCCGTGCCGCCGCTGGTCTTCACCGCCATCGTGGTCAGCGTGGTCAGCCTGCGCGGCGTGGCCAACGCCGCCCGGCTGGCGCTCAAGACGCTGCTCTGGTTCGGCATCACCGCGCTGATCGCGGTGAGCATCGGCATCGGTCTCGGCCTGCTCACCGACCCCGGTCGCGGGGTGAACCTGAACCCGGCCGGCGCCGAGGCCCCGAAGACCACCGGCTCCTGGATCGACTTCCTCACCGGCATCGTGCCCACCAACCCGGTCGGCGCGTTCGTTGAGGGCAACGTCCTGCAGATCGTCTTCCTCGCCCTGGTGGTCGGTGCCGCCGCGCTGCTGGTCGGCGAGCCCGCCGAACCGTTCGTGCAGTTCAACCGCTCGGTCCTGTCGATCGTGCAGAAGGCGCTGTGGTGGGTCATCCGGCTCGCCCCGATCGGCACCCTGGGCCTCATCGGCAACGCCGTCGCCTCGTACGGCTGGGACCTGCTCGCCCCGCTCGCCAAGTTCACCACCGCCGTCTACGTCGGCTGCGCGCTGGTGATGTTCGTGGTCTACCCGGTGCTGCTGGTCGCCGCCGGCCGGCTCAACCCGCTGCGCTTCTTCGCCGGCGCCTGGCCGGCCATCGAGCTGGCCTTCGTGTCCCGTTCCTCGGTGGGCACCATGCCGGTGACCCAGCGTTCGGTGGAGCGCCTCGGCGTCCCCCGCGAGTACGCCTCCTTCGCGGTGCCGTTCGGCGCCACCACGAAGATGGACGGGTGCGCCGCGATCTACCCGGCGCTCGCCGCGATCTTCGTGGCGCAGGTGTTCGGCGTGGACCTGGGCGTCACCGACTACCTGCTGATCGCGTTCGTCTCGGTGGTCGGCTCGGCTGCCACCGCCGGTTTGACCGGTGCGATCGTGATGCTCACGCTGACCCTGAGCACGCTGGGCCTGCCGCTGGCCGGCGCCGGCCTGCTGCTGGCGATCGACCCGATCCTGGACATGATGCGTACCGCCACCAACGTGGCCGGGCAGGCCGTCGTGCCGACCATCGTGGCCGCCCGGGAGGGCACCCTGGACCGGGCCGCGTACGACTCGGCGGGCAAGCGCGACCTGATCGAACCGGCCGAGCCGGCCGAGCGTGAGAACGAGCGGCTCGCCCCCGTGCCCGCCTGACCAACCTGGGTCCCGGGTGCGTCGGTCGTCGACCGGCGCACCCGGAGCCATGACCGGAGGATCACCGCATGAGCGCACTGTTCAGCCCGCTCGCCCTGCGCGGCGTCACGCTGCCCAACCGGATCGCGCTGGCGCCGATGTGCCAGTACAGTGCCGGGCCCGACGGGCTGCCCACCGACTGGCACCGCGTGCACCTCGGCTCCCGCGCGGTCGGCGGGGCCGGGCTGGTGCTCAGCGAGGCCACCGCGGTGATGCCGGAGGGGCGGATCACCCCGCAGGACGTCGGCCTCTGGTCCGGCGCGCACGTCGACGCGTGGCGGCCGGTCACCGCGTTCGTCGCCGGCCAGGGCGCGGTCCCGGCCGTGCAGCTCGCGCACGCCGGGTTCAAGGCGTCGACGTACCGGCCGTGGGCGGAGCGGCGCGGCGGGGTGCCGGACGCCGAGGGCGGCTGGACGCCCGTCGGTCCCGGCGGGGACCCGTTCGTGCCCGACTACCGCACGCCGGCCGCGCTCGACGAGTCCGGCATCGCCGAGGTGGTGGCGGCGTTCGCCGCCGCCAGCGGCCGGGCGCTGGACGCCGGCTTCGCCGCGGTGGAGATCCACGCGGCGCACGGCTACCTGCTGCACGAGTTCCTGTCCCCGCTGACCAACCGGCGCACCGACGGCTACGGCGGCGACCGGGCCGGCCGGATGCGGCTCACCCTGGAGGTGGCCCGCGCTATCCGCGCCACGGTCGGCGAGGCGGTTCCGGTGCTGACCCGGATCTCCGCGACCGACTGGACCGACGGCGGCTGGACGGTCGAGGACAGCGTGGCGCTCGCCGGGGAGCTGGCCGCGGCCGGCGTGGACCTGGTCGACGCCTCCTCCGGCGGCGCGTCCGCCCACGCGTCGGTGCCGGTCGGCCCCGGCTACCAGGTGCCGCTGGCCGCCCGGATCCGCCGCGAGGCGGGCGTGCCGACCGGCGCGGTGGGCCTGATCGTCGAGCCCGAGCAGGCCGAGCAGATCGTCGCCGGCGGCGAGGCCGACCTGGTGCTGCTGGGCCGGGAGCTGCTCCGCGACCCGTACTGGCCGCGGCGCGCGGCGGCGAAGCTGGGCGCCACCCCGGCCTGGCCGGACCAGTACGCCCGAGCCTTCTGACGGTCTCCCGCCCCGCCCTGGCCAGGGCGGGGCGGGAGGTCAGCCGGCCAGGTGGTTCCAGCGGGGCTCCAGGTCGGACCAGGCGCCCTGGTCGGCGACCACGCCGTCGACGAGCACCACCACGTGGTCCGCGCGGACCAGCGCGGCCCGCTTGGCGGTCGAGCCGACCACCGTCACCCCGTGCTCGCGCAGCGCCGCCCAGAGCGCCAGCTCCGTGGTCACGTCGAGCGCCGACGACACGTCGTCGGCGACAAGCAGTTCGGTACGCGGCGCGAGCGCCCGGGCCAGCGCCAGCCGCTGGAGCTGGCCGCCGGAGAGCCGGGTGCCCTTGTGCCCGATCAGCAGCCCCAGCCCGCCGCCGGCCGCGGCGAGGTCGTGGTCGAGCTGGGCGGTGGACACCGCGCCGGCGGCGTCCACCGGGTGCCCGAGTGCGATGTTCTCGGCCACCGTGCCGGAGAGCACCCGGGGTAGCTGGCTCACGTAGCCGACCTGGTTGGGCCGGAGGAACAACTCCGGCTCGGTGACCGGCTCGCCGTTCCAGCGCAGCGCGCCCACGTGGTGCACGATCCCGGCGAGCGCCCGCAGCAGCGACGACTTGCCGGCGCCGACCGGGCCGACCACGAGCACCAGTTGCCCGCGCTCGACCACCAGGTCGACGTCGCGGACGGCGAGCGTGCCGTCGGAGTGCAGCGCGCCGAAGCCGGCCAGCTCCAGCCGGCGCAGCGGGTGCCGGGGCGGCGGCTCGGGCGCCGGCGCGGTGCCGGCGGCCAGGTCGAGCCCGGGGACCACCGCCGAGTAGGTGCTCATCCCGGTCATCGCCACGGTCCGCCGGGTCCACACCCGCGCCGACGGGTACTGCGACACCAGCGCCGCGGTGGTCCAGGCGAACCAGCGGGCCGCGCCGAGCGTGGAGACCGCCACCAGGGTCGCGCCGGCGGAGAGCCCACCGGCCAGGTAGAGCGCCCACGCGCCGATCGGCAGCAGCCCGCTGGCGATCGACGGGGTGGACCGGGCCCACACCTGCATGGCGATCTCCCGGCGCTGCCGCTCGCTGCGGACCACGTCGAGCCCGGCGAGATGGTCGAGCACCGGGCGGGTGGCGCCGGCCAGCTTCACCGTGCGGGCGGCCGACAGCGAGGAGACGAGCGCGGTGGCGAACGCGGCACGCGCCTTCACCGTGCCGGCGGCGGTGCGTTCCAGCCGGGGCCCGAACAGCGTCGCCGCCAGCCCGGACACCACCATCGTGCCGACGAAGAACAACGCCGGCACGATGCTGCCGGTCACCAACGTCATGGCGAGCACGATGGCCAGCGAGATGAACTGGTCCATCAGGTTGTCGGCGAGCTGCACCACCCGGTCGGTGTCGCCGCCCTGCGCCACCACCTCGGCCGGGGTGTGCCCGCTGACCCGGCGCGCGCCGGTCTGCCCGTGCACCAGCCGGGCGCTGATCCGCAGCATCTGCCGGATCCACCACTGCGGGAACCACAGGTTGGTCAGGTAGGGCAGCGGCAGCACCAGCAGCAGCGCGGCGGCGATGCCGAGCGCCGGCAGCCACGGGTCGCCGCCGCCGACCACGTCGGCCCAGAGCCACGGCAGCACCGCGCCGTCCAGCCCGAGCAGCGTCATCACCACGAACAGGCCGACCGAGAGCAGGCCGTAGCGGGGGTCGTTGACGCCCAGCCGGAGAATCTCCCGCATGGTCCGCGCGCGCGGCGCGGGCGGCACCGGCGGCGGCTCGACCCGGGGCACGGCGACGCGAGGTGACGCGCCGGTCCCGGTCGGCGGGGCGTCGGCGGCGGGCGTCTCGTCGGCCCAGCCGGGGCCGTCGAGCAGCTCCACGCCACCGCGGCGGGTGCCGGTGCCGGCGTACGCCCCGGCGTGGCTGGTGGCGAGCAGCTCGGCGAAGCGCGCGGACTCGCGCAGCGGGCCGGCCTCCAGCACCGCCCCGTCGGCCATCACCACCACCTCGTCGCAGCGGCGCACCGAGGAGAGCCGGTGCGCGATGACGATGCCGATCCGGTCGGTGAGCAGCCGTTCGGTGGCCTGGCGGACACGGTTCTCGGTGACCGGGTCGAGCCGCGCGGTGGCCTCGTCGAGGATCACCACGTGCGGGTCCCGGACCAGGATCCGGGCGAACGCCACCAGTTGCTCCTGCCCGGCGGAGAGCACGTGACCGCCCTCGCCGAGCCGGGTGTGCACGCCATCGGGCAGCTCGGCGATCCACCCGGCGAGGCCCAGCTCGGCCAGCGCCCGCTCGGCGGCGCCGAGCAGCTCCCTGTCGAACAGCGCGACGTTCTCGGCGAGCGTGCCGGCCAGGATCTCGGTGCGCTGCGGCACCACGGCGACCCACCGGCGCAGCTCCTCGACGTCCAGGTCGACCAGGTCCACCTCGCCGAGGAACACCGTGCCGCGGGGCACCTCCACCGCCCGGGTGAGCACCTTGGCCAGCGTCGACTTGCCCGAGCCGGTGCGGCCGACGAGCGCGTACGAGCGTCCGCGGGTGAAGTCCAGCCGGACGTCGCGCAGCGCCGGGCCGCGTTCGTCGCCGGCGGCCGGGTAGCGGAAGGTGAGCCCGCGCACGGTCAGGTCGCCGTCGGCCGGGGCGACCCCGCCGACCGGCTCCTGCCGCGAGTCGGCAAGCAGTTGCACCCGGGCCCACGCGCCGAACGCCTGTTGCAGGTGCGGCACCCAGCGGGCGATGTGCTCGACGGTCGCGCCGAACGCGATCGCGAGCAGCCAGACGGCGGTGAGGCGGGCGGCGTCGACCCGGCCGGTGGCGAGCGCCCACGCGCCGCCCAGCACCACGCCGACGATGCCGACCCGGACCCCGCCGGCGGCGACCGCGGTGACCCGGGCGGAGAGCCGGAACACCCGGCCGCACCGGGCGATCACCTCGGCCGCGCGACGGGCGTAGAGACGCAGCACGTACGGCCGGGCGAGGCTGGTGCGCACGTCGTCCTGGCCGTGCACCGCCTCCTCCATCACCGCCGCCAGGTCGGACCAGGCCTCCTCCTCGGCCATCCGGGCCGGGGCGATGCGGGCGGTGGGGCGGCGCAGGGCGACCGCGAGCAGCGCGGTGAGCAGCACCATCCCGAGACCGGCCGGCCACCAGACGACGAGCGTGCTGACCGTGGCGAGCACGCAGACGGCGATGCCCTGGGCCAGCCGTACGCCGGTGTTCCGCATCTCGGCGGCGACCTGGTAGACGTCGTTGTCGATCCGGTCCAGCAGCTCGCCCACAGGCGTGGTCTCCAGCGCCGGCAGCTCCTGCCCGAGCGCGACCCGGCAGAGCCGGCGACGGACGTCGGCGGACCAGTCGGCGGTGAGCCGGGCCATGATCAGCCCGATCAGCAGGTCGGTGACGACGGCGGCGACGAGCGCCACGGCCAGCGCCACGAACCAGCCGGACGAGCGGTGCACGAGCACCGGCCCGGCGAGGGCGGACGCGGCGGCCTGGCCACCGGCGCCCAGCACGATCAGCAGCAGGACGGCCGCCATCCGCCGGGGTGCGGTGGTCCAGAGGTCTCGGAGCAGGCGCATAGGACGGTCCTCCGGACTCGGACGGGTGGGGGCGGTGACCCCAGCCTCCCCGTCCGGCCGGTCCGGTTCAAACGATTTACCGCGTTCCGGTCAGGTCTGGGCGACCCGGCGGACGATGCCGAGCAGCGACTCCTGCACGTCGGCGATCGGCCGGTCGGGCTGGAAGACCAGCCAGTCCACCGCCACCACCAGCCCGACGCCGAATAGCGCCGAGCTGGCGGTGCGGACGTCCAGGTCGTCCGGCAGGTCGCCGCTGGCCACCCCGGCCCGCACGGTCTCGGCGATCACCTCGATCGCCTCGCCGCGCAGCAGCCGCAGCGTCTGCTGCCACTCCCGGTTGGTGCGCCACATCTCCGAGAGCAGGAGCTGGGCGAACGCCCGGTAGCGGCGGATGTAGTCCAGCTCGGCGCGGACCAGCGCGGCGAGCGCCTCGCGGGGCGGCAGCCCGTCGACGGCGGCCCGGAACTCGGTCGTGAGCAGGCCGATGCCGTGCCGCAGCAGCTCCTCGAAGAGGACGGTCTTGGACTCGAAGTTGTAGTAGACCGTCCCCTTCGCCACCCCGGCACGGGCGGCGATGTCGTCCACCGTGGTCGCCGAGAAGCCCTGCTCGGCGATGAGGTCCACCGCCGCCACGAAGAGGCGTTGGCGGGTGTCCTCCCGCCGGCGCGTCCGTCCGTCCGTCACCGGCCCATCCTCACATGGTCAGTTCGGGGTGCAGCTTGGCCGGGGTGAGCCGGCGGGACCGGCGCGCCGAGCCGACACTCAGCGCCAGCGCGCCCAGGCCGAACGCGAGCAGCACCAGCGCGCCGGTGACCACCGGTCCGGCCGGGCCACCGTTGATGGTGTGCCGCAGGCCGCCCACCACGTACGTCATCGGCAGCCAGGGGTGGATCGCCTGGAAGAAGCCGGGCGAGGTCTCGACCGGGTAGGTGCCGCCGGACGAGGTGAGCTGGAGCATCAGCAGCGCCAGCGCGGCGAGCCGGCCGGCCGGGCCGAGCGCCACGCCGAGCAGTTGCATGACCGCGGTGAACGCCAGCGAGGCGAGCGCGAGCAGCCCGAACGTCGCCGCGCCGTGCCGCGGGTCCAGCCCGAGGGCCAGCGTGACCACGGTGTAGAGCACGGCGACCTGGGCCAGGCCGATCGCCGCGGCGGGCAGCCAGCCGGCGAGCACCACCCGCCAGCCGGCCGCGCCGGACATCACGTGACGCCTGTTGACCGGCCGCAACAGCATGTACGTGATCATCGCGCCGACCCAGAGCGCCAGCGCCAGGAAGTACGGGGCGAAGCCCACCCCGTACGAGCCGGCCGGGTGCTGCGAGTCGCGGATCAGGCCGACCGGGTCGGCGAGCACGTCGGCGCGGCTGGCCGCGTCGTCGTACCCGGGTAGTTCCTTCTCCCCGGCGGCGAGCCCGTCGGCGAGGTCGCCGGCGCCGCCCTCCAACTTGGTCAGCCCGTCGGCCAGTGTGGTGCTGCCGCTGCCGAGCTGGTTGAGGCCGCCGTCGAGCTGCCGGGCGCCGGTGGAGAGCCGGTAGAGACCGCCGCGGAGCTGGTCCGCGCCGGTCGAGGCGTCGCCGAGTCCGTCGCGGAGCTTGGCGCTGCCCTGGGCCAGCGTGCCGAGCCCGGCGGCCAGCTCGTCGACCTTGGCGCGGGCCGACGCGACGTCGTCGGCCAGGTGCGGCGCGGCGGCGGCCACCTCCCGGGCCGTCTTCGCGACCTCGGTCATCTGCTTCTTCAACGCGGCCAGGTCGGTCTTGTCCAGCGCGGACCGCAGCGCCTTCGCCTGGGTGACGGCCTGGCCGGCGGCCTTGCGGGCGGCGACGAGGTTCGGGTCGTCGGCGAGTTCGGGGTGGTCCTTCGCGACCGCGTCGAGCCGGTCGGAGATCTCCTCGGCGAGGCCGACCACCTCGTCGGCCTTGGCCGGCAGCGCGTCCAGGCCGTCGGCGAGCTGTTGCGCGCCGGTGGCGACCGCGGTGGCGGCCTGCTGGATCCGGTCGGCGTTGCGGCGCAGCACCGGTTCGTACCTGTCGGCGGCGGCGTCCACCTTGGCGGCGGCGGCCTTCGTCTCGGTGGCGGCCCGGCCGGCGCCGTCGGCGAGTTGGGTCGCGCCGGTCTGCAACTGGTCGAGCCCCTTGGCGAGCTTGTCGGCGCCCTGGACCGACTGGTTCAGCCCGCCGGCGAGCTGCCCGGCGCCCTTCTCGGCGTCGCCGAGGCCGTCGGCGAGCTGCCCGGCGCCCCGCTGCGAGGTGCCGAGCCCGTCGGAGATCTTGCCGGCCCCGTCGGCGGCGCGGCCGGTCTCGGCCTTGGCGTCGGTGAAGCCGATCAGCATCTTGTCGAAGTACGAGGCGGCGGCGCTCTCCGCGGCGGCGGCCCGGATCTCGCTGAACGCCGAGCGGGCGAGCAGCCCGGAGAGGTAGTTGGTGGCGTCGTCGTTGACCACCTTCAGCTCGCCCTGCCGGGCGGTCCGATCCGGCTCCGGGCCGGCGGCCAGCGTCGCCGAGAAGTCGGCCGGGATGGAGAAGACCAGGTGGTAGCGGCCGTCACGCAGACCCGCGGTGGCGTCGGTCTGGTCGGTGACGGTCCAGCCGAAGACCTTGCGGTCGATCAGTTCGTCGGCGAGGTCCCGGCCGGCGTGCACCTCGGTGCCGTCGCTCGCGGTGGCCGGCCGGTCGGCGTCGACGAGCGCGACCGGGATCCGGTCGAGCTTCCCGTACGGGTCCCAGAAGGCGTAGAGGTAGAGCGCGCCGTAGAGCAGCGGAACCACGGTGAGCACGGCGAGCGCGGCACGCGGCAGCCGGCCCCGGGTCATCCGGCGCAGCTCGAACAGGGCGAGTCGCAGCACGCTCACGCGGGCACCTCCAGGGCGGGCAGGGCGGGGGCGGGCAGCGCGGGGTTGCCGACCCGGTGCACGGTGGCGGCCACCCCGTCCTCGACGGCGCGGGCGCTGGCGATCACCGCGTAGCCCTGGCCGGCGAGGCGTTCCAGCGCGGCCCAGATCCATTCCCGTTCCGGGCGGTCGGCGCCGGCGTCCACGTCGTCGGCGACGATCAGGCTGGGGCCGCCGAGGCTGGCCAGGACCAGCCCGAGCACCTGGCGGTCGACCGGGGTGAGGTCGCGGCCGTAGCGGTCGGGGTCGAGCGGGGCGTCGGTGAAGCCGGCCCCGGCGATGGCGGCGGCGTAGGCGTCGCGGCGGTAGGCCCGCCGGGCCCGCAGCGCGGCGACCGGCACGAGCTGACGACGGCGGCGCGGCACCGGGCCGAGCAGCAGCAGGCGTTCGGTGATGTGCTCGGCGACGGTGAGCGTCGGGTCCGGCTCGTGCACGCCGGCCACCTGGCCGAGCGCGGCCGGGCCGCGCCGGCGCAGCTCGCCGTGGCTGTGCGGGAATCGGCCGGCGAGGGCGAGCAGCAGCGAGGTGCGTCCGCTGCCGGGCGGCCCGGTCACCGCGTGCAGCTCACCGCCGGCGGCGGTGAGGTCGACGTCCCGGTAGACCCAGCCGCGCCGGGTCCGCAGCCCCAGGCCGCTGGCCTCGACGATCTTCATCCCACCCGCTCCGCTATCTAGACTGACTGGTCAGTGCAAAAACATGACCAGCATAGCGCCGGGTGTCCGGTTCGACGCAACGTGGAGAGAGGGTGATCCTCAGAACAGGACGGTGGCGAGCGTGCCGACCGGGCGGAAGCCGCAGCGCTCGTAGACCCGGCGGGCCGGCAGGTTGAAGTCGTTGACGTAGAGGCTGACCGTGGGCGCGACCCGGGTCAGCGCGTCGCGGACCACCGCGGCCATCGCGGCGGCGGCGATCCCCCGCCCCCGCCACTCCGGGGCCACCCAGACGCCCTGGACCTGCGCCGTGCGGCGGGTCACCACGGCCAACTCGGCCTTGAAGACCACCCGGCCGTCGACGAACCGGGCGTAGGCCCGGCCGGCGCGCACCAGCTCGGTCACCCGCCGCCGGTAGCCGCGGCCGCCGTCTTCGGCCATCGGCGAGACACCGACCTCCTCGGTGTACATCGCCACCGCCGCCGGGAAGAGCCGGTCGACCTCACCGCCGCGCACGCGGCGCACCTGCGGGTCGGGCGCCACCGGCGGCGCCGCGTCCGTGGCCAGCAGCGGCTGGTTCGGGCGTACGTCCCGAGCCGGCCCCCAGTGCGGGGAGAGGCGGTCCCAGAGACCGAGCACCGCGTCGGCACGGCCCACGATCGAGGAGCAGAGCCGCTCCTCCTCGCCCAACTGCTCGGCGAACGCGGCGACCGCCGGCTCCGAGGCGAGCACCGGGGTCAGGTTGCCCCCCAGCCAGCAGATCGACTCCAGGTTGCGGCGGGAGCCGTAGCCGAGGATCCGCGCCTCGGCCCGCCACCAGGCCAGCCCGCGCGCCGCCACCCGCTCGGCGACCTGCGCGCCGGCGTACGGGTCGAGGTCGAGCAGCCGCTCGACCGCGCGACGCTCCGACTCCCCCAGTTGGCGTACCGGCATCGTGAGCACGGTTACCAGCCTGCCAGACGCACCCCGGCGCGCGCGGGCCGACCGGGCACCCGACCAATCTGCGTCGACGCCTTGTCGGCGATGCATTGCCGATATATCGTTGATGCATCAGCGATGGTCCGACAGAAGGAGAGCCCGATGGGTTTCCACCGACACGTACACGCGCTCCGCGACGAGATGCACCGCCACGGCGGCTTCGGCTTCCCACCCGTACCCCCGGGGCCGCCGCCGTTCCCGCCCGGACCCCACGGCCACGGGCGCGGCCGGGGTGGTCGCGGCGGCCGGGGACGCCGGCCGAACGTGCGCGGGGCCGTGCTGGCCCTGCTCACCGAGCGGCCGATGCACGGCTACGAGATGATCCAGGAGATCGACTCCCGCACCGGCGGGGCCTGGCGGCCCAGCCCCGGCTCGATCTACCCCACCCTGCAACTGCTGGAGGACGAGGGCGTCATCGCGACCGCCCCCGACTCCGACGGCGGGCGCAAGCGGTTCGCCCTCACCGACCAGGGGCGTGCCGAGGCGACCGAGGCGGCACAGACCCCGCCCTGGGCGGAGTTCGCCGAGCAGACCGTCAACAGTTGGCACGACATCCGCGACGCCGGCACGCAGGCCATGAACGCGCTGCGGCAGGTGATGACCACCGGCACGGACGACCAGCGCGCCCGCGCCGCCCAGGTGCTCGACGAGACGCGACGCAAGCTCTACGCCATCCTCGCCGAGTCCGAGTGAACACCACCCGAACGGCACACCGACCGGTGTGCCGTTCGGCGTAACGCACGGTCACCAGCGCGTGCTCCCGCATCACGCCGTCATCGCGGGCCCCTCCGGCACGACGCACCACCACCGGCACGCGCCCCCACCGCGTCACGCCGTCATCGCGCGCCCCCTCCGGCGGCGCAACGCACGGTTACCAGCGTGTGCTCCCGCATCACTCCGTCGTTGAGGAGCCGCCCGGCCGGAGCGAGCGGCACCCGGGCCAGGGCGGCAGCCCGCTCCGAGTCATCGGCGTTCACCCGATCGACCGCCACCGGCCCGTCGCACCCCCGGCGTGACCCCGACCACTCGGCCGTCGAGCAACCCCCGGCGTGATGCGTCACGCCCCGTGTCGCCACGCCGCCCGCTCGCCCGGGCTTCATCGATCTTGGAGTTGTGGCGCCCCGTTTGCCGGATTCACTCCCCTATCGGAGGTGCCACAACTCCAAGATCGGCGAGGGACCGGGGTGTTTTGGGAGCAGCGTTCCGATGGGTGGGAGGGGTGGAGATCTTGGTAGGAAAGTGCCCCCGGAGGGGCCATTTCGTACCAAGATCTCTGAGCCGAGGAGCCGAGGAGCCGAGGGGCCGAGGGGCCGAGGGGCCGAGGGGCCGAGGGGCCGAGGGGCCGAGGGGCCGAGGGGCCGAGGGGCCGAGGGGCCGAGGGGCCGAGGGGCCGAGCAAGCGAGCAGGCGAGCAGGCGAGCAGGCGAGCAGGCGAGCAGGCGAGCAGGCGAGAGCACGAGACCCGACAGCCCGAAGCTCAAGAGCCTGGCATCCGGGCAGCCAGGGAGCCGGGAGCAGCCGCGCAGGATGTTCGGGCTCGCTGCCTGGGCGGGTTGCCCGGCCGACGACCTGTCGATGGACTCGTCCGCTGCGTCGCGTCCCCACCGGGCGCGACGGGTGAGGCGCCGATGAGATCGAGGATCAGGGCCACGGTGCCCGGCTAGTTTCGCCGCGGCGCCTCGGTCCGGAGACGCCGCCTGCGGGCGCCTCGGTCCGGAGACGGCGCGTGCGGCCGACCCGACGAGGGGACGGCCGCACGGCGATACGGAGAACGGTCAGTGCACGGTGACGGTGGCGCCGCCCGGCACCAGCTCGCGCAGCTCCTCGGGGATCTCGGCGCCCATCTCGTCGGCGATCCGCAGCGCCTCCTCGATCAGCGTCTCCACGATCTGCGCCTCGGGCACGGTCTTGACCACCTTGCCCTTGACGAAGATCTGGCCCTTGCCGTTGCCGGACGCGACGCCCAGGTCGGCCTCGCGGGCCTCACCCGGACCGTTCACCACGCAGCCCATGACCGCGACGCGCAGCGGCACCGGCAGCCCTTCCAGGCCGGCGGTGACCTCCTCGGCCAGCTTGTAGACGTCGACCTGGGCCCGGCCGCAGGACGGGCAGGAGACGATCTCCAGGCCGCGCTCGCGCAGGCCCAGCGACTCCAGGATCGCGTTGCCGACCTTGATCTCCTCCACCGGCGGGGCGGAGAGCGAGACCCGGATCGTGTCGCCGATCCCCTCGGCCAGCAGCGCGCCGAACGCGACCGCCGACTTGATCGTGCCCTGGAACGCCGGGCCGGCCTCGGTGACGCCCAGGTGCAGCGGGTAGTCGCACTTCTCGGCGAGCAGCCGGTAGGCGCGGATCATCACCACCGGGTCGTTGTGCTTGACCGAGATCTTGATGTCCCGGAAGCCGTGCTCCTCGAACAGCGAGCACTCCCACAGCGCCGACTCGACGAGCGCCTCGGCGGTGGCCCGGCCGTACTTGGCCAGCAGGCGCTTGTCCAGCGAGCCGGCGTTGACGCCGATCCGGATCGGCGTGCCCGCGTCGCCGGCAGCCCGGGCGATCTCCTTGACCTTGTCGTCGAACTGCCGGATGTTGCCCGGGTTCACCCGCACCGCCGCGCAGCCGGCGTCGATCGCGGCGAACACGTACTTCGGCTGGAAGTGGATGTCGGCGATCACCGGGATCTGCGACTTGCGCGCGATCGCCGGCAGCGCCTCGACGTCGTCCTGGGACGGCACGGCCACCCGCACGATCTGGCAGCCGGAGGCGGTCAGCTCGGCGATCTGCTGGAGCGTGGCGTTGACGTCGGCGGTCAGGGTGGTGGTCATGGACTGCACCGACACCGGTGCGCCGCCACCGACCGGCACCGAGCCGACCATGATCTGGCGGCTGGCCCGGCGGGGAGCCAGCGGCGGCGGCGGTACGGGGGGCATACCGAGACTGACAGCGGTCACTTCAGGCACTCACCTTGAGAAGAGCGTGATCGGGTTGACCACGTCCGCGGTCACGGTGAGCAGCGTGAACACGCCACCGACCAGGATCACCGCGTACGTGAGGGGCATGAGCTTCAGATAGTCGACGCGACCCGGGTCGGTGCGGCCGATCCGGGCGTAGAGCCAGGACCGGGCGCGCTCGAACCAGGCGATGGCGATGTGGCCGCCGTCCAGCGGCAGCAGCGGCAGCAGGTTGAACACGCCGATGAAGAAGTTCAGCGACACGAACAGCATGAAGAACACCAGCCAGGCGTTGTTCTCCACGGCCTCGCCGCCGAGCCGGCTGGCGCCGACCACGCTGATCGGGGTGTCCACGTCCCGCTCGGCGCCGGTGATCGCGTTCCACAGCGCCGGCACCTTCTCCGGGATGCGCTTCATGGCGTGGGCCGTCTGGACCGCCATGTTGCCGGTGAAGTCGGCGGTGGCGCCGAACGCGGCGACCGGGCCGTACTCCACGCGGGTGGGGGTGCTGGGCTGGAGCGCGACGCCGAGCGCGGAGACCGCGGAGGTCGCGCCCTTCGGGTCGTCCAGCGGCGGGCGCTGCACGGAGGCCAGGTCGACGGTGGCGGTGGCCGGGTTGCCGTCGCGCAGGTAGGCGACGGTGGCCGGGCCGGGCTGCGTGCCCCGGACCACGTCCAGCATGTCGCCCCAGGTGGAGACCGGCCGGCCGTTCACCGCGGTGATCCGGTCGCCGTCCTTGAGCTGGGCCTTGCCGGCCGGGCTGGCCGGGTCGGAGGCGGTGCAGGAGCGGGCGGCGTTCTCCACGACCACGCACGGGGTGAGCGCGATCACCGCCGGCTCGGCCCGGAAGCCGGCCTCGGTGGTGGGGAACTTCGGGTTCGGCAGGCCGGCGCTGACCGCGATGATCCAGAGCGCCACCAGCGCGATGGCGAAGTGCATGGCGGAGCCGGCGGACATCACGATCGTCCGCTTCCACACCGGGTAGCGCCACATGGCGCGCTTCTCGTCCCCCGGCTCGACGTCGTCGTCCTGCGGCGTCATGCCGACGATCTTGCAGAAGCCGCCGAGCGGGATGCCCTTGACGCCGTATTCTGTCTCGCCGCGCCGGAAGGACCAGAGCGTCGGCCCGAAGCCGACGAAGTAGCGGGTGACCTTCATCCCGAACGCCTTGGCGGTCAGCATGTGCCCCGCCTCGTGCAGACTCACCGAGATGAGGATCGCCAGGGCGAACAGCACCACCCCGAGCAGATAGCTCATCGAGCTCCTTCCACCGACCCGACGATGATCTCCTGGGCGTGCGCCCGTGCCCACGACTCGGCGGCGAGCACGTCCTCGACGGTACCTGGTTCGTCGAAGTCGGGAGCGTCCTCCAGCACCCGCTGGAGGGTGTCGACGATGCCGAGGAACGGCAGCCGGCCCGCCACGAAGGCGGCCACGCACTCCTCGTTCGCCGCGTTGTAGATCGCCGGGCGGCAGCGCCCGGCCTCACCGGCCGCCTTGGCCAGCGCCACGGCCGGGAACGCGGCGTCGTCCAGCGGGGCGAACTCCCAGGTGTGCGCCGTGGTCCAGTCGACAGCGGTGGCGGCCCCGGGCACCCGGTCCGGCCAGCCGATGCCGAGCGCGATGGGCAGCCGCATGTCCGGCGGACTGGCCTGGGCGAGGGTGGAGCCGTCGACGAACTCGACCATCGAGTGGATCACCGACTGCGGGTGGACCATCACCTCGATGTCGGCGTAGGGCACGTCGAACAGCTCGTGCGCCTCGATCACCTCGAGCGCCTTGTTGACCATGGTGGCCGAGTTGATCGTGACGACCGGACCCATGTTCCAGGTCGGGTGCGCCAGCGCCTGCTCCGGTGTGACGGCGGTCAACTCGTCACGGCGCCGACCCCGGAACGGGCCCCCGCTGGCGGTGACCACGAGCCGGCGCACCTCACCCCGGGCGCCGCCACGCAGGCACTGCGCCAACGCCGAATGCTCACTGTCAACAGGAACGATCTGCCCCGGTCGGGTCACCGCGGCCTTGACCAGCGGGCCGCCGGCCACCAGCGACTCCTTGTTGGCCAGGGCGAGGGTACGCCCGGCGCGCAGCGCGGCAAGCGTCGGCGGCAGGCCCAGCGAGCCGACCACGCCGTTGAGCACCACGTCGCATGGCCACTGCGCCAGCTCGGTCATCGCGTCCGGACCGGCAACGATCTTGGGAAGCTTGAAGTCGCCGGTGGCCCAGCCGCGCCGGCTCGCCTCGGCGTAGAACGCGAGCTGGAGGTCCTGCGCGGCGGACGCCCGGGCCACCCCGACCGCGTCCACGCCCAGCTCCAGCGCCTGCGCGGCGAGCAGCTCCACGTTGCCGCCGCCGGCGCCGAGGGCGACCACCCGGAACCGGTCCGGGTTGCGCTTGACGATGTCGATGGCCTGGGTGCCGATGGAACCTGTCGAGCCGAGCAGCACGAGGTCTCGGGGAGTGGTCACCCGCCCATTGTTCCCCAGCGCCGCCCGACGCCTCACCCGGCCTGTTCCGGCGCCTCCTCGCCGAGCAGGTCGCCCGGGTCGACGGTGAACTCGAACGGCTGCCGCATCACGAAGGGAGTGCCCGCCGCCGCCGCGGCCAACGGCCGGTAGTCGCCGTCGACCAGCTCGAACAGAGCGATGGTGGGCACCCGGTTCCGCAGATCGACCCGGAGGAAGTAGGGCACGCCGACGGCGGCGTACTCCCGTGGCCGGTCGATCACGTCCTTCCGACGGTTACCCGGGGAGACGATCTCGCCGAGCAGAACCGCATGACGAATGTCCATCGTTGTTCGTCCGCCCCCGGGAACGTCGAGGATGACGATGTCCGGGATGAACAGGTCTTTACCCGAGACGACGTTGCTCTCCAGGTAGAGCCAGAGCTTGGCGCGTCGGGCGGCCTGCTTCAGCAGGTAGGCCAGGTCGAGTTCGGCGTCCTGGTGGTCATAGCCGGCATGTGGTGTCACGATCACGCTTCCGCTCAGGACCTCGACCTTCGGGCCGTTGGTCTCCGGTAGGAGATCGAGGGCGAGCTGCGCGGTCCACGGCTCGTCGTGCCAGCGGAGCACGTCGAACGACGGCTCGGCGGGCCGCGGTGCCGGCTCGGGCGCGAATGCGGCCTGGGCCATCGGGCTCACCCCCTCAGCGGGTAATCGTGCTGTCACCCACCCTAGCGGCGCTGCCCCGTTCCGCCCGGCTCGCACACGGTGTCCGTCCCCGGTTCATGGACGGGACCCGGCCGCGGGCGACGTGAGGCGCTCCAGGTGACTCAGCGGCAGGTGCGGCGGCTGCCACTCCAGGAACAGCGCGGTGGCGTCGTCGTCGAGCTGGTCCTGCTGGTACGCGAGGACCGCGCGCACCAGGCGGCGCATCGTCTCCGGGCTGGGCAGCCGGTCGTTGAGGGCCCGCTCGACGAAGTCGACCAGCCGGTCGAGGCCGAACCGTTCCCCGTCGTCGCCGCGCGCGTCGGTGATGCCGTCGGTGTAGGCGAGGACGCGGTCGCCCGGGTGCAGCGCCTCCTCGTGCACCCGGGGACGCCTCGCCGACAGGTTGCCCAGCCCGAGCGGCAGCATGGTCGGCCCCGGCAGTGCCCGGATGGCCTTGCCGTCCCGCAGCAGCATGGCGCCGGGGTGACCGGCGTTGATGATCCGGAGCAGCCCGGTCCGCCGGTCCAGCTCGGCGAGCAGCCCGGTGGCGAACAGGCCGCGGTGCTCGGAGCGCACCCACCTGTCGATGCTGATCGCGGTGTCGACCAGGTCCAGACCGGTGCGCCGGGCGTTGCGGTACGCGCTGACCACGAGCGATGCCAGGGCGCTCGCCTTGATGCCGTGCCCGCAGGTGTCGAACAGCCCGACGCTGAGCACGTCGCCGTTGAGCGCGTAGTCGAAGATGTCCCCGCCGACGTCGTAGCAGGGTTCGAGGATGGCGGTGATCACCAGGTCGTCGGTGGCGAATGTCAGCGGCGGCAGCAGCCCCCACACGACCTCGGCGGCGACCTGCATCGGAAGGCGGCGGCGGATCCGCTCCACGACGTCGCCGTAGAGCCGGCGGTTCACCAGCACCTGGGCGACGGCGATCGCCACCTCCCAGGCCGGCCGCTCCAGCGCGGGGTCACCGGCGCATGGCGACACGACCTCCAGCACGCCCAGCCGTTCGCAGCCGAGCAGCAGCGGCACCCAGAGCCGGTCCGGGTGCTCGGGAGCGCGCTGGACCTCCAGGCCGGTGAACGCCCGACCGGCAAGCGTCGACTCGATCGTCAGTTCGCCCCGGGCCGGGCCGCCGTCGAGCAGGGGCACGAGCGAGGACTGCGTGTAGTCGGCCAGGTAGACCACCATCTCGGTGGCGCCCACGGCCGGCGCGGCCCGACTGACCAGGAGCGACAGCTCGTCCGGCCCGCCCCGGGGTGCGTTGAGGTGCAGCCAACGCGCCGCGTCGCCGCCGTCGACCACACCGCACCTCCCCATGTCTCCACCACCGTAGGGAGGCCGGCGGCAAACCGCCAACGAGCTAGCCGGGGCGGTTCAGGACGAAGGTCTCCAACTCGGCGCCGCCGTACCAGTCGGTGCGGACCCCGAGGTGGGTCATCCCGAGCCGCCGCGCCACGGCCACGGACGGCTCGTTGCCCGCCATCACCACCGCGTACACCCGCTCGGTGCCGGTGGCGAACTCCCGCTCCAGCACCGCCCGGGCCGCCTCGGTGGCGTAGCCGTGGCCCTGGGCGTCCGGGTGCAGGTGCCAGCCGACCTCCAAGTCGTCGGTCGGGGTGACGCCGTCGCGGCCGGGCAACGGCTTGAGCAGTACGCTGCCGGCCGCGCAGCCCGCCGCGCGGGGTTCGACCGCCCACAGGCCCCACCGGCCGTCGTACGGAGCGTTGCGCGCGCGCCAGGAACGCACCCGGTCCAGCGCCTCGCCGGGCTGGGTCAACCGCCCCTTGCCGCCGCCCAGCCAGCGCATCACCTCCTCGCGGGAGTAGATGTCGTAGACCCGGGCGAGGTCGTCGGGTGACTCGGTCCAGTCCCGGACCACGAGCCGCTCGGTCGAGGCGATCATCATGACGCCGGATCGTAATGCGTGACGGAACGGCCGAGCGGGAACGAGGGGGCGATGGGCGACGGCTGGCAACGCACGAAGCGGATCACCTCGGCGGCGTTCCGGCCGGTCCGTGGCCGGGACCTCTCCCTGCACGCCGCCGCGATCACGTTCTACGGCGCGATCGCCGTGGTGCCGGTGGCGCTGCTGGCGATCTGGCTCACCGGGCTGCTCGCCGGCGACGACCGGGTGCGCCGGCTGACCGGGTACGCGATCGACACGCTGCCCACCGAGATCGGCGCGCACCGGGCGGTGGCCGCGCTCGTCGAGGCCGGGTTGGGGTTGACCCCGCTGCTGGCGCTGGCCTCGCTGCTGCCGGCCTCGCTCTACGGCGAGGGGCTGCGCCGGGCGTTCGTCTCGGTGGCCGAGCCGCGCGCCGAGTCCGGCGCGCTCGTCGGCTGGCGCGGCCGGCTGCTGCTGCTCCCGCTGCTCGCCCCGGCCCCGGCGCTGCTGCTGTCGATCCTGCTGGCGCTGCCGTTGACCACCCGGCTGGTCCGGCAGGGCGGCTGGATCGGTGCGCTCGGCGTGGTGCTGTCGTTCCTGGCCGTGTGGCTGGTGCTCACGCCGGTGCTGGTGTGGGTGTTCCGGGTGGTCGGCCCGGCCTCCCCGGACTGGCTCGCCACGCTCGGCATGGGCTCGTTCACCGCCGCGAACCTCTCCGGCTTCCTGCACGGGTTCGTGCTGTTCTGCTCGCTGCCGCTGAACCTGGGCGTGCCGTTCGGCGGGTTCGACGAGATCGGCGCCGGGGTGGCCGTGCTGCTCTGGCTCTACCTGTTCCACGTGATCGTGCTGGCCGGTTACTCGGCCACGCTGGCGCTGAGCCGGTGGCGGGCCGCCCGGGAGGCGGCCCGCGCCTGACCGGTGCGCCTCAGCGCCGGAACGGGCCGCGCACCTCGTACGTGATGCCGCCGCTGCCGGCCTTCGCGCCGCTGGTGCCGCGCTGCGAGGAGAAGTAGAGCCGGCTGCCGTCCGGCGTGAACGCCGGGCCGGTCAGCTCCGACCTCGGCTGCCCGAGCAGCCGCGCGAACGGCGTCACCACACCCTCGGGCGTGATCATGTTGATCTCCATGTCGCCGCCGTCCTCGGCCACGTAGAGGTCGCCACCGGCGGTGCCGGTGATGTTGTCCACCCCGGTGAGCGGCGCCGCGCCGGCCTCCACCAGCGAGTCGTCGTACGCCAGGTCGAGCCGCTGCCCCACCGGGTCGTACGCCCACACCCGGTTGTCGCCCTTCGTGGTGAACCAGCAGGTGTCGTCGGCGTACCAGCAGCCCTCCCCGCCGTCGAACACCTGCGCGTCGCGCACCTGGAAGCGGGTGGGCACCGGGAAGCCGTCCCGGTCCGGCACGTCCTGCCAGGTGACCGGCCCGGTCACCTGGCCGTCGCGGGCGCACAGCACCTGGAGCCGGCCGGTGCTCAGGTCGCCCCAGGTGTCCGGGACGAAGCGGTAGAAGCAGCCGTCCGGCTCGTCCTCGGTCAGGTAGACCACCTGCCGGGCCGGATCGCAGGCCGCCGCCTCGTGCTTGAACCGGCCCATCCGGGTGCGCTCCTCGCCGGACCGGCCGCCGGCCGGCCAGGTCTCGAAGACCCGGCCCGACGGCACCTCCTCGCAGGAGAGCCAGGTGCCCCACGGCGTGGGTCCGCCGGCGCAGTTGGTGCTGGTGCCGCTGAGGATCCGGTACGCGGCGGCGACCGAACCGTCGGCCGCGAAGCGCAGCGCCGAGGTGCCGCCGACCAGCGGGACCTCCGAGTTGGAGACGTAGATCCAGCCGTCGCCGGCCGGGAAGCAGGCGCCGCCGTCGGGCGCCCAGTGCCAGACGTACGAGGTGCCGGGCACCCGCTGGCCGGAGCGGGCCACCACCCGGCCGGTGAAGCCGGCGGGCAACCGGAGGCCGTTGGCGTCGGCGGCGAGCAGGTCGCCGTAGGGGCCGGGGCCGGGCTGGGCGGGCGCGGCCGGGGCGGCGGCGGCCCAGAGACTGCCCGCGAAGGCGGTGCCGCCGGCGACGGTGACGGCGCGCAGGACGGTACGACGGTCCATCGGTTGACCTCCCCGAGACGGTGGCTCTCCCCCGACGGTAGACCCGCCATCGCATCGACCGCTGCCGCTGCCCGGTGAACGCCTGGTGACCTCAGAGCCGGTCCACGTACCGTTTCGCCTCCGCCAGCGACCAGCCGGTGTGCTCCCGGACCAGCTTGACCGCGTGGATCTTCTTCCCGCGGTGGGTGAGCCGGGTCGCCTCGGCGCGCACCGCGTCGTCGAGGTCGGCCGGGCCGGCGGGTCGGGCCGGCGGCACACCGCCCGCCCGCAACGCGTCGACCGCCTGCTTCGCCTCCAGCAGCGGCAGCCCGGTCTGCTCGCGGAGCAGCTTCACCGCCTCGACGGTCCGCCCCTCGCGGGCCAGCCGGAGCACCTCCCCCTGCCCGCCGCCGGTGGCCGGGTCCGGGGCGAGCAGGTCGCGGGACCGGTCGGCGGGGCGCCGGAACACGAACAGGAGCAGCAGAAGCATGACGATCACGGCCAGGAGCACGAACTGGGGACCCTCGGGCATGCGCGCCACGGTAACGCCCGGCCGCGAACCCTCCCGCCACGATCCGCCCGCCAGTAGGCTCCGGTCCCATGAATGACGGGAGTGAGTTGCCGGCCCGCGCCGACGTGGTCGTGGTCGGCTCCGGGCACAACGGTCTGGTCTCGGCGATCCTGCTGGCCCGCGCCGGCCTCGACGTGCTGGTGCTGGAGGCGGCCGAGGTGCTCGGCGGGGCCACCCGCACCGAGAACCCGTTCCCGAAGGTGCCCGGCCTGCGGCACTCCACCGGGTCGTACCTGCTCGGGCTGATGCCACCGGAGCTGCTCGCCACGCTCGACGTGACCATCCCGGTGGTGCGCCGCGACCCGCACTACTTCCTGCCCACGCCGGGCGGGCCCGGCGCGCCGTACCTCCTCTTCGGCCGCGACACCGCGGCCACCCGGCGGCAGCTCACCGAGATGTTCTCGGCGGCCGACGTGGCCGCCGACGACGCGCTCCAGGCCGAGCTGGCGCAGCTCCGCGAGGACCTGGCGCCGGCCTGGCTGGCCGAGCCGCTGCCGGTGGAGGAGACCGCCGAGCGCTATGTCCGGCCGGCGCTGCGGCAGGTCTTCGTGGACCTGGTGCGCGGCTCGGTCGCCGACCACCTGGCCCGCTTCGACTTCCGCTCCGAGCTGCTGGTCAGCATGTACGCGGTGACCGACGGCCTGTCCGGGCTCAACGCCGGCCCGGACGACCCGGGCACCGGGCACAACTTCCTGGTGCACAACATGTGCCGGCTGCCCGGCGCGGACGGCACCTGGATGATCGCCCGGGGCGGGATGGGCACGGTGTCCGGCACGTTCGCCGACGCGGCCCGGTCCGCCGGGGCCCGCATCGTCACCGGCGCCCCGGTCGCCGCGATCACGCTGGACGGCGGCGCCGCGTCGGGTGTGGTGCTCGCCGACGGGCGCGAGGTGGCCGCCCCCGTGGTGCTCGGCGCGTGCGACCCGTACCGGCTGATGGAGCTGCTGCCCGACGGCGCGCTCCCGGCGGAGCTGGGCGCGCGGATGACGGCGGCCCGCCGGCCCGGCACCACGCTCAAGCTCAACCTGGCGCTCACCGGGCTGCCGCGCTTCTCCTGCCTGCCGGCCGACGCGCCGAGCCCGTTCGGCTCCACCATCCACCTGCTGCCCGGCTCCGACTCACGTGTCGGCGGCGGCGGGTCGTCGCCGATGGCCGCGCTGCGCGGCATGTGGGCCGACGTGCGGGCCGGGCGGCTGCCGGAGGAGCCGACGATCGAGTGGTACCTGCACACCACCGTCGACCCGTCGTTGCAGGACACCGCCGGGCACCACTCGTCGGCGCTGTTCGTCCAGTCGGTCCCCTACGAGCTGGCCGGCACCACCTGGGACGCGGCGCTGCCCGGCTACGTGGAGAAGCTGGTCGCGATCTGCGAGCGGTACGCGCCGGGCACCGGCGACCTGATCGCGGACGCGGTGCCGCTGCCCCCGCCCGGCATCGAGGCGCACTTCGGCATCACCGGCGGGCACATCCACCACGTCGACAACACGGTCTCGTTCACCGACCGGATGCCGTACGCGACAGGCGTTCCCGGCGTCTACGCCGGCAGCGCCGGCTGCCACCCGGCGGGCAGCGTGATCGGCGCCGCCGGTCACAACGCCGCCCGCCGCATCCTCGCCGACATGTAAGGAGGGGCCCCCTGTTAACGCCTGCGGTATAGCAGGGGCCCCCTGTTAACACCTCACGACGGGGCGGCTTCCTGCCCGGCGCGCGGAAGGTCGCCGGGGCCGCGGATCACGTAGAGGCCGACCAGCAGCAGGTACGCCAGCAGGCTGAGGATCGGGTCGACGAACACCACCGCGAACGCGACCAGGTAGAGCACCGGCCCGAGCCGGAACCGACGGGCCACCGCCCGGGCCAGGCTCGGGTCGAGATCCGGGTGCAGCAGCCCACGGCGGCGCGCCCACCACCAGCTCAGGTTGAAGAAGAGCGCCTCGCCGAGCACCGTGCCGACGTAGAGCGCGGCGGTCAGCTGCTGCTCACCGGGCGTGCCGCGCAGGTTGTCCGCGAGCAGGTTCGCGGTGAACGGGATGGCCGCCACGAACATCAGCAGCAGCAGGTTCAGCACCAGCAGCATCTGGTCGACCCGGCAGACGTACCGCCACATGTTGTGGTGGGTCAGCCAGACCTGGCCCACCACCGCGAAGGTGATCACGTACGCCAGGTAGGCCCGCCACTCGTGCGCCAGCGCGGCCGGCAACCCCTTGTCGTCGGGCACGCCCGGGTCGAACTGGAGCAGCTCGACCGCCATCAGCGTGAGCACGATGGCGATCACCGCGTCGCTGAACGCCTCCACCCGGGAGGCGTCACGCGCCATCTCGCTGCTGCGCCCGAACCGGTAGCCCGGTTCCCTGTCCGCACCCGTCACCCGCCGCCCCCTCACCACGATGGTCGCGTGCCGAAGGCGGCGGGCGGGGCGAAAGCGTCAGATGACCGCTTCCCCGGCCGGCGCCGGGGTCTCCTCGTCGGCCCGGTGGGCGCGGATCTTGTGCCCGACGCTGGTCAGGCAGCGGCCGCTGGCCAGGTCGAACTTCCAGCCGTGCAACTGGCAGGTGAGCTGGTCGCCGTCGACGATGCCGAACCGGCTCAGGTCCGCCTTCAGGTGCGGGCAGCGCCGTTGCACCACCCAGCCGTCGAGCGTGATGTCCTCGGCGTCGACCGCCCGCTCGTGCTCGTCGTACCAGCCCTCGGCGTACTGGAGGCGCTCCTCGGAGAGGCACTTGAAGAACGCGTAGACGAACTCGTTGTACTGGCCGATGCGGGCCGCGGAGAACCGGCAGGAGAGGAAGAGCGAGTTGACCCAGTCCACCTCGCCGATGTGCAGCAGGTGCTCGACGAGCGCCCGCTCGGTGCGGAACCGGTAGCGGACCTTCTCGTCCGCGTACGGCCGGACCTCCTTGCCCGGGAAGTCCACCACGATCGACTCGACCTCGACGCCGTCGTAGCCCACCAGGTCGAAGCGGACCGGGCCGCCGACGCCCTTGGCCAGGTAGATCGACTCGTCCAGCAGCGGCTCGATCCGGCGCTTCATCTCGCCCAGCACGTCGACCTCGGGGTGCCGCCAGGACGCCTTCTCGGCCTCGATGATCGGGCGCTTGCGCTCGCGCATCTCCTCCAGGTGGGCGACCTTGTTCGCGAAGAACTCCTCGACCGGCACCGGGTGGGTGGTGGTCGTGCCCTCCGTGGTGACCTCGGCGACGCTGCCCGGCAGCAGCACGATGCCGTTGGTGCCGCCGACCTTCGCGTACTCCGACAGGAAGACCGACTGGTCGGGGAAGATGTTGCCCTCGTCGCCGAAGATGTCGTTGAACTGCCACAGCTCGTCGTCGAGGAAGCACGGCGGGCCGGCGATCGGGAAGACGTTGTCGGCCTTCAGGTCGTCGATGTAGCGCCAGGTGCGGTCGAACTGCCGGTCCCGCTTCTGCTTGCCGAACGCGGTCTTCGCCGACTGCGGCAGCTCGTAGACCATCGGGTACCAGATCGCGCCGGAGAACTGGAGCATGTGCGCGTGCACGTGGCCCAGCTCGGCGAAGACGGTCAGGTCGGTGGGCCGGGCGTCGTTCTGGTTGAGCAGGCGGACGCCGTCGTACTCGACCCAGAGCGACGAGTCGCCGATCGGGCCGTCGGTCGGGCTGGTCAACGCCTGGATCATGAATTTTAGGCCGCCGGGCAGCTCCACGACCTGCTCGTTCGGGGCCTTCAGGAACTTCGTGAAGCCCAGCTCCCGCAGCTCGTCCTCCATCTCGGAGGTGGGGAACTCGGGCAGCAGGACCGTCGCGTCCTTCGAGATCACGTCGCGCAGGTGCCTCGCGTCGAAGTGGTCCCGGTGCAGGTGCGACACGTACAGGTAGTCGACCTGACCCAGCGTCGCCCAGTCGAGCCGGGAGTTGTCCGGGAAGGGGAACCACGAGGCGAAGTAGGCGGGGTTGACCCACGGGTCGCACAGGATGCTGCCCGCGGGCGTGTCGATCCGCATGCTGGCGTGGCCCGTACCGGTCACTCGCACCGTAGTCCCCCTCGGAAAAGGCATCAGGCGTACGCCCCGACGCTACCGGAGACAGTCTGGCCACCGTCCCGCGACGCCCGTAGTGCCCGTCGACCCGGCCGGGTCGGGTCCAACGGCCCGAGCCGATGTGCCCGCCGTCGCCCGCCCGGGTCATCCGCGTCCCGTCCGGCCGGACCCTGCGCCGGGCCCGCCACGGGGCGTGCCAGACTAGCCGGAGATCCGATCGCGAGGGAAGGACCGACAGTGGCAGGAGACGAGCCGGTAACCGCGCCAGATCAGCACAAGCCGGGGCACCGCAAGTCCGGGCGGATCGGTGCGGTGGTGTCGGCGGTGGCGCTGGTGTTGATGGCGCTCTGCGGCACCGAGGAGGGCCGGGTGGAGCACATCTGGCTGTTCGGGATCGCCGCGCTGCTGCTCGCCATCGTCATCGGCGACGCCGTGTTGCGCCGCAACGGCCTGCGGTCCTGACGCACGACGCCAGCGGTACGCAAAAAGGGCCCGCACCCTCACGGGTGCGGGCCCTTTCGCCGTCGTCAGTGGCTCAGCGGCCGAGCAGGATGTCCTGGACGTCCTTGAGCGCGGCGTCGACCTCCGCCTCGAAGTAGCCGCCGGGCACCAGCCCGAAGCGCAGCGTGTCGAGGTCCTTCGGGTTCACCGGCATCGCGTTGCGCCCCTGCATGCCGCCGAGCAGCGTCTCGAAGAACCTGTCGACCTGGTCCGGGTCGTACCCGCTGCCGAACCGGCGGACCTGGAAGCTGCGCCGGATCTGGTCGACCCGGTGCAGGTCACTGCCGGGCGGGCCGGCCAGCGGCGGACCCACCATCGGCGGGCCGGCGGCCGGCGGGCCGACAAGCGGCGGGCCGGTCATCGACGGGCCGCCGCCATAGCTCGGCTCCGGCGGGCCGTAACCCTGCTCCGGCGGGCCGTAGCCCTGCTGGGGCAGCGCCGGCGGGCCGGCCGGGCCGCGGCCGCGCAGCTCACGCAACTCCCGCTCGGGCATCCTGATCTCGGCGGTCATGTCGGCGCGACCGTGCCGGCCGGCCTCGAAGCCGTCGAAGCGGTCGCCGGGGCCGCCGTAACCACCCTGGCCGGGCTCCGGGCCGTAGCCGCCCGGGCCCTGGTCCGGCGGACCGTAGCCACCCGGACCGTGGTCCGGCGGGCCGTAACCACCGGGGCCGGCCGGCAGGCCACGCTGCGGCGGGCCGCCGTGCCCGAGCGGCGCACCCGGACCCGGGCCCATCGGCGGCGGACCGGCCGGGCCACGAGGCGCGTCGTAGCCGCCGCGCGGGCCGTCGTACCCGCCGGCGAACGCGCCGGTCGGCTCGTCGTAGCGGTTGCCGTAGCGGTCGGCGGGCGGGCCGGCCTGGGCCGGCATCTGGCGGGGCGGCATCGGCGGCTGGGGCACCGGGGACAGGCCGCGGTCGTCGCGCATCGGCGGGCCGAGCCGGTCGGCCATCCGGGGATCGCCGGCCCGACCGCCGGGACCGCCGGAGCGCTCCTCCAGCTCGGCGAGCTGCCGCTCGACCCGGTCGAGGTGCAGGTCGACCTGCCACTCGTCATAGCCGTTGAACCGGACCCGGAAGACGACGTCGTGGACCTCCTGGGAGGCGACGGGCGCGCCGACCGGCTGACCGTCGAGGGTCGCCTCGACCCGGTCCAGGAAGGCGTCCACCTCGTCGACCTTGTATCCCCGGCGGAGCGCCTTCCGCCGGAAACGCTGACCCTGACTCGCCACTATGTCTCCTGGTCTCGTACCGCTACGCCGTTGCCGCGCGGGGGTCGCTGTCCGTGTCCTCGGCCGCGGCGAGCTGCCCACACGCCCCGTCGATCTCGCGGCCCCGGGTGTCCCGCACCGTGGTGGACACCCCGGCGTCGCGCAACCGCCGGACGAACTCCCGCTCGACCGGCTTCGGGCTGGCGTCCCAACGGCTGCCCGGAGTCGGGTTGAGCGGGATCAGGTTCACGTGGGCCAACTTGCCGGCCAGCAGCCGCCCGAGCAGATCGGCTCTCCACGGCTGGTCGTTCACGTCCTTGATCATCGCGTATTCGATGGACACGCGACGCCCCGTCGTGGCCGCGTAGTCCCACGCCGCGTCCAGCACCTCGGACACCTTCCAGCGCTGGTTGACCGGGACGAGTTCGTCGCGCAGCTCATCATCGGGGGCGTGCAGCGACAACGCAAGGGTCACCGAGAGGTCTTCGCTGGCCAGTCGGCGGATGGCCGGGACCAGCCCGACCGTGGAAACGGTGATGTGCCGCTGCGACAGGCCGAGCCCTTCCGGCGCCGGCGCGACCAGCCGGCGGATCGCCGCCACCACCCGCGCGTAGTTGGCCAGCGGCTCGCCCATGCCCATGAACACCACGTGCGACAGCCGCGGCGGGGAGCCGGCCACCGCCCCGGAGGCGGCCACCCCGGCCAGGTAGACCGCCTGGTCGACGATCTCCGCGGTGGAGAGGTTGCGGGTCAGCCCGGCCTGGCCGGTGGCGCAGAACGGGCAGGCCATGCCGCAGCCGGCCTGGCTGGAGATGCAGACGGTGACCCGGTCCGGGTAGCCCATCAGCACGCTCTCCACCAGCGAGCCGTCGTGCAGCCGCCAGAGCGCCTTGCGGGTGGCGCCGTCGTCGCAGGCCAGCTCGCGCACCGGGTTGAGCAGGGTCGGCAGCAACGTGCCGGCCAGCTTCTCCCGGGTCGCCGCCGGCAGGTCGGTCATCCGCTCCGGATCGCGCACCAGCCGGCCGAAGTAGTGGTTCGAGACCTGTTTGGCGCGGAACGCCGGTTCGCCCAGCTCGGTGACGAGCGCCTGCCGGCCCGGCAGGTCCAGGTCGGCGAGGTGGCGGGGAGGCATCGCGGGCCGGCGGCCGCGGGCGTCGGGGTCTACGGAGATCAGCGGGAGGCTCGTCATGGCGCGTCCAGTCTGACACGGGCCGGGCCGGACGCACCCGTCCGCGGGTGCCGAATCGCCCCCGACCGGCCGGTTGGCCCCGCTTCGCGGAGGTGATCCATCCCTCAGCCCACCACCGGCACGAACACCGCGAGCAGCAGGTACGCCGTCGGCACCGCGAACAGGATCGAGTCGAGCCGGTCCATCAGGCCACCGTGGCCGGGCAGCAGGTTGCTCATGTCCTTGACGCCCAGGTCCCGCTTGATCATCGACTCGGCGAGGTCGCCCAGCACCGCGGCGCAGGAGATCGCCACCCCGAACAGCGCGCCCCACCACGGGGCCACGTCGAACAGCAGCCACAGCAGCAGCGCGCTGCCCACCGCGGCGGCGGTGACCGAGCCGGCGAAGCCCTCCCAGGACTTCTTCGGGCTGATCTTCGGGGCCATCGGGCGCTTGCCGAACGCCACCCCGGCGGCGTACCCGCCGGTGTCGGAGAGCACCACGGCCACCAGCGTGACCAGCACCCGCAGGTGCCCGTCGTCGGGCGCGGCGGCGAGCAGGGCCGCGAAGCCGGCGAGGAAGGGCACGTAGACCACGATCAGCGTGGCCGCGGTGAGGTCCCGCTGATAGTTGCCGGGCCCGTCGCCCAGCCGCCAGATCATCGTGCCCAGCACGGTGACCAGCAGCCCGAGGCAGAGCGCGTCCGGGCCGGCGAACCAGGCCAGCCCGATCATGATCACCCCGCCGGCGACCAACGGCACCAGCGGCGGGTGGGCGCCGCTGCGGCGCACCGCCCGGGCCATCTCCCAGATGCCGATCGCCACCGCGGCGGCGAGCACGGCCAGGAACGCCGGCAGGAAGAAGAAGAGCGGCACCACGATCGCCGCGCCCAGGCCCAGCCCGACGCCGATCGCCGCGGGCAGGTTGCGCCCCGCCTTCGAGGCCGGGGGCGCGGTGGTCGGCGGGCGCTCCGCGCTCGCCCGCCGCCGCCCCCTCGCGCGGCGACCGGACGGCGGCTCGTCGCGTACCTCCGGGAGGTGGCCGGTCGGCTCGTCCCGCACCGGCGCGATCTGCGCGGTGGGGAACTCGTCCTCCGGCCGGTCGTCACCGCGCGGACCACGACCGCCGGGCGGCGGGCCGTCGGCGGGCCACGGGCCGCCCGGGTACGGGTCGGCGGGCGGGCGGGCGTAGGTCTCCCGCTCGGCGGGCCGGGCGTACGCCCCGGCGTCGGCGCCGAACGCGTCCGGGCCGGGCGCGGGGCGCTGCCACGGGCCGGGTTCCAGGTCGGTCTCCGGCCAGGGCAGGGCCGGGGCCGGCCGGTCCCAGCCGCGCGGCTCGGTGCTGCCGTAGGGGTCGGGGTGGGACATCACGCACCGGCAGACGGTACGAAAGCCACCACATGACGCAAGACCAAGACCATCCCCTACCGGCGTGAGACTTCCTGTTGACGGACCGACGGCCGGGCGACTCCCGTCGTTCACCCGCTGGTGGTCGCCGAATCGTGCCGAGCCTACTGCACCCGGGAGGCGGCGAGGGTGGACGCCGTCCGGGCACGACGACGGCACCGGGCCGCCGCCCGGGATGCCGGGCGGCGGCGGCGCGGTGCCGTGACGGAGTACGCGTGCCGCTCAGACCTCGAGCAGCTCGGTCTCCTTGTGCTTGATCATCTCGTCCACCGTGGCGACGAAACGCTGGGTCAGGTCGTCCAGGTCCTTCTCCGCGCGGCGGCCCTCGTCCTCGCCGACCTCGCCGTCCTTGACCATGCGGTCCAGCTCTTCCTTGGCCTTGCGGCGGATGTTGCGGACGGCGACCTTCGCCTCCTCGCCCTTCTGCCGGGCGACCTTGGTCATCTCGCGCCGCCGCTCCTCGGTCATCTGCGGCAGCAGGATGCGCAACTGGTTGCCCTCGTTGTTCGGGTTCACCCCGAGGTCCGAGTCGCGGATCGCCTTCTCCATCGCATTGGTCTGCGAGTTGTCGTACGGCTTGATGATCACCATGCGCGGCTCGGGCACCGCGATGGACGCCATCTGCGGCAGCGGGGTCGGGCTGCCGTAGTAGTCGATGAGGATCCGGGAGAACATGGCGGCGTTGGCGCGACCGGTGCGGATCCCGCCGAATTCCTCCCTGGCGTGCTCGATGGCACGCTCCATCTTCTCCTCCGCCTCGAGGAGGGTGTCGTCGATCACCGGTCTCCTCGCCTCCTTCTGTCGCTCGTCGTGGGCTGTGCTCTCAGGCTGTGGCAGAGGACCGCCACCGGTCCGGTGGGACCGGCTCAGGCGGTGATCAGCGTGCCGATCTTCTCACCGCCGACGGCCCGGACGATGGTGTCGTCGCCCTGGGCGCCGAAGACCAGCATCGGCAGGCCGTTCTCCATGCAGAGGCTGAACGCGGCGGCGTCGGCCACCCGCAGGTTGCGGCGCAGCACCTCGGAGAAGGTGATCGAGTCGAGCTTGCTCGCGGTCGGGTCGAGCCGGGGGTCGGCGGTGTAGACCGCGTCCACGCCGTTCTTGCTCATCAGCACCACGTCCGCGCGGATCTCCAGCGCGCGCTGGGCGGCGACCGTGTCGGTGGAGAAGTAGGGCATCCCGGCGCCCGCGCCGAAGATCACCACACGGCCCTTCTCCAGGTGCCGGATCGCCCGCAGCGGGATGTAGGGCTCGGCGACCTGGGCCATGGTGATGGCGCTCTGCACCCGGGTCTCGATGCCCTCCTTCTCCAGGAAGTCCTGGAGGGCGAGGCAGTTCATCACCGTGCCGAGCATGCCCATGTAGTCGGCGCGGGCCCGGTCCATGCCCCGCTTCTGCAGCTCGGCGCCGCGGAAGAAGTTACCGCCGCCGACCACCACGGAGACCTGCACGCCGCGACGGACCACGGTGGCGATCTGCCGGGCGATGCCCTGCACGACGTCCGGGTCGACACCGATCGCGCCGCCGCCGAAGACCTCACCGGAGAGCTTCAGCACCACCCGGCGGGACCGACCGGGCGGCGGGGCGGTCGGGTCGTCCTCCGCCAGGCTCCGGTCACTCACAACCTGCGTCATCCGCCCCGCCCCTTCTCCCCGCGCGTCGCGCGGGCATCGCGTAACTGCCCCTGCCGACCCTATGTGACGAGGAGGCCGCGGTGCCTGTCGCGTACACCGGCGGCCTCCTCGTCGACGTTCCCCTGCGCCCGGGCCGGGCCCGGGCGGCGGCTCAGGCCTGACCGACCTCGAACCGCACGAAGCGGGTCACCTCGATGCCGGCCTCGGCCAGCACCTGCTTGACGGTCTTCTTGTTGTCGGCGACCGCGGCCTGCTCCAGCAGGACGAAGTCCTTGAAGAAGGAGTTGACCCGGCCCTCGACGATCTTCGGGAGCGCCGCCTCGGGCTTGTTCTCCTCACGGGCGGTCTGCTCGGCGATGCGCCGCTCGGACTCGACCGTCTCGGCGGGCACCTCGTCGCGGGTGAGGTACTTCGGCCGCATGGCGGCGATCTGCATCGCCACCCCACGGGCGTCCGCGTCGGCCGCCTCGTCGGTCTTGCCGGTGAACTGCACCAGCACGCCGACCGCCGGGGGCAGGTCCTGGCTCTTGCGGTGCAGGTAGACCGCGGTGGTGCCGTCGAGCTTGGCGAAGCGGTTGAGCACCAGCTTCTCGCCGATCTTGGCGGACTGCTCCTGGATCAGGTCGGCCACGCTCTTGCCGTCGATGCTGCTGGCGAGCAGCTCCTCGGCGGTGGTGGCGCCGCTGGTCACGCCGTGCTCGACGAGCTGCTGGGCCAGCGCGATGAAGGCGTCGTTCTTGGCGACGAAGTCGGTCTCGCAGTTGAGCTCGAGCAGCGCCTGGCCGGAGTGGGCGACGAGGCCGTTGGCCGCGGTGCGGCCGGCCCGCTTGCCGACATCCTTGGCGCCCTTGACGCGCAGGATCTCGACGGCCTTGTCGAAGTCGCCCTCGGCCTCGGTCAGCGCCTTCTTGGAGTCCATCATGCCGGCGCCGGTGAGGTCCCGGAGCTTCTTGACGTCCGCGGCGGTGAAGTTGGACATGACTCTCTCTTCGGTGTCAGTGAGGTGGTCTGGGAAGCTGGTTACCCGGTTCCGGGCCGGAGCTGCCCGGCGTACCCGTCGCGCCCCACCGCCCGGGAACCCGGACGGTGGGGGCGCGACGGCGAGATCACTCCGCGGCGGCGGTCGCCGGCTGCTCGGTGGCCTTCTTCGGCTCCTCGGCGGCCGGCTGCTCGGCGGCGGCGGGCTGCTCGTCGGCCTTCTTCGGCTCCTCGAGCAGCTCGCGCTCCCACTCGGCCAGCGGCTCGTCGGCGCCGACCTGGCCCGCCTCGGGCTTCTCGTCGCCGCCCCGGTTACGACCGGAGCGGGCGATCAGACCGTCGGCGACGGCGGCGGCGACGACCTTGGTCAGCAGCTCGGCCGAGCGGATGGCGTCGTCGTTGCCCGGGATCGGGAAGTCGACCTCGTCCGGGTCGCAGTTGGTGTCGAGCACGGCGATCACCGGGATGCCCAGCTTGCGGGCCTCGTCGACGGCGATGTGCTCCTTCTTGGTGTCGACGATCCAGACCGCGGCCGGCAGCTTCTGCATGTCCCGCAGACCACCGAGGGTGCGGGTCAGCTTGATCTTCTCGCGGGAGAGCTGGAGGGTCTCCTTCTTGGTGTAACCGGCGGCGGTGCCGCTCAGGTCACCCAGGGCCTCGAGCTCCTTCATCCGCTGCAGCCGCTTGTACACGGTCTGGAAGTTGGTCAGCATGCCACCGAGCCAGCGGTGGTTGACGTACGGCTGGCCGACCCGGGTCGCCTGCTCGGCGATGGCCTCCTGGGCCTGCTTCTTGGTGCCGACGAACAGGATGCTGCCGCCGCCCGCGACGGTGGTGCGGATGAACTCGTACGCCTTCTCGATGTAGTCGAGGGTCTGGCGCAGGTCGATGATGTAGATACCGTTGCGCTCGGTGAAGATGAAGCGCTTCATCTTCGGGTTCCAGCGGCGGGTCTGGTGCCCGAAGTGCACACCGCTCTCCAGCAGCTGACGCATGGTCACGACGGCCATGGTGGGTACTCCTACTGTGTCCCTGGTTGTCCGTCCGGCCGGCGGCCGGACGCCTGGCGCCCGGTCGCCGGCCAGGGTGGGCCCGGGTGAAGAACCGGGACCAGGGAGGCCGTCGCCCCACGGGATGATCGTGGAGAGGGCACGCGAGGTCGACCGCGCGAGGCGGTCGCCGTTGCCAAGTGTACGCGCCCGCTCCGCACCCCGGCCCCGGGGTGCGGAGTCCTGCCTGATCTTGCGCTCGGCGGGCGGCTCCGACGGGTGCCGCCGCCGACGGTCAGCGGGCCGCGAGGGCGGCGGCGACGAAGAGCACCAGACCGACGGTCAGGTAGGCGGTCGGCGGGCGGAGCCAGCCGCGACTGCCCTCGGCGAGCGCCAGCCCGCCGGTGCGCAGCCCGTACAGCCCGGCACCGAAGATCGGCAGCCCGACCACCAGGAACGTGCCCACCACGACGTGCGACGCCGACACCGGGTCACCCACCAGCCCGTGCAGCAACACCCGTAACGCCGGCACCTCCAGCACCACCACCAGCGCCGCCAGCAGCACCGCGAGCGCCGGCCGCCGGGTCCGGTAGACGCCGTCGCCCGGCGGCGGCCCCTCCGGCCGGGGCACCAGCGCCGGCATCGGGCCGGTCGGCATCTCCAGCGGGTTCACCGGCGGCGCGGCCGGGTCCGCCGCACCGGTCGGCCGCTCGCCCACCGTCAACGGGGTGGCCGCGCCGGGGCCCGTCCGGCCGCCGAGGGAGATCTGCGTCCCGCCGGCAGTGGTGGGCTCGGCCGCCCGGCCGGTGTCCACGATCGGGTAGCCGCCCAGCGGGCCGGGTCGGGCCGGATCGGCGCCCCCGGCGAGGGCATCGGCGCTTCGGGCCCCGAGCCCGTACGGATCGGCGCCCCGGGCGCCCGCGAGCGGGTCGGTCACGCCGGCCGACGGGTTGGCCGCCCCGCGCGACGCCGTGCCGAGCGCGTCGACGCCACTGCGGGACACCGCGTTGAGCGGATCCTCACCGGGCGCTTCCGTCGCCTCACGGGCCGCCCGGCGACCTGCGCGGCCAGGCAGCTCACCGGAGACCTCGGGGTCGTCCGGGCGCTGCGACCGCCAACCGCTCGTGTCGTCGACGAGCGGGTCGGCGGCGGAGTAGCCCCCGTAGCGGCTCTCGGCGGCGCGCTGCTCCGGCGCGCGGTAGTCCTCGTCGCGGTAGCGCGGCTCACCAGCGGCACGCCAGTTCGACTCGTACCCGCGGTCGCCCCACCGCGGTTCCTGCTGATCCTCGGGGTAGCTGCGTCGTCCGTCCACGACCGGCACGGTATGCGACAGGCACCAGCCGCGCCATTCGGATCGGCCGCGACGTCGCCGCAGCTCAGCACCGCTCCGGCCGGTGGCGATCGGGTGACGCGGGGTGACCGCGCCCATACCAGGACGCGGCGAAGATCGTGAGCCCGTCCACAGGCGCACCCGCGTCCACAGGCCGACGGCGTCGGGACACCGGCCGGCGACCGGTCACCCCCATCCTGGCGGGCATGACGAACCGGAACCAGGCCGTCGGCGCCTACGGCGAGCGGTGCGCGCTACGGCACCTGATCGACACCGGGCTGCGGCCGATCGCCCGCAACTGGCGCTGCCCCGACGGGGAGATCGACATCATCGCCTGGGAGGGCCCGGTCCTCGCCTTCTGCGAGGTGAAGACCCGGCGCACCGAGCGGTACGGCTTCCCCGCCGAGGCGGTGGTCGGGGCCAAGGCCCGCCGGCTGCGCGGCCTGGCCGCCCGCTGGCTCGCCGAGACCGGCACCACCGCCGACGAGGTCCGCTTCGACGTGCTCTCGGTGCGGCTGCCGGCCACCGGTCGGGCCCGGGTCGAACACCTCCGGGGCGCGTTCTGACATGGGCTACGCCAAGATCCTCAGCGTCGGCCTGGCCGGCGTGGCCGGGCACGTGGTCGAGGTCGAGGCCGACCTCGCCCCCGGCCTGCCCGCCGTGGTCATCTCCGGGCTGCCCGACACCGCGCTGCACGAGGCCCGCGACCGGGTCCGCGCCGCCATCGTCAACTCCGGCCAGAAGTGGCCCAACCGGCGGATCACCCTCAATCTGCTCCCGGCCACCCTGCCCAAGTACGGCTCCGCGTTCGACCTCGCCATCGCGGTGGCGGTGCTCGCCGGCTCCGGCGAACTGCCCCCGGTCGCCCTGGACGCCACAGTCATCCTCGGCGAACTCGGTCTCGACGGCACGGTGCGGCCGGTCCGCGGCACCCTGCCGATGGTCGCGGCCGCCGCCCGGGCCGGCTACCCGCGCGTCGTGGTGCCCGCCGGCAACGCCGCCGAGGCCGCCGTCATCCCCGGCGTACGCGTGCGCGCCGTCGACACCCTGCACCGCCTCGTCGCCCACGTGCGCGACGGCACGCCGCTGCTCGTCCCGCCCGGGCAGTCACCGGTCGACGCCACCGCCGGCCCCGACCTGTGCGACGTCGCCGGTCAGCCGCTCGGCCGCCGGGCCCTGGAGATCGCCGCCGCCGGCGGCCATCACCTCGCGCTGCTCGGGCCGCCCGGCGCCGGCAAGACGATGCTCGCCGAGCGCCTGCCGTCGATCCTGCCCGAGCTGGACGACGAGGCCGCGCTGGAGGTGACCGCGCTGCACTCGATCGCCGGCCTGCTGCCGCCCGGCGGCGGCCTGCTGCGCCGCCCTCCGTTCCAGGCGCCGCACCACACCGCCACGGTGCCGTCGCTTGTCGGCGGCGGTTCCGGGCTGGCCCGCCCCGGCGCGGTGTCGCTGGCCCACCGTGGCGTGCTCTTCCTCGACGAGGCGCCCGAGTTCGCCAAGGGCGCGCTGGACGCGCTGCGCCAACCGCTGGAGAGCGGCCGGGTAAGGGTCGCCCGCACCCGGGGCGCCACCGAATACCCGGCCCGCAGCCAGCTCGTGCTGGCCGCCAACCCCTGCCCCTGCGCCAAGCCGTCCGGCGACGCCGACTGCGAGTGCACCCCGCAGGCCCGGCGGCGCTACCTGGGGCGGCTGTCCGGCCCACTGCTCGACCGGGTCGACGTGCAGGTCCGGCTGATGCCGGTGCGCGCGGCCGAGCTGTTGCAGACCGGCGCCCCGCAGGAGTCCTCGGCCGCGGTGGCCGCCCGGGTCGCCGAGGCGCGCCGGGCCGCGGCCGACCGCTGGGCCCCCACCGGGCACCGGGTGAACGCCGACGTTCCCGGCCCGCACCTGCGCCGGCCACCGTGGCACCTGCCGGGGTCAATCACCCGGGAGCTGCGGCGCCGCCTCGACACCGGCTCGCTGTCGGCGCGCGGATACGACCGGGTGCTCCGCCTCGGGAGTACAGACTAGGGGCAGAGCACAGAACGACAGTGGGCCCGGCCAGGAGTTGCACCTCCCAACCGGACCACTTGCCCTCGACACCCTCGGACACAGGGAGTGAGAACCAGTGGAATCTTCCACGATCCCGGCGCAGCGCGCCACCAGCACCACCGAGACGGGCGACACGCCCGCCACCCGTGAGGACGCCTTCGACATGTACGTCGGCGGTGTTGCCCTCGGCCTGCCCATCCCGGAGCAGGTCGACATGTACTCCTTCCGCGCCCTGTACCTGAAGTTCGACTACGGCGACACGGTCGCTGTCGACCGGTGGGCCGCCTACCTGGACCTGCCGGCCGCTGGCCGCAGCAGCCGCGCCCACACCCTCGACGGTGACACGCCGCTGGCCGGCTACTCCTCGCGCATCAGCCGGCACCAGAACCTTTCCGGCTGGTCGGTCAGCGTGTCGTGCAGCGTCCCGGCCACCGCCGAAGAGATCGCCGCGGCCCGCGCCGAGGTGACGAAGTGACCGCCCCCGCGATCGGCATCTTCAGCATGCCCGACGGCAACCGCGCCGACCGGGGCGACACCGTCCAGTTCACCGCCACCAGCCTGCCCGCCGCCCGGCCCGCCGTGGCCGACCCGGACGACTGCGGCCGGTCGTGGTGCCGCAACGGGCACGCGGAGGTCGTCGTCGGTCCCGCCGACCTGGACTGCGTCATCGACGCCCCGAACCTGGACGACGGGTTCATGCCGCTGTCCCACTACCGGCAGAACGACCACCTGTCGGTGCTGATGCGCCAGTCCCCGCACGAGGTGGCCCCGCGCATCGAGGTCGGCAAGCGCATCGGCGGCGAGTCGAACATGAAGTGGCTGCGGCTCACCCCGCACGAGGCGCTGACGGTGGCGCTGCTGCTGGACACGACGGCGACCCTCGGGGACAAGCCGCTGCCGATCGGGCCGGCGCCGGAGCGGGCACCGTTCTGGCTGGACGGCCCGTGCCCCGGGTGGTGCCTGGGGGGGCATTCGGCGCGGGACATGTACGACGACCGGGTGCACGGCGGCGGCCTGACGGAGATCCCGTTGACCCTGGTCGACGCGGTCGACGGCGAACAGTCGGTGGTCGTGGTGGCGATGCACCGCCACTACCGGTCGACCACCGCCACCGTCGAACTGGATGTGACGGCCGCCGGGGTGGTGTCCCTGTCGTCGGCGGAGGCGCGCGCGCTGGCTGGTCACCTCCGGGATTTGGCGCTGCTCGCCTCGGCCCGGCCCGCCCCGGCGACGTCCGCCCCGGCGTGGGCGACCAGCACGGCGACGGGTGACCCGGGGAAGGTGTTCCACACCGGGCACATCGGCGCCCTGGCGGTCACCGACTCGGCCGGTCGCACGTCGAACACGGTTGAGGTGCTGGTGGAACGCGACGACCACCACAGCGTGACCGGCCGCGCGTTCGTGCGGGCGGACGAGGTGGAGATGACGCCGGACGACGCCCGCAGGTACGCGGGACTGCTGGTGAAGGCCGCCGACGTGGCTGACGCGGACCGGGGTGTGCTGTGACGTACGAGATCGACGTGTACGCCGCCCCGCACCGGCTGGCCGCCGTGCACCTGGTCGACGTCGCCGACGGTTTGCACGCCCAGGCGGTCGCTGCGGCCGACGTTGCCTCCGCCGGCGCGATGTTCGCCGAGGTGTTCCAGTGCGAGCCCGCGACGGGGCCGGTCTTCTACACGCTGGTGCCGGCTGCGGCCGGCTGCTGACATCCCAATGTTCTGCGCTGATCTTGGTCTGCTGGGGAGTGGAATCATGAGCGCCACCACGATCGACATGGATGACCTGGTGCGGGAGCACCGATTCGACGAGCTGGTCCGCAACGAGCAGGCCCGCATCGTCCGCATCATCTTCCGGTTCTGCGGTAACTGGGCCGACGCGGAGGAGGCGGTGCAGGAGGCCCTGGTCAAACTGTGGGCCGACCGGACGCAGCTCGATCACATCGACAACCTGACCGGCTGGCTGGTCACTGAGGCGAAGTGGAAGGTTCGGACCCTCGCGCACCAGCGGCGCCGCGCGGTGCCGGCCCTGCTCGGTGAGGACATCGAGTGGGTGGAGTCGCAGACGGTAGATCCGTCGTCGCTGCCGTGTACCGCCGACCCTGAGGTGCAGGCACGGATTCGGGTGGCGCTGGCCGCTCTGTCGCCGCGGCAGCGGGACGTGGTGCGGGCGCACTGCCTGCACGGCATGTCGATTGCCGAGATCGCGGAGAAGCGCGGGTTGACCACGTCGACGGTGCACTCGACGCTGTGGCGGGCGCTGCACGAGGCGGACCTGTCGGGCTCGCCGTGGGAAGACCGCCGGACCGAACGGGCGGTGGAGTCGCCGGAGGCGGAGGTGTTCCGTAAGTCGCCCACGCTGCTGGCCTTGCTGCCGGCGAAGCAGCAGCAGGCGGTGCGGCTCCGATACGTGCAGCGTCTTTCGCTGGCCGAGGTCGGCAAGGAGATGGGTTGCTCGCTGGGCTACGCGTCGGAGCTGCTGAATCGGGCGCGGCGCACCCTCCGGACGTTGGCGGCCGATCTGGTGGCCGTTCAGTGAAGATCCGCATCAGCGGCACCGTCGGGCAGGTCGACGTGACTGTCGGCCTGCTCCGGCGGGTGCTGCCCGCCATGACCGTCTCACGGCGATACCCGAACCGGGACGGCGAGGTGCGGGTGTACGTGACCTGCGCTGCCCCGCACTGGCGGCAGCACGACGAGCCGGCCTGCCCCTGGTGTCTGCTCCCGCACACCGTGGATGCGATGGGTCGGGTGCCGGACGGGATGGCGTGGTCGTGCCGTAGTTGCGGGCGCCTGTTCGCGATGGCCCACGGCCGGGTGGTCGAGGCGACGACGGTTTCGGGGGGCGGCACCCAGGAGGGTGACTGGGTGCGGATGCCCGGCGGCGGGTGGCAGGTGTGGGACGGCCGCCCGATCGGGGCGGCGCACGAAGTGTTCCGCCCGTCGACGGGCCGGCCCTACAGCGACGTCGAAGGAGGCAACGACCGGTGAAGACCGACGACACGAACTGGACTGTCGTGGGCGAACGCGTCGCCCTCGCGACCGCCGTCGGCCTCACCGCCAAGGGCGAGTTCGACCTTGCGGTGATGGCCCACTTCGTCTGGTACGTGGCGTGGGCGTTTCCCGTCATGATCGACGTGTACGTGATCACGGCGTTCCACAAGCGGCGGCGGCTCGACATCGCGATCAGCCTCGCGCTGATGCTGTTCTGCCAGGGCGCCGTGCACCTGGTGCCGGTGTTCATCACCAAGGGTGAGGAGACGCCGTGGGGTCTGGTCCTCGCCGTCGCGTGTATCGCCCCGATCGTCGTCGTGCGGGTGAAGGCGCTCACCGGGAAGACCGCCGCCGAGCGTGAAGCGGAAGACGTCTCGGCGCGGCTAGCGGAAGATGCCCGCGGCGCGCGCGCCCAGGCGGAAGAGGCGGACCGGAAGAGGGCCGAGGCTGAGGCCGCGTTCCGGGCGGAAGAGCGGAAGAGGACCGAGGCGGAAGAGCACGCCGAGGCGGAAGAGGCCAACCGGAAGAAGGCGGAAGAGCAGGCGGAAGAGGAGCGGAAGGCGTTCGACCTCTTCCGGTCCCGGCAGGCGGAAGAGCGCGCCGACGCGGACCGGAAGAACCGCGAGCAGGTGACCTTCCTGAAGGCGCAGCACGCGGAGGCCGCCGCCCGGTACAAGCAGCAACTCGAAGAGGTGCAGGCATCCGCCCGCGACGCGCGTGCCCAGGCGGCGAAAGTCTCCGATGAAACCTCCAGAACCGCAGGTCAGTTGGAGGAGGCGCGGCTGATGGCGGAGCGCGCGGTCGCCGAGAAGGTGACCGCCGAGCAGCACGCCGCCGCCGTGGAGCAGTCCCGGCAGGCCGTCGCCGACGAGCTGGCGCGGGTGCGCGCCGCCCACGATCGGCTGCTGCGGAAAGCGGAAGACGCCGACCGGAAGAGCGCCGTCTCTTCCGGTTCCGACAACCGGAAGAGCAACCGGAAGAGCCCGGCCTCTTCCGGTGCGGAAGACCGGAAGAGCGTCACCGCCGTTCCGGTTGCTCTTCCGCTCCCGGCGGCGGGAGACGTGCCCGCTCTTCCGGGTGTGAGCGCCGACCTGGTGGCCCGTGTGGTGGCCGCGTTGGCGGCGGAACCGGCCGCGAAGCAGGCCCGGCTTGCGGAGTTGGCCGGGACGACGGAGCGGTCGGTGCGGACCGTGCAGAAGGCTTTGGCGGCTGCCCCGGCCGCCGACGACGACCGCGCCGCGGTCTGAGGGGAGGTGCAGGCCATGACCAGGCGGATCGAGCAGTGCGCGACGTGCGGTGGCGACATCGAGTACGTCGACGTGAAGGACCCGTACTGGCGGCACGTGGGGGCGACGACGCACCCGGCCAGGCGGAAGACCCGCAGCAGGTAGACCCCCGGGGCGCGACCGATCGGCCTGGCAGCACAGGTCGCGCCCCGGGTCCCCAACCGACCGGCCCCGCACCGGAACCGACCTGAAGGAGAACCCATCATGCCCCACCAGCCCCCGCAGGCGCCGTCCCCACACGCCACCATCGGCCCGCAGGTGTACGCGGCCCTGCTGCTGGCGTTCATGGTCGGCGTCATGCTCGGCACGATCGTGTGGGCGGTCGCCCGATGACCGCCACCAACGGCCAGCGCGTCACCGTCGGTAACTCTCCGGTCGGGAAACTCTCCACTGGACAGTTCCAGCCAGGCACCCGCGAGCGCGAAACCGCCCAGCGGACGGCCGAAACTCTCCACTCTCCGATCACCCACAGTCACGGCGGTCCGGGGTGGGTGAGCCGGACGGCGGGGCACCTCAAGGGGTTCTTCACCCTGCCGTCGCCGCTCGCCGAACGCGCCCCCGCCGTCGAACAGATCCTCGACTACGCCCGCCGCGCCCCCTGGACCGCCCGCACCGACGGCCCGATCCGGTTCGCCGGGGTGGCGTTCTGCTGGCTCGTCGCGGTGCCCGCCGTCGTGGTGCTGCGCACCGCCGAGTGGCCGTTCACCCGGCCGTCCCGATTCGTGTTTACCGCCGTCACGGTGAAGCTGCTCGCCGAGCTGCCGCCGGTCGAGTGGTTCACCGACCACATCGTCAAGCCCGGCGCCGACTGGGCGCTCTGGCTGTTCCTCTGAGAAGGGAGCCACCCCGTGGCCAAGAGGTTCAAGAACACCGTCCGCCCGAAGGGCATCAAGGTGCTCGCCTGGGCGTCAACCGCCGCCGCCCTGGTCGGCGGCCCGCTGGTCGCCGGCATGTTCATCGGCGACACGATCGACACCGTCCTGTCGGCGATCCCGTGGGGCTGGGTGCCGCCCGTCGCGCTCGGGGTGCTGGTGGTGCTGCTCGTCCGTGACCTGGTCGTGGACTGGGAGCCGAACCGGCAGGCCATCTGGTCGCTGCTGCTGATGCCGTCGGTGGCGCGGGCGTGCGCCGGGAAGCTGGGCGACCGTATCGGGGAGTGGACGCACGCCGCCCTCGACCTGATCGCCGGGCCGCTGCGGGAGTGGCTGGGCACGGCCTCCCCGATCGCGCTGGCCCTGTTCGTCGGGGCGACCGCGGTGCTGCTGGCGCAGCGGTCCATCAAGGCCAGCGGCGGCGGCGCCGTCACCGTGGAGGTGTGACCCGATGGATCCGATCTTCTGGGTGCTGGTGTTCGCGTTGATGTTGCAGCGCGGCGTCACCGACGGCCTGTACGCCTACCGCGGGAAGCCGAACCCGCGCTACGAGTTGAAGAAGGCCCGCGCCCAGGCGGCCGGGCAGCCGGTGCCGGCGCAGCCCCGCTACATGACCGGTGACTGGTTCAAGGATCTGTACTCGGACTCGCTGGCCGCGAACACGGACCGGCGGCGGGCGAAGGCCAAGGCGAAGGCGCAGCCGGTCGACGACATGCTCGACGTGGTGGCCGAGCCGAAGCCCGCGCCCACCCCCAGCGACGGCAAGCCGACGCCGGCGGCGCGGCCATCCGACGCCGCAGGCAGGGTCGCCGCCGGTGTCTCCGAGGCGCGCGCCAAGCAGCGGCCGGTGGGCGTCACCACGTGCGACCGGTGTGGCCGGGAGCAGCACATCGACGCCATGACCCCGGTGACGAACGGCAGCCAGGTGCAGATGTGGTGCAACCGGCACGACATCCCCGCCGCCCCGACCCCGACGCCCGACACCAAGCCCACCGCCAGCCCCGACCCGACCCCGACCGGCGGGCAGCCGAAACTCGCCACCGTCATCCCCATGTTCCCCATCCTGAAGGAGACCGCCATGCCGAACGCCGAGATCACCGGCCTGCCCACCGCCATCGCCTTCGCGCAGGGCATGGCCAACGCCCACCGCGCCGCGTCCACCGCCGGCGGTGAGCAGTACGTGGCCGCGCTGCGCAGCTTCGAGGTCGGTGACGGCACCATCGCCACCGTCGCGTCCGCCCGGGAGCTGTCCGCGCAGGCCGCCGCCGCGTGGGAGCGGGCCGCCGACGAGATCGGCAAGCAGAACACCGTGAAGGAGGCGTACCAGGCGGTGCCGGACGCCGGCAACAAGCGGTTCGTCACCGGCGAGTAACCGGCCCGGCTACCGCCGTGCGGCGCAAGCCCCCACCCGGGGTTTGCGCCGCCGCGGTGGAAGCCGGGACACCTTGAAGGAGACAGGAATGAGTGACGTCGAGGTGCCCGAGCAGGGCATCCCCCGAATGACCGTGGACCTGCGGGCGCAGCGGGCACCGCACATCGCCGTGGGCGCCCTGGTGCTGGCCGCCGGCGCGGCCCGCCTCGCCGCGCACATGGTCGGGCATGACGCGGAGGTTGCCCGCTGGACGGCGGTGACCGCGTTCGTGGTCGCCGTGGTCGCCGCCACCGCCGTCAACCGCAGGCGGCGGGTGTTCGGCCGCAAGGCCACCGCCCGCGCCCTGGCGTTCATCGGCGTGGCCGCCGTGTGGCTAACCACTGTCGCCACCGTCGGCCTCAGCTTGGGTGCGGTCGGGGCGCTGATGGCGTTCGGGTACGGGCTGCACCTGCACTGGTGGCGGGAAAACCGCATCGACGTGGTCACCGAGCCGGTGGTGCTGCGGGCGTACACGGATCTGTGGCACGACAACCTGTCCGCGCCGGGCGGCGCGCTGGCGGGCACGCGGGTGCTGTCGGAGAAGCCCGTCACCGGCGGCACCCGGTTGACGGTCCGGCTGGTGCCCGGCAAGCAGGAGTTGGCCACCGTCACCGGGGCGCTGGGGAAGATCCGCACCGGTCTCGGTCTGCGACCCACCGACGAGTTGATGGCCGAGCACCACCCCACCCGCGACCAGTCGTACGTGCGGGTCACCGTGCTGGAGAAGTCGCCGGTGCTGGCCCGCGACAACGTGTGGCCCGGCCCCGTCGCCTACAACCCGAAGACCGGCAAGGTGGCGTTGGGTCCGTTCGTCGACGGCGACGGGTACGCGCAGTGGCGCGTCTACTCCAGCAACAGCATCTGGGGTGGCTTCCTCGTCGGCGCCCAAGGCTCGGGGAAAACCCGCATGGCCGAGAACGTCATCATGTCGGTGGTCGCCTCCACCCCCACCGTGGCGTGGTTCGCCGACGGGCACGGCGAGACGGGCGCGTCGTCGAAGCTGCTGCGTGACCACTGCGACTACTTCGCCGGCACCCCCGACCAGTTCCGGATCATGCTGGCCGGGGCGCACCTGGTCGCCGCCGCCCGCTTCGACGACATGCTCCTCGACGACTTGGAGGGATTCACCCCGACCGACGAGCGGCCCGGCCTGATCGTTTTCGTGGACGAGTGCCACCGGTTCTTCTGCCACGACGACATTCAGGAGTTGGCCGCCGACCTGATCACCGAATACCGGAAGGTCGGTATCACGATCATCGCCGCCACCCAGTCGGGCAACCTGGACCGGGCGTTCGGCACCGGCAAACACGCCGACGTGCTGCGGTCGGCGCTGCTCACCGGCAACGGTGTGGCGCTGCGCATGAAGTCGGGTTCGGTGAAGGACGTGCTGAAGCTGGCGTACGACCCGCGGGACTTCCCGGACGTGCCCGGCTACGCGCGGATGGTCGACGAGTCGCGGGGTGCGGCGTTCCGAGGTTTCCGGGTCACCGACGAGCAGTTGGCGACCTTGGCCCGCGACATGAACTGGCGGAGCCTCGCGCCGGCGGAGGCGGCGGCGTTCGGGCCGGGTTACGCCGACCGCAAGGGTGTGCGGGCGAAGGCGAAGGAGGAGGCGCTGCGTCGCCGGCGGGCGCGGATGGCGGGTGTCCACGTTCCGGCCCCCGCCCCGCAGTCGGCGGTTGCGGTGACGGTCGCCGCGCAGCCGCAGGTGGTGGCGGAACTCCTCGAAGACGTGGTGTTCCCGGTGTGGCCGGGCACCCAGGAGCCGGAGTTCGAGCCGTCGGACAGCCACCGCAAGGTGCTCGACGCGATCGGCGCCGGTAACCGGCAGCCCAAGGATGCGATGGAGGCGGCGGGGATCGGCTCGTCGCGCTTCTACCAGCTCGCCGCCGATCTGCTCGCCCACGGGTATGTGGCGAAGGAGGGCAGCGGCCGGGCGGCGAAGTACCGGCTGACCGAGCGGGCGTTGACCCGGGCGGCCTGACGCGACACGACGGCGGGGCGTCCCCATTCGTGGGGGTGCCCCGCCCCGGCATTCCCGGCGTACCGTGACTACAGGTGGTCCCGCCGGGTAGCGGCCGGCGGGCCACCACCCGAGCCGCTACCTCGGAGGAACCACCATGGAACCCGCGATCACACCCGGCATGACCCCCGGCCAGCGCATCAAGCTGTACCGCAAACGGGCCGGACTCACCCAAGAAGTCGCCGCCCAACTGAAAGGCGTCACCGTCTCCGCCTGGCGGAAATGGGAATCCGGGGAACGCAGCGTCAACACCCTCGGCGACTGGATCGACATCGCCCGGATCCTGCGGGTACGCGACCTGTACCGGCTCACCGGCCTACCTGTAGGGCACCTCCCCGACGACCCCGCCGAACACGAAACGGTGAAACCACTCCGCGCCGCCATCCACGCCTACACCCCGGCCGACGACAACCCGATGTCCCTGACGGAGCTTCGCGCCGCCGTCGACCTGGCCTGGACGACCTGGTACCAGTCACGGCAGCGGTACACCTATACCGGCCCGGTGCTGCCCGGCCTCATCCACGCGGCGGGCGTCGCCCTCAACCAGACCAGCGGCGCGTCTCGGCGTGAGGCACTGCGGATCGCCGCCGACCTGTACCTCCTCGTCCGTGCCTACGCGAAACGGGTCGGCGCCAACGACGTCGCCCTGATCGCCGCGGACCGGGCACTGTCCGCAGCCCGAGACGCCGACGACCCCATTTACCGCGGGTCTGCCGCATGGAATCTGGGGCAGGTGCTGTCGAACCGTGGGCACACCGAAGAGTCCGCCGCTCTCTGCCGGGGCGCCATCGCCGATCTGGCGGCGGTCGACGACCAAGACCCGGTGCGGCTGTCGGTGCTCGGCGGCCTGCACCTGCTGCTGTCCATCCAAGCAGCCCGGCTGCGCGACGAACGGGTGTCGCTACAGGCGTTGGACGACGCAGACCGGATCGCCGCGGCGACCGGGGAAACCCGCCACCACTGGATCTTCTTCGGGCCGGTGAACGCCGGCATCCACCGGGCCGCCGCCACCTTGGAGTTGTCCCGGCCGGGTGAGGCGTTGCGGGTGGGTGAGCGGGTGGACGCTTCCCTGTCTCCGAGCATCGAACGTCGACACTCGCACTTCCTGCACCTGGCCCGCGGTTACGCCACCCAGCGGGACGATTTGGCGGCGGTGCACATGCTGCTTCGCGCAGATCGGGAGTCTCCGGAGGAGTCCCGACTGAACCTGCTGATGCGGGCGACGGTGCGGGAGTTGCTGGCTCGGGAAACGCCCACTACCCGGCCGGAGCTGCGGCTGCTCGCCGATCGGGTGGGTGTGGCCTGAGGTACCCCGCTGCGTGGTAGTGCCCCACCGCGTGACGTTGGTTGTGTGAGCGCGCCCCTACCGTCTGTGCAGGTCGCGTGGTTCGACGCCCCGTGTCGGGCCGGGCGGCCCGGGACGGCGGTGGTGTACATCAGTTCCCCCGATGCGATGTGTGCGAGCACCACCGCCGCCCCACCTGGGAAGGGTGGGGGCGGTCGCGCCGACGAATGACCGGCCGCCTCAACCCCCACGTCGTGGAGGAGGCAGGCGATGTTCGGGCCGCGGTGGTGCATCAGCGTTGACGGGCGACTCGGCAACGACGGATCGCCACCCGAACCGCCGCCCGGCCGCTGGTTGAACCCGGACCGCCGGTTCGCCGCCGGGGTGGCGGACATCAACCGGATCCGCCGCAACACCAGGCGGCGGCCGTGACAGTGGATCTGCGCGTCGAACCCGGCACTCAACTGTTTCTGCTGCTCGGCGAGTTCACCCCGAATCCGAACCGCCGTGACGAGATCATCCGGGCGGTCGCCGTGTACCGGCAGCCGATCGGCGGCAGGGTGTGGGTGCGCGGGCACACCTGCACCGGGGTGTGCCCGTACGCCAACGCCGGCTGGTGTTGGGAGGGGCGGGTGTCGGTGGCGGCGATCCGCGCGAACCTGGCCGGGCAGCGGTGAGCGGCATGTACGACGAGTGCGACGCGTCCACGCTTGTCGTCATCGCCTCCATGACCGAGGAACAGCACCAGCCCGCCCCCGGGAAGGCGTACAAGCCGGGCACGTGCCGGCAGTGCACCCCCGACGGATGCGCCCAGTTGACGTGGGCGCAAGGCATCCTCGCCGCGCATCGGGCGGAGCGGGCGGCGTGGCGGGCCGCCCGCCCGCCGCAGTGACACCAGACCGGTAGACGCGAAAAGGCCGCCCCGCCGCACCCCCGGGGAGTTGGGGGAACGGCGGGGCGGCAGCATTTTCGGGGTGCACCCCAAACGGGGTCCGGTAGTTGGGGCTACTCGGTGGGGGTGTCGGAGCCGTCGGCGTCCGGGGTTTCCGCCCGGAAGTTGTCGACGAACGCGGTCAGCCGGTCGGCGGCGGCCTGCGCCTGCGCGTCCTCGGCCGGGACGGTGGCGGCGTCGAGGAGGACCTTCACGTCGTCGCGGACCTCGCCGAGCTTGCTGGTGGCGGCGTCGAGCTGGTCGGACAGTGCGGACATGGACTGCTCCATTCGGTGGATTCGTGCGGGCATCTGGATCGCGTCGCGAATCCAGGTGATCAGGTGGCCGGTCACGCCGGCACGTCGTCGGCGCGGGTCTTCGCGGCGTTGGGCACCACGTACACACCGAGGGCGCCGAGCAGCGCGAGCGCGACCGTGATGCCCTCGGTGGCGGTGAGGGTGTCGTCGCCCATCGCCACCGTGAGGGCGGTGCCAGCAGCGACGAGCGCGGCGACGATGGTCTTGGCGTAGCTGGCGATCTTCACGATTCCTCCAACATCAGATGGTCTGTGTGTCCCGCCACGCCTGCCCCTCCGGGCTGCCCGACGCGAACGCGAACTGCGGGAACTGCGCGTTGTTGTTGAAGTACGCCCACCCGTCCACGTCGGCCTGGGCGCGAATGAACGCGGCATGATCACGGATGGCCTGCGCCCGCCCCTGCCCCGATGTGTCGGCGGTGGCGCGGACCAGCCCGTACTCCGGCACCCACAACCGGATCCCCGGGTACGCGGCCCGCACCTTCCCGAACGCCACCCCGAACATGCGCGACGCCGGCCAGTACGCCGTCTTGTCCTGCGAGTAGCAGTCGATGCCGTAGTGGGTCATGCCCGGGTACGCCCAGTCGGCGGGGTTGCCGCCGCCCTCATCCAGCCAGTAGCGGGTGACGATCGGCCCGTGCCCCAGCACCCACCGGCGGCGGGGATGGTTGGCGAGGATCTGCGTGACCCGGGCGGCGGTCGCCCGGTACGTGGCCGGAACGACATCCCCCATCGGCTCGTGATACCAGGTCAGGTACACACGCCGGTCGATGCTGTTCAGCCACGTCGCCAGGTACTCGACGTCGCCCTTCCACGAGCAGTGCATGATCGCGTTGGCGGGCAGCGCCGCCCACTTCCCGGCACCCGGTGTGGTGAGCAGTGTGGGTGAGCCGGCACCGAAGTCACGGGTGTACACGACACCCGGATAGTTCGCGACGGCCGCGGTCCACTCGGCGCCGAGCGGGGCGTCCATGCCGGCGAGGGTGGGCACCGCGATGGTGGCGGTGCGGGTGGTGGTGTGGCCGGCGGCGTCGCGGACCCTGCCGGTGAGGGTGACCGTGCGGCCCACCGGTCAGACCGTGACGGTGAAGCGTCCCGGCGCGGCCGGGTCGGGGGTGACGGTGACCGTCGGGTCGGTGCTGGTCAGCTCGATGAGGATCGGGTCGCCGACGGTCAGGGTGGTGGTGACCGTGGAGACGCTGCCGCCGGTGTCGGTGACCCTCCCGGCCAGGGTGACGGTGCGGGCGTCCGGGTCGAACGCGTCCACGGTCACCTGCGTGGACTCGCCCGGCTGAAGGGTCGTCTTGGTGGCGGTGATGGAACGGATGACGGGGTTGGCCACGGTGGGCTCCTTCGCGATGTCAGCAGCGTTCGGACGGCGGTGGCGGCGGGGGCAGCGACGCCCTGAGTTGTTCTTGGTCGCGGACGGCCTGCGCCCACGCTGCGGCGGCGGCCCGCACCTGGGCGACGTCCTCCGCCCGGGACAAGGCGTCCGCCACAGCGATTTGTGCCGCCGCCGAGCGGTTGGTCGCCTGCGCGATCTCCGAGGTGCGCCGCGCCGACTGGTCGGAGTATTCGGTGACGCACGTCTGCACCTTCGTGTAGCCGATGATCAGCGCGCCGAGGATCATCGCGTACACGAGCATCCCGGCGGTAATCACCCGAACCATGGTTGGTGTGCCGAGCGCCGACCACGCCCTGTTGGCGGTCTTCACTGGTGACGCTCCTGTCGGCGAGTGTCGTATACCCGTCGCGCCGCCCGCCCCAGCAGCGCATACACGACACCGCAGGCCACCGCCAGCAGCACGTACATCACGAGTTCGATGGTCATGCGACAGGCTCCGGTGGGGTCGGGCCGGCGGGCGCGGCCGGCGCGGTGGGCTCGATACCGTTCGGGTTTCCAGTACCCCGCCAAGGCGTGTACAGCGCGGAGTACGGGGCCAACGGCACCCCCCAGAAGTAGAAGGGCGGGAGGCTTTCCAGCACCTTCGCCCCGGAGGTGAACAGTTGGACGACGGCGGCGCCGGCGTACACGATCCACACCAGGAGGATCAGGCTCATCGTGATGTCGCGGACCTGTTCGGCCCGCGTTCTGGCGGTGGTCACCGGGCCTCCCGGTCTTCAGTTGTGGGTCAAGCGGCGAGACGCGCGGACAGCTCGTCCGCGACCTGCTTCGCCTGGTCGGCGGGCAGGTGCTCGGCGATGCGCTGCGCGATCGTCGCCGGGTCCAGGCCGGCCAGCACCCCTGCGATGATGGCCTGCTCGTCGGTGCCGTCGCGGCCGGCGGCGTTGAGCAGCAGAGCCAGCGGCGACGTAGGCGACAGCTTCAGGTAGGCGTCCTGCGTGCCGACCGGCGACACCAGCCAGTTCCGCAAGTTCGCCCAGTCCCCCAGAACCTGCCCCACCGTGCGGTTCGCGTTGTCGGTGCGGGCGGTCAGCTTGTCGGACTGCTCCATGTCGGGTTCCTCCACGGGTGTAGGCGCCGGCGCCGGTTTCGGTGCGGGCGGCTTGATGAGGCCGATCGAGGTGAGGTAGCGGCGGAACACCGGGGTCTGGTCGCGGCCCGCCTTGATGGCGTCACGGTGAAACGAAATGTGGGTGTGCCACAGATGTGACGAGTCGCCGGACGTGCGCCGGGCCCACCGGTCCCAGCGGCGTACCGTCCGCCCGTCCGGTGAATAGATCACCTCCCGGATGTCCCCGGTGTCCCCCGCACCCGCCTTGCACTGGGCGACCAGCCACACGCTGAACGAGCGCAGATCGTGGCGTCTCCCGCCCACGGACACCGTGAAGTCGCCGACGTCGAGGGCGCACGCGTAGCCGGTCAACGCCCGATCGCGGGGCGTCTCCCGCACCGAATAGGAGCCGCGCGGATCCTGCTCCGGGGACCCCAGATGGTAGGAGTCGCCCTCACCGACGTGGGCTGCGTCGCCGACGATGCCCACCTCGGCCGGGTCCAGATCCGCCGGGACGACCTTGCCGGGGTGCAGGTCCAGGTGGTCGAGCAGCAGCCGGCGGGCGGCCAGCAGGGTTGGTGGAGCCGTCGTCATGCATCCCCCTCGTGCTCATGGCGTCCACGCGCCGAACGCGGTGGTGCCGTTGACGCCTTTCGCGACGCCGCGGTACTCGTAGGGCACCCCGGATACGGCCCGCCAGTCGTCCACCACCGCGCCGCCGGCGAGACCGGCCGCGACGAGCGTCCCGTCGCCGGTGGCGCCGACGCCACGCCGGTACAGGGCCTGCGTGGACAGGGCAGGCTGCCCGCCGGACGGGGTGGGGTTGGTGATGGTCACGCGGATGACGCCCAGGTCGGATAGCGGGGTGGACACGGTGGTGGGGGTGGCCGGTTCCACGTAGTCGACGGAGAAGGCGCGGGTGACGATCCCGGAGGCCAGTTTCTGGCTGTTCTGGGTTTGCAGGCCGACGGTGTAACTGCTGCCGTCGGCGAGGCTGACCGGCGGGGTGTAGGTGGTGGCGGTGCCGGTCTGCCAGCCGGAGTCGTGGACCTGGTTGCCGCCGGTGGTGAGGGTGACCCGGTAGGCGGACTGGTCGGACACCGTCCACCCGATGGTGACTGTGTCGGAGGTGACGGTGGCACCGGACCCGGGGGTGGTGTAGGTGGGTGCGGCGGGCTGCGAGGGGACAACGCCGAGGCCGGCGGAGTAGGTGCTGGCCGTGTCAGCGGAATCCCACACCTTGACCTTGTAGGTGTGCGGGGCGTCGCTCGTCGCCCCCCAGCCGGAAGCCAGGCTGGCTGAAGTGGTCGAGCCGGTGTTCTTGACCTCGGCGGCCTGCCAGGTGCTGTCGCTGGCCCGAAAGTAGGCGAGGCTGCCTGTGCCGATCTGACGGGACAGCGCCCACGCCGACTGGGTGTCCGCCGGGTCCGCGTCCACGAAATCCCAGTCGAGCAGCAGTGCGGCGCTGACCGAGGCGGCGCCGGAGGAGGCGTACGGGGTGGACGCCGCGTTCCAGGCAGGCGTCGACGGCGGGTAGGCCACCACCTGCCGGACGTGGGCGAGGGTGTTCGGGCTGCCGGAGTGGGCGGTGTACACGTCGTAGCGGGCCGGGCTGGCGGTCGCCGGGCGGGTGCCCCAGTTGTTGACGCCCAGGATTGCGGTGGCGGTCACCGTGGCCCACGACGTCCACAGGCCGGTCGCCCGCACGTAGTCGACGTAGTAGAGCACCGCGCTGCTGGTGCCGACCGCGTACACCCGCATGTCGCCGGTGCTGGTGTTGTAGTTGACGCCGCAGTTGCGGACCACCCCAGCCGGATGCGACGGCGTGTTGCGGGAGGTGGTGACGGTGTTGGCCTGGTTGCGCTCCAGCACCAGCACGGTGTCGGTGGTCGTCGGGTCCGGAACCGCAGTGAGGAACCGTGTCCCGTCCCAGCGGGCGGCCAGTGCGTCCTGCGCGGGCGTCAGCGTGCCCACGAGCACAACCGGGGACGTCGGTCCGCTCCACTTTCCGCCGCTCCAGCTCAACTTCACCATGCGGGCGGAGGTGCGGCCCCACGCGATCCACACGTGCGGCGAGCTGGACGCCCGGGTCAAACCGTCGCCGGTGTGCTCCTTGTCGGCGCTGACTCCCACCCGACCGGTGCCCGGTGACAGCCACTGCCGGGTGCCACCGATCAACGCATTGTTGACCACCACCGTGTTTTCCGGCTTCGCCGTCAGCGCGTAGCAGGTGACACCCTGGTTCGCGCCGATCTGCGTTCCCACGACGAGGCACACATAGGTGGTGTCCGTGGCCCCGGACCGGTCCAACGCGAAGTCGATGCCGGTGTGGTACGCCCCGGCGGTGCCCCCGTTCGACGGCGACGCCACCAGCTTCTCCACCTGCCACGTCGCACCCACCGTGAACGCCGAGCAGCGCCGGTAGTAGATCCGGTCCTGGCTGGACTCGTTGGTGCGGTAGCACCAGTGCAGCCACCCGTCCTGCGTGATCTGGATGCCGCTGTACTCGACGACGTTCGCGCGAACCACTGACGTGCGCAACGCCCACGTGGCCCCGCCGTCAGTGGACCGCCACAACTCGAACGTGTTCGCCGTGCTCGCCGCCACCAACACCCACAGCGACCCGTCGTTGGGTTGCAGGGTCATGTACGCCTGGCTCGGGTAGTCGAACGGGCTGGCGACGGTCGTGGTGGTGATCGTGGCCATCAGAACGCCTCCACCAACAGCAGGTTCTCTTGCCGGTCAACCGCGCCGAACGACTGCAACGTGCCGGTTCCCGTATCGCGGGCCATCCCTACGGCCACCGTCACATCCCCGCCCACCCCGGAAATCTGGCCGATGCACACCGTGATGACGCCCCGACCGGAAGCCGCGATGGCGGGAATGTTCTGCGTGATGACCGTGCTGTTCGCCGGTGTCAGCGTCTTAGCGTTACGCCAGCGCAAGCGCACCGACCCGACGTCGTTGGCGACCGTCGACTGGATCGACTGCACCGCCGTGACCTTGTAGTTGGCCGCCGCCTCAGCCGTGAATGTCACCGACTGCACGATGACCTCCGTGCCAGTGAACGTGGCCGACGCGGAGTCGCGGATGCTCCTGGCGATAAACCCCCGTGTCGGGGACTGGAAAGACCCGACGACCGCCCAGTCGGTGCCAAAGCGCATCAGGCCGACCCGATGCCCCACCCCGGCGCTGATCCCACCGAACGCCTTCACCGGCACCGCCAGCGCCGACCCGTCGAACTGCACCATCACGGTCGGCGGTGCCCAGTCCGCGACCGTGCCCACGGCGGTGAACCGCTGGTTCTTCTGGTCGATGCGCTCGTCGACGACGGCGAGCCAGTCCGCGTTCAACGCCACCAGGCACTCCCGTCAGATCGTCGACCAGTCGTGTGACATGTCGGCGCCGTCCAGCGGCAGCACCCACGACGTGCACATGACGTCGAGTAGCGCCGAACCCATCGCCGGGTCGGCGACCGCGAGCCGGTCGAAGTGCCAGTGCAGCGGGTTCGGTGAGGTGCCCACCGTGACCGTGGTGCGTCGCCTGCGGTCAGCGTCGATCTGCTGCCGCGCGGCGGCGACCAGCGCGGCCTGGTCGGCGACGTCGAGTTGCAGCAGCGGCGCGGTGATGACCCGGCCGCGCGCCTGCACCGAAGTGGGTCCGTCCACGTCGTTCTGGTAGGTCCACAAGCCGTTGCCCTCCACCGGCGCGGCCCCGTCGACGTTGTTCGAGCGCACGGCCACCCACCGGTTGGGGGCGTCGAAGTAGTCGTCGGCGAGAGTGCGGCGGCTCGTCAGCATCGACGTGGCGTCGTCAACGGTGTACAGCCACTCCGGGGCACGGTCGCGCGGGTTCTGGTAGGGGCCGCAGCGCAGCCGACCATCCCAGTCCGACCAGACTCCGGCGTACCCGACCGCGCCGAGCAGGTCGTTGACGATCGTCAACCAGGTGGCGTTGTCGTCGAGGGCCCAGGTCCGCGCCGACGGCAACACCCGGTCGGCGGCGGCCTGGTCGATGACGTACGCCTGAACACCCCGATCGACCAGGATGGCCTCCACCGCCGCGAGGTACGGCTGACCGGCGGCCACCGCGTACGACTCGCCCACGAGATCGCCGAGGATGAGCAGGATGTCGTAGCCGGTCGCCGTCCACGTCGGCGGTTCCTCACCCAACTGGGTTTCCGGGGTGGACGTGTAGTAGGCGCCCAGGTTGAACCGGGCCGTGTCGGTGCCGTCGGACAAGGTCATGTACGGGCGGACGATCGCCGAACCCCAGTCCAGGGGCCGGGAGAACGACAGCTCCGCCTGCCCGTGCAGGGTGTTGTAGGAGTGCCGCTCCACCCGGCCGCCGGCGAAGTCCAATGTCAGGTCGTCGAGCACCGACAGGGACAGGTCGACCAGTTCGATGCCGCGGCCGACGGTCAACGCCGGGCTGTCCTGGATCAGTGACACCACCTGCTGCTGGGTGATCCCGTCGCGTGGGGGTGCGGTCGGCGGCTGCACGCTCTCACTCCTGCTCGACGGTGACGCCTTGGAGGCTGATCGACGCCGTGTAGGTGCCGTCGCGTAGCTCCCCGACACCGACGGTCGCGTACACGCCGTAGAAGCGTTGCCCCCGGTGGTCGCGGACCTGCACCGTCTGACCGGCCCACGCCTCCAACTGGGTGACCGTGGCGGCGATCACCGGTGTCAGCGTGAACTCGAACTGCCGTTTCGCGCCCTCCGCGGTGACTGCCCGCTGCCGCCCGCCTGCGTAGGTGCGTACGTCGGTGGGCACCGTGTAGGAGCGGGACCGGTCCGACGAGTAGGCGGAGATCGCGGATCCGTCGGCCAGCAGGTTGATCCACAGGCGGGTGAGGGTGAGTGTGGCCATCAGGTGGTCCTCGCCATCGCCCGCATACCCCGGCTACCGCCGCGCAGTTCCTGCCCGAACCCGGGCACGATCTGCCGGACCTCGGCGATGAGCACGGCGAGCAGGTCGACCACCTCCCCGATCTCCGCCGGACCGTAGATCGGCTCCGGGGCGCCGGTGCCGTTGGGGATGACGTTGAGACCGGGGCGCAGGAACCGCCGGCCGCCGTCGTCCATCGCCGCGTGGATGTGGGCGTTGGAGCCGAACACCCCGTGCTGCGCCTCGATCGCTCGGCTGTAGCGGTGCGGCCGGCCGTTGAGCATGTTCAGGTCCCGCCACGGGGTGATCAGCTCCCGCAACTGCCCGCCGAAACGGGCCGCCAGGAACTCCGCCCACCCCCGCACCGGCGCGATGTCGACAGCCCGTCCCGACGAGTGATACGACGTGTTCCCGGACAAGGTGCGGGATCCGGGTCGCAGCCCGGAGATGATCGGCACGCTGCCGAATTGGCCACGCAGAGCGGCCAGCACGCCGAGGATCCCCGACCGCAGCCCGCCAGCACCGACGGAACCGCCGCCGCCGAGGGACCCGAGCAGTTCCCCGGCGAGGGACTTGACCCGCTCCAACGCGAAGTCCCTCGCCCGGCCAGCCGCCCCGGCGACCGTCTTCGCGAACGGATTCGACCCGAACTTCCCGACGATGCGGCTAAGGCCGACCCGGTCGGCGAGCCACTTCCCAGGGCCTGCGAGCAGCGACCCGAGACCGTCACCCACCCCGTCGCCTTGGCCGTAGCCGTCACCGCCGCGAGTGTTGCCGCTGATCTTGTCGCCGCGGGGCTTGCTGCCGCCCCCGCCGCCGCCCCACCGGATCTCCGGGATGCGGTCCTTCACCCCGACCTTGCTGGCCAGCCAGTTGATCGAGCCGATGATGCCCCTGTTGAGCACCTGGTCGACAACGAACCGCACCGGCGCCGAGGCAGCCTCTTTGATCTTGTCCCATGCGGCGGCGATCGCGCCCACACCGGCGCGGAACGCCGGTGCCACCTTGTCCTTGATGAACGAACCCAGGATCTGAAAGACCGGCTTGATCCGCTTGTTCCAGCTATCCGAGATCATCCACACGATCGAGCTGAAAATCGGCTTGACCACGTTGTTGTACAGAAACCTGATCACCGGGAAGACAACGGTGTTCAGGTACGCGCGGAACGCGGCGAGCGCGATCTGGATGACCACCCAAGCGGCTTTCACCGCGAGGGAAATCCCAGACCAGGCCGGCTTGAAGACGTTGTTCCACAGAAACATGACGTACGGGGAGACGACGTTCTTGAAATACCAGACGAGCGCCGACACCGCCGGTTTGATCACGTTGTTCCAGGCGAAAGACACCGCCGCCTGGATGCCCTGCCACGCACCCTGCACTATGTCGCGGAACGTCTCGCTGTTCTTGTAGGCGATGACCACCGCAGCGACCAGGGCGCCGATCGCCAACACCACGATGCCGATCGGGTTGGCCAACAGCGCCGCGTTCAGCAGCCACTGCACGCCCGCCCACACCTTCGACGCCGCCGCGGCAACCTTCGTGGCCACCGACCACACCGTGGTCGCGATCGCCGCAGCCTTCGTGTACAACTCGTACGCCTTCACCGCCACAACGACCGCGCCGACCGCCACCGCGAACCCCTGCATGACGCCCTGGTTGCGGCTGATCCATCCGGCCAGCGCCGACACGGCAGGAACCAGGGCGGTCAGCACCGTCGCCGCCATCTGCGCGAAGTACGGCAGTAGCGGTGCCGCCACCACCACCAGTTGCGCGAACACCGGGGCGAGAGTGCCGACCGCCGGGCCGAGTGCCTTCACCGACTCGGCCACCGCCGGCAGCACCCCGCCCAGCGCGGTCCGCAGCGACTGCCCCAGCGCGCCGAGGGTGCCGAACAGGCCGGTCAACGCCTGGCCGCCCTGCGCAGACTCCAGGAACGCCCGCACCTGCCCGGTCAGCTTCTCCAGGTTGGTGAGCAGGTTCCCGCCGCCCGTGTTCGCGGCAGTGAACACCGCCCGGAAGATCCCCCCGATGTTGCCGAGGATGCCGCCCAAGGTGCGCAGCGTGTTGACGCCGTTGGTGAGCCACGCCGACAGTTGCCCGGTCTTCGCCGCCTCGGTGACGAACTTCGACACCCGCGTCACCGCATCCGCGAAGCCGATCCCGAGTCCGCGCACCGCCGGCCCGCCGACGATGAGCAGTTGACCGAGGGCGTTCACCGCCGGGCGGACCGCACCCTGCAAGGCGGTAGCCGCCGTCGCCGTGTTCGCGAGCACCGACCGCACACCGGCCAGAAGCGGCCCCTGCCGGGCGGCGACGGCGAACTCCTTCACCACGCCACCCAACGCCCCGGCCAGCAGCGGAACCTGCCGGTTCAGCGTCGGCAGGAACGCCTTAGCCAGCGGCTGCACCTGCGTGTTGAACCGCCGGAAGAACCCATCCGCGGTGGTCTGTTGCAGCTCCGACAGCCGGGTCTTCAAGCCGATCACCGACTGGGCGAACACCCGCGCTTCCGGCGCCAACGCCTTCAGCGCCTTGCGGGCTTCCTCGGCGGTGCCGGTGAACCCCGAGCCGATGGCGTCACCGACACCGCTGATGGCCAGCTTGACCGTGCCCGAGGCGGCCTGCACCGCCGCGAACGCGGCTGGCAACGCCAGCGCGGCACCTGCCGCAGGCGCCAGCGCCGCCCCGAGCTGCGCGACGGCCGGGGCCGCGTTCGCCGCCGCCGCCGCCATGAGAGACATGCGGACGGTCACCGCCGCAGCCGCCGCCGCGAACGCCCCACCCCGGTCGGCGAACCCCTTCGCGAAGGTGGACCCCGACTGCGCGCCTTCCTTCGACACGTCAATGCGGCGCAACTTCGCCCGCAGCATCGGCTCGAACCGGTCCGTCTTCGGCTCGACCGGCACATACGCAGCCCGAAGGACCGTCACCGCTGATCCCCCCGCATGGCAACCGCTCCATGCGCGATGGCCGCAGGAACCAGATGCGGGCGCGGCAACGCGTCCTCCGTGCCGGCCTCAACCAGCCACCCGTACCAGGCTTTCTGACCCCACCCGACGAGGTACGACACCCGCCGCGTCACCGGGTCATACACCCGCTCGACCTCGATGTTGCGCCGCAGCGTCCCCTTCTTGGACCGCTTCGGGGCCAGCCGCCCCGCGTCCCGGCGGATCGCGTTCGCAACATGCCGGACTTGCTTCTGCACCTCCGGCACCTGAGACAAGGCGGCAAGCACCTCGGGGCGGATCCGCCGACGGTCAACCTCCACGACGACCCCCTCTATGCAGGTATCTCTCCGCGCCACAGCGCCGTCTCACGCTCACGACGCCGCGCATCAGCCTGAAAGTCCCGTTCAGTCAGCGGGCCGGCCAGCCATTCCTCCAAGCCCCGGAACCCGCAGTCGGAACCGCATGCCCTGGCCGTGCACTTCTCCCCGTGCTGCTGCCTCGACCGCAGATGCACGTACACCACGTTCAGCAGCAGCCGCGGGGAAACCGTTCTCAGCCAGCCAAAACCTGGCCGACCGGGGTCATGCCCGGCCAGGCCGGGGAGGGAGAGGGCGAGGTGTTCGAACTCGTCGAAGTTGGCAGCGACCCAACCGGCGAGTCGGGCCGCTGCTCGGTAGGGCGGCCGGCCTGCGCCTCGAACAGCGCCATCGTCAAGGCGATCAAGTCGTCAACCTCGACGCACCGCTCGACGGCCAAGCGGTAGAACCGGCCGAACGCCGACGGGTCAGCGGGCACGCTCACACCGTCGGCCAGGCGCTCGGGGACGGTCAGGGAACAGCGCATCGCCTCCCAGATCGCCCCCAGCCCCTCCTGCTCGTCGATCTTTCCGGTGGCGGCGGCACCGAGCTGCACCATCAGCATCGGCGGGAGTTTCCCCACCACCGTGAACTGCTCGCCGCAGAAGTCGAACACGTCGGCCTCAGCCCGCGGGTCTGCTTCCCGTATGGCCGCGCCGAAACTGCCCAGGTTCGCCACGTCAGATTCCCTGCGCCAGCGACCCGGCGGTCCACCGCTTGTACGGAACCGCCATCACCAGCGGGTCGGGCAGCTCCACCGCGAACTCCACCGGAAGGCCGGCCTTCGTCTCGAAGCTGCCGCGCGCGGTCTCCACGCTGCCACCGTTGAACACCTGCGGCCAGATCAACGCTTCGTCGTCGTCGGCCGACAGGAAACCGAGCATCACCCGCACCTCGGCGCCGGCCAGCGGCGGCACGTACACGTTGAGCTTCGTCGCCCCGGTACCCGAGGTGGTGATGGTGCCGCCGTTCATGGCCAGCTTCCAGTTCAGGTCCGACAGGTGATTCATGGTGAACGCGACCTGACCGGACTTTCCCGTCGTCACCGTCTTCACCGGGTACAGGGACTCGGCGACCGTGATAGGGGACGTGTCCACCGACTCGGTGTACGTCATGCCCTCGTCGGTCGCCCCGACCTCCACCCAGCTCGTCCACGTGCCGGCGATCTTGTTGGCGGCGGCGGTGAACGTCGGGATCGCTGTTCCCAGCGGGGCGTACAGGATGCGTCCCGGGCCGGTCTTCACCTGGCCCGGCTGGATCGTAGGCAGCGCCATCAGGTCAGCCCCTCTTCCCGGTCGTCGTGGTGGTGGCGGGCTGGTCGCCGGTCACGTCGGCGACGGCCTGCTGGCCGGCCTTCGACCCGGCGCCGGAGACGAACTCCTGCCAGCCGTGCTCGTCGACGAGACCGGACGGGACCGTCTGCCCCTTGCGGAAGGCGTAGACGCCGCGGCCCGGGTCGCCGAACGGGATGTCGCTGGTCGCGACGGGATCGGTGCTCATACTTCCTCCGGGTGGACGATGAAACTGGCCTGCGTGATGAACCTGGCCCGCCCGGACGTGTCGTCCGGGGACCACAGTTGGGAGAGCGCGATGCCCAGCCCGGCGACACGCCCGCCGGTGATCGGGCCGATGAAGCCCCACAGGGCGGACTCGCCGGTGCGAGCGAGCGTTTTCGCTTCCAGGTCGGTGCCGCCCCACCACTCAACCTGGTATTCGAAGGTGCCCTCCCACGGCCACGGCTGCCCTCCGCCCAGCGACGTCACCCGCACACTCGGCGCCGCGGACTGAAGGCGGGTGCCGACCCGGCCACCGTGCAGCGACACCAACCCCGGATGCTGGTCCAGGTAGTCGACGAGCGCCTGGTCGACGTCGGGCAGCGGGTACGGCATGTCACCCCTCCGTGATGTAGACGCGCCGCAGCGCCACCTCGACGCCCGGCGCCCAGCCGGTCAGCGGCGACCGCCACAACCCGACCTCGCCGACGACCTCGTACACCTGGCCGCGAACTTCCATACGGTCCGTGGGCTGCACGTCGGCGGTCGGTGGCCCATAGCCGGTCAGCCCGGCGATCACGGCGGGCACCTCGGGGTCCGACTGCTCGTCGCCGGCGCGGGGAGCGAAACCCCAGCCCGGTGAGTCGACGCGGGCCGCGTTTTCCCAGTCGCGTGACTGGTTGCCGTACGGGCCGTCGACCAGCGAAGCCCGTAGGATCACCACCGTTTCGCCGGCCATAAGCCGCAGCCCACCTGCGGCGGGTGGTGGTGGCGGTGGCGGCCCGCCGACGCCCGGTTGACCGACCTGAATCGGCACGGCAACACCCTGCGGTGCCGCAACCGTCGACCAGAGCGCCGCCGGCTGGCCGAGCTGCACCGGCACGGCCTGGCCGTCCGGAGCGGCGTCAGCCGTCCAAGCCGCCCCCGGTTCGCCCGTCTCGACGGGCACAACCACACCGCCAGGTGCCGTCTCAGCCGACCAGGCGGCGGTCGGCCCGCCGAGCGTCACGGGCACGGCCACACCGTCCGGGGTGGTCGTCACCGCCGCTACGACCGACGGTGAGCCGACAGCAACCGGCACCGCCAGCCCGACGGGTCCTACCGTCGCGTCGACGCCCGCAGCGGTCACCTCGACCAGCAGACCGATCATCGACCCGGTCACGTCGGATGTCACTGTCTCGCCGCCGTAAGCGCCGGCGGTCGCTGCCGTCCGGGTCGCCGCCGCGGCACGCACGTTCGCCGAGCCGGTCGACCGGGATGTGGCCGTGTCCGACTGCTCGGTGTACGCGACGTTGAATGTCAGGTTGCCGGGAACGGTTCCGGACACGACCCGGCAGTGTGCGGCGGCGACAAGTCCGCTCCCCGCGACTACACCTGGAAGGGTGGGCAGGGTGACGCTCGTACCGGACGCGGTGGCCGTGGCAGCCTGGGCGACCCCGGACACCCCGCGCAGCACCACGGCGATCCACCCGCCGGTCATCGCCCCCGACGCCGAGATGGTCGGCTCGGTGTCGCTGGCCTGCAATGTGCGCGACCAGGCGTACATGCGACTGTTGGAACCCTCGGCGACCGGCCACGACGGTCCGGGAAGCAGCGTGAACCCGACCGGCGTGCTCATCGTCAGCGCCACACCTGACAGGCCGCCGATGAGCACCACCACGTCGTCGGCCTGCCAGCCGGCCGGATACGACGTGGCCAGCGACGCCGAGGTGCCCGCCGCCGTGTTGCCGGAGGTGACGCCGACGATGGACACCGCCACGACGACCTCCCGGTCCGGTCAGCCGACCTTGAGGATGCGCGGGCTGGTGTTCGGCCAGGTCACGGTCACGTTGCCCGTGCCCGGCTTGATCGGCAGGCCGGTGCCGGTGTCGAACCAGCCGATCAGCCGCTGCGAGCCGGCCGCCACGTCGGCGCCACCCGTCGCCGCCGACGCCTGAAAGAGCAGCAGGCCGTGGTCTGCGGTGCTGGCCGTCGCCGCGATCACCGCGTCGTCGGCGTCGAACACCCCTCCGGCGACGGTGCGGTTCGCCAACGCCACCGGCGTGCCGTTGATGACCCCACCCGCCGACGTCACGTCGGAGACGAACTTGTGAGCTGCGCTGAACGTGTACGACCGCACCAACGCCACCTTGACCACACCGGTGACCTGGTTGATCGACCCGTCCTGAATGCCTTCGGTGTACGCGGTGAAATAGCCGCTCATCTCAATTCCCCCACAGTGGCCAGGAGCCGGTCAGGTTCGCGCCGCACGAACAGTGCAGAGCGCCGAAGTTCAGGGAGCAGACCAGCGAATGGGCGCTGCCCCCGGCCGGCGCGGTGTCGACGGTGAACGCCGAAGTGGTGCCCGCGCGGCACAACCCCTGCAACGCCTCAATCTCGCTGGGCCACAGGTTGAAACCCGATCGCTGCCGGGTGTCCGTCGTGACGGAGAACGGGCCGGCGGTCTGCTGCTGGAACGCCCCGGCGCCGGCCTCCGTCCACCGTTTCACCGCGCCGAGCAGGATCAGCTTCGCCTCCGCCACCTGGTCGGCGGTCGGCGGCGGGTCGGTTGAGGTGAGGCAGGGGGCGACCCGGGACGCCTTCGCGTTCGCACCGGCGACCATCGCGTCGACCAGTTCGGCGGACTGCAAGCCGGCCGGTAGGTCGGTCACCTGAATGATCTGCGCCAACGGGTCACCCCTCCGCTCACTGCTGGCCGGTGCGGGCCGTGTCGTCGGCGACCAGGACAGCCACCAGGTCGGCCTTGCGGCCCTCGGTGGACAGCAGGTCGGCGGTGTCGCGGCCGGTGTTGCGGCGCTCAATTTCCGCCTTCAGGTCGTCGACCTTCAGCCCGTCGTAGCCGCCGGCCGATTCAGAACCGGCGGGCCCGGCGGCCGGCGTCGAGCCGGGCGCGGAACCGTCGTCGACGCGCCACAGCGGGGCGGCGAAACGGTTGTCCTTGTGGTCGGCGACGGTCACGATGACGCCGGTCTGGGAGTTGACGAAGCGGCCCATCAGACGTTCGCCACCGCGTCGGTGACCTTCGCGAAGCCGTCCAGGTCCATAATCCCCCAGCCGTAGACGACCTCCAGGCGCAGCGCGATCTGGTTCTTGCGCTTCAGGTCGCCCTGGCCGTCCGGGTCGCCGTAGCGGATCAGCTCGACCGGCACCCGCCGCTGCACCCCCCAGCGCAGCAGGTCCCACTGGCCGATGATCGCCTTGATGTTGGTGTTCGCCGACGCCTCCGGGGTGCCCGACACCGTGGAGCTGGACGCCGCCGACAGCCCCTCGAACGTGGTGATGTTCGAGCCGTAACCGAACTCCGGGTACTTCTTGCGGCCGTCGGCGTAGCGGGCCGTCGCGATCGTCCACGCATAGGTCGGGTCGAAAGCGATGCCGTTGGGCACATACCCGTCGGCGATGACCAGGCCGGCGGCCTGCTCCATCACGAGGTCCGGCGTGGTCAGCGTCGCGGTGGTGATCTCCACCGCGTTGGTGGTCGACGCGAGCCGGTCACCGGCGACGATGCTGGAGATGACCGCGCCGGACAGCGGGTTGATGCCGTGCATCACGCCCAGGTCCAGGGCACGGGCCAGCGCCAGACCGCCCTCGTCGGACAGGGTCGACAGGATCCCGAGCTGGTAATCCTCGTCGGCCCACATGACCTCTTCGTTGAACCGCATCGTGAACTGCACCTTGTGGGGCGTCACGACCTTCGTGCCGAAGGTGGCGTTCGTCGACGCCTTGTCGGCGCCCTCACCGACGTACTCGGCGCGCGGCCGGCCGGTCAGGGTCATGTGAGTGACCTCGCCGAACTGCTGCGGCTCTGCGCCGCTGAGCTGAGCCACGGCCGAGCCGGTGGCGGCCTTGCTGAACAGCCCGGCTGCGATGTTCTTCGGCAGGGTGATGTTGCTGGTGGCGAGAACGGCCACAGCCGTGCTCCTTCCGGGTCAGTCTCCGGCGAACAGGGAACGGGCCAGTTCCCGCTCGTCACTGCCACCGGAAGAGGTAGATGTGCCCTCGCGGGGCACGTGGTTGCTCCTGCGACTCCCCGCGCCAGCGGCGAGCCGTTCCGCGAGGCGCCGCATGGCGTCCTCGTCGGTGATCGCGTCGAGCAGCGCCGCGTCGTCCTTCGTGAGCGTGTGCTCCAGGGCGACCTCGCGGCGCACCGCGCGCGCCTCGGCTTCCCGGGCGGTCTGCTCGGCTTTCGCCAGCCGCTCCGCCGACCGCTCCGCCTCAGACTTGTTGGCTTCTTCGATCTCCGCGAGCCGCCGCGCGGCGTCGGCGTTCACCTTCGCCTCGGTGCGGTACTTCGCGTTCTCCTTGCGCAGCTTCTCGACGTAGTCGGCGTCGAAGGTTTTCGGCTCGCCCTCCGGGGGCTGCTCGACAACCGGCGCCGCTTCGGTGCCTTCCGGCATGGTGGCCCTCCTGGGGCTTCGTGCGTGGTGGTGCCAACCCGCCACCTGGGCGGGAAGCTTCAGTTGACGCCCAGGTCGTCGCGCATCTGGGCGGCTATCGCCTTCGGGTCGCCGCCGGCCTTCGCCCGCGCGTCCACGTACTCCTGCAAGTACCGGTCGGCGTCGTACGGCAGCGCCTGGCCTCGCCACACCGGCACCGGCTGACAGTCACAGTCGTTGTGCCACGTGTTGTCGTCGCCACCGGCCGATTCGCGGTCCAGGTACACCGCGCCGCGGCTGGCCAGCATCCGGCACCAGGCGCACGTCTCGTCGCCCTGCGGCATCCGCGCCCACCGGGGCTCGGCCGGATCGTCCAGCACGTTGCGGCGCAGCGTGTCCCGGCCGCCCTGCTGTACCAGCCGCTGCACCGCACCCGACGCCAAGCCGAGCGCCTTCGCCGAGTTGGTGGGGCCGAACAGCGGGCCGGCGGCCCACCGCGCGACCGCGCGGACCTGCTCACCGGGCAGGGCAGCCGCCAGCGATGCCCGGAACGACCCGCGCACCCGCGCCTGGTCGCGCTGCTCGTCGTACCAGTCCGCGGCAACCGTCATCGCCATGTCGCCGTACGCGGCGACCAACTCCGACAGGAACACCTCCAACGCGGCGGCCACCCCACGGGCGTCCGACACGTCGAGCATCGCCCACCAGACGGTCAACTCGCGGCGGGCCAACGCCACCACGTCCTGCTGCGAAGACCGGTACGCGGCCACGTCAGCCGGCGTCGCCACCGGCCACCACCGGGTCCTGCCCGGCCGCCTGCGCCGCTGCCGCGAGCGCGGTCAGCCGCTGCTGCGCCTGCACCCGCCGCCGGTCAGCCTGTGCCCGATCGATCTGCTGCCGGTCGAGGCCGAGCAGTTCCAGGCCCACCTCGGTCTCAGCCAGCCACGGAATCGCGGCGAGCTGCTTCATGCCGGCGTCGGCCTGCGCCGCGCGGCTGAGGAACCGCGGGTCACGCCAACGCGGCTGGATCGTCGCCCACTGGTCCGGAATCTCACCGGCCGGCACACCATTGGCCATCGCCAGCGCGCGCACCGCCGCACGCCGCAGATACGGCGCCCAGTCGTCGGTCGCGCCCTCCGCCTCCGCGATCAGCTCATGCTGGGCAGCGTCGTACGCCTCCGCCGAGGTGGGGTTCGCCATGTCGGTGATCGCCACCGCCGTATCCGGAAGCGACGTCGCGCGGGCGAACATTTTCGCGTACGCGTTCAACGCCGCCAGGTGCGGCTCCGGCGAACTAGCGGGGAACTGCTTCACGTCCGCGCGCGGAGTCGAGGCGTCCTCGTCGTCGGGCACACCCTTGATGCGCCCCATCACCACCTGCCACGACGCCTTCAAGCTGCCGTCGGCGTTCTTGAAAATCGACTCGTCGGCGCCGAGCAGCCACAAGTCCGGGATCGCGTAGATGTCGGAGTGCGCTTCCAGACGGATCAGCGCCCGGGTGGCCTGGTCCTGGAGGTTCATCACCTCGCGGGAGATCCGCGACGACCCGAACGGCCGGTCCAGGCGCGGCCGGTACGGCAGCGGCTCCGCCGGCACTCCCCACGGATGTGTCTGCACATCCACCGACCAGCCCGACTGGTCCTTCTCCGCCACGATCGTCCGGCCATCCAGGTACAACGCCAGCGACGTCACACTCTCGTCGTCGCCGCGGCCCGTCACCGACAGCAGGCTGTCGAGCCGCCGGGTTCGACCATTCCACTCCCCGGTCGCGTTCAGCGCGTCCCGGAAGTGCAGCAAGGCCGGCGGCTCACTGGTCCCGCCGACCGTGTTGACCACGAACGCCGTCGAGTGAATCAGCGACGAGATGGCACCCTGCGAAACCTCCGACCCGAGGTGGTTGCCTTCCCACACCTCACGCCACCCGAGGTCGTCCAGGTCGCCGTCCGGCCACACGAACCCGTCAAGGTTGCAGCGGCGGGCCAGGACGTCGACGGCCTTACCCGACCAGCCCAGCACGATCCCAAGACCCCAATACTGCGGGGGGATCACCGAGCCGACCAGCCGCACCGCGCGGCGCATGTCGTAGTACGCCGACCGGATCCGGTTCCGCTGCGCCTTCGCTTCCAGCCGATCCAGCAGCAGGTTGAGGGTGCGGTGGTCGTCGTCGGAAACATCCGGCAGGGTCAGCCGCATCATCCGAGCACCACCGCCTTCCGTCCACCCGTCGTACCCCGGCCGCCGGCCGCTGCCCGGCCAGGCCGGCGAACCCGCGTCTGCTGCGCCCCGATCAGCGCCAACGTGCCCGCCTGAATCGGCGTGATGTCCGACTCGGCGGTCTTCCGCGACCACACCCACATGCCCGTATCACCCAGCGGGCGTTTGCCGGCAGGCAGGGCCGCCGACGTGAACTGCGGCTGACCGATGTGCCACAGCCAGCCCGTCACGATGCCGTCCAACACCCGCGAACAGCCGGCGCCCAGCTCGACTACCTTCACTGGGGTCACCTCAAGCCGGGTGTTCTTGAAGAACCAGCGGCCGTTGCGGACCTCCAACAGCGCCGCGATCGGCCCGCCCACGTCCACCACCACCGCGCGGATCTGCGGGTTCGCCGCCACCGTCGCCTCAAGGTGCGGCACCAGCCACGCCACACCCAGGCCGCGGGTGTGCTGGTCGTCGTCCAACTCGAAATGCCACTGCCCGTCGGCGCGCTGACCGGCCAACGCCACCGATGCCCACCGCAGGTCCGGGCCGCACTCCACACCCAGGGCGAACCGGTCCACCGCCGTCGACATCTCGTCGGCCTGGTCGCGCCACGACGGCGCGGGAATCACCCCAGCCGGCTTCGCCGCATCCCAGATGCCCAGACCCTCACGCAGGAACGAATCATCCGACGGCAGGTTCGCCCGCAGCCGCAGCATCGCCTCCCGCGGGGTTCGATGCGGGTACGACGGGTTAGCCCGCTCCCACTGCTCCTGATCGTCCGGGTCGGCGTCCTCGTCGGCGGAACACTCGACGTACACCATGTCGTCGGAGTCGCCCGACAACGCCTGCGCCCGCTTGTTCGCGAACACCTCACCCGGATCCACCGGGCGGGGCGGGGTGCCCATGTAGAACAGCAGCGCCCCGTGCGGATGCCGGGACTGGTTCGTCGCCGCGATCATGTCTTCCAGCGCCTTCTCCGTCAGGATCTGCGCCTCGTCGAACACCTCGACATCAACCTCGTCGAAGCCGCGGCCGAACCCCTGTTCCCGCGCACCGAACATGATCAGGCTGCCGTTGCGGAACCCGATCTCCTGCTCGCCGTTCGCCGTCCGGATGTGGTCGACGTGCGGGGCGACCTTCTTCCGCCGGCACATGCCCTGCATCGACCGGAACGTGTTCGTTGCCGTCCGGGTGCGGTGCGCGGTCCACACCACCTTCAGGCCGGGGAACAGCAGGCACAGGATCACGACCAGGGCACCGACGAAGTACGTCTTCCCGACCTGGCGGGGGATCGACAGCACCACCCCGCCGACCGTCGCCGCGTAGACGCCGTCCGCCCGCTTGCCCAGCGCGATCTGCCCGGCGCCGTCCTGCCACGGGTCGAACCCCAACCCCAACTCGACGCCCTTCGCCCGCACCGCCGAGAAGCCAGTAGTGACGATCCCCGACGGAATCACCACATGCCGGGCCGCCTCAGATAGCTTCGGCGCTGAACGCCTCGTCGGAGACCGGGCCGCCACGCTCGCCCTCCTGCTCCTCCCGGGCATCGATCGCCTCGATGTCCCGCACCACCTCGGTCAACCGCTTCGTCAGCGCCGCCAAATCCCGGGCCGGAGTGTTCGAATCCTCCACGGCCGTCGCGATCCGCGACCGCATCGCCACCAACAACTCGCGGGTCGTACCCGCGTCGGCGGCCTCCGTCACCGTCTTCGGCTTGGCCGGCGGCGCCGGCTTCTCGCCAGCAGCGACCACCCGCAGCGGGGCGGACTTACGGGCACGCGGTGGCACGGCGGTCACCTCCTGTCGTGGAAAACGGTCCGGGGAGAGATGCCGCCTACGCCGGGACACCTCTAAGCCTCCGGGGGGCGGGGGCCTCCCCCACCCGTCAGCGCGGTCGGGTGAGGCTGCCGGATCGGCGCATGATGGGGCCGCCATCGGTGCGGTCGCTTTTGGCGCGGTTGCAGCGTCGGTGGCTGGCCTGCTTGTTGGTAAGGTCGTCGCTGCCGCCGCGGTTGCGGGGAATCCTGTGGTCGACTTCGTACCGGTCGGGGTGGGGCACGCAGCCGCGGCAGGTGAGTGGGCCGGGGCAGCGTTGGCCGTGTTGGTCGGGTAGCACGGTGAGTGTGTAGTCGATGGGGTCGCCGCACAGGCCGCACGGTGGTTGGGTGCGGGCAATGGTGTGGCGGTGCCGGTCGCGGGTGGTGGTGCTGCGGTGTGGTCGGGGCATGTGCACCACCCCTTCGGGTACGCGGGCGGCCCGGGAGCCGTGGGGCTCGACCGGGCCGTGGGCAGAGTTCGCCTGCTACGTCAGCGTGTGATCATCGTACAGCCTGCTGGGGGCGGGTGACTAGTTCAACGGTTGCGGCGTCAACGACCCGGTAGTAGCTGTTGCCGGTGCGGGGTCCGGGGGTGTGAATGGCGGGCAGCAGGCCGTATAGCCGGTCGGCGGGTTTGCGGGAGCGGCGGGCCCAGTCGCGGATCCTGGCGTCGGTGATGGGCCGTTCGGGGCTGGTGAGTAGGGCGGCGAGTTGTCCGGCGGTGCCGTACTGGTAGCCGTCGCGGTCGCGGGGCAGGCCCAGCGGGGCGAGGGTGCGGTTCATGGTCCCTCCGGTCAGCGGCAGGTGCACCAGGCGGTGGCGCGCAGGCAGCCTCGGCAGCGCAGCGTGTAGCCGTCTCGGTCGTAGGCACCCATGTACGTCTTCCACCTTCTGCATTGGCAGCGGGGCGTGGCGTTGCGTCGGGCGAGTTCGGCCGCCAGGTCGGCGGTGGTGGCGTCGGCGAAGTCGCTCATGCGGTTGTGGCCTCCATTTCGGTGGCGGTGAGGTCAAGCGTGCGCGTCGCCCAGGCGGCCGGCCAGATGTGGACGGTCCGCTTCTGCCGGACGTCCATGCCGCACGGGCACGTCTCGCCGATGCAGAGGCAGCCGGCGGCGCAGATGACGGGCCACTGTGCGCTGTCCGGGTTGGAGGTTCGGGCGCGCAGCATCCGCACCCCGCAGGCCGGGCAGGCAGGGTTTTCGGGGATCGGCCAGTGGTCGTCGCCGAGACGTAGGGTGCGGCGTAGCGCCCGGTCGGCGCGGTCGAGATAGCCGGTGACCTCGTGGGCGGTGGCCGGGTCGCAGGCGGGGATGAGCCGGCTCATGACGGCGAGGGCGGGGCCGGTGGGCATGGGTGTGTCGCGGGTGGCGGAGGCGAGCAGCCACCACGCCTGGTCGACGTTCGCGCGAACTTCGTCGATGGTGCGGGCGGTGTTCGTGTGGTGGTCGACGTCGGCGGCGATGTGGTCGCCGGTGGGGTCGCCGTGCCCGCCGCTGCTGGTGCGGGTGCCGTAGACGGGGGAGCGGATTCCGTCGCGGGTGTCGCTGGTGTTCGTGTTGCGGGCGGCGGCCCAGGCGCGGCGGAGGCTCCAGCAGTTGCTGGCGGCCCAGAGGGTGGCGGGGTGGGTGGTCATCGGCGTCTCCCGGCGGTGCGGTGTGGGTTACTGCTGGATGGTGGCGGCGATCCGGTTGTACGCGGCGACGGCCAGGCCGAGGTGGCGGGCGCACAGTTCGATCGAGTCGTCGGGGGTGGTGACGGGTTCGGCGGTGCACCGGTCGGTGGTGTTGCCGCGGCCGGTGAGGTACCGGCAGGTGGCCAGCCGCTGGCCGGGGCTGCGGGTGCGGCCGGGCGTGCCGGGGTCGGGGCGGGTGCTGACCTTGATCGTGTGGCCCACGGCTACTTCTCCTTGCGGGGCGGGGGATTGTCTCGGCGGATGGCGGCGGCGAGCCGGCGGAGTTGGTCGGCGAGTCGGTCGCAGTCGTCGGGGTCGAGCGAGCCGCCGTAGCCGCAGCGCAAGTGCACGTACCGGCCGGCGCGGGTCACGGTGACCATGGCGGTGTTCTCCCTGGCGGATTGGCTATCGGTATGGCTATGCGATCGGTGCGGCGATGGCGGTCAGAGCCCGGCCGGCTGGGGCAGGTATTCGATGCGGGCAAACCCGTTGTCGCGGGCGATCAGTTCGCGGAGGCCGGACAGCGACCAGAGGTGCTGGCCGTCGACGAGCAGCACCGGTTCGACCTGGGGGAAGCCGTCGAGGTCGGGGGTGGTGAGCCAGCCGGCGATGGGGCTGACCCGCTGGGTGCCGTCGTCGAGGGTTACCCGGACGTCGGTGAACGTGACGGCGGGGTTGGGGGCGAACGTGGCGTTCATGGCGGGCTCCTGTCGGGTGGTGGCGGGTGCTGCGGGTGATGGGTTTCGGGCTGGCGGGGGGTGGGATTTCCCTACCCCCCGCCGCCCACTGTCGGCGTTCGCGCTGGTCAGGCTCACTGACGCATCGATGAGGCGGGGGATGCGGGTAGTAGGCGGGCGTTTCTGGCCCGTTTTCGTGTGGGCGTGTAGAAGACCCCCCTCCCCAAACCGGTCAGATATGGTGCGTATCGGTCATCTCAGGGGGGGTGTTTTTTCTCGCGCACGTCCCGGGAAGCTGAAATCGGCGTTCTACTACCCGCATCCCCCGCCTTATCGATGCATTTATGCCCCTGAGCTGGTGTTTCGTGTTCGGAATTTGGCGGGGGGTAGGAATCGGTCCCGGAACCTACCCCCCGCCGCACGCTGGTGACCGGCGGGTGGTGGGCGGGGGGTAGGAAATTCCTACCCCCCGCACCCCCCGCCGGGGTCGTCACCGGGCGTCCTCGGGGATCTGCTCGCCGTCCTTGATCACCGAGTACGTCCACACCTTCGTCTTGGCGTTGAAGAACCCGTTGAGGCGGAACCCGCCCCGGTAGCGGCCGATCTCGGCGGCGAGCATCTTCCCGAGGCCGCCGACGGACGGGATCTGGCCGTCCTTCTTGCGCACCAGGAACGCGCCGTTCCACTTGTCCCGCTGGTCGAATGGCAGCTTGACGTCGGGCATTGCCGAGTCGTGAAGCTCCCTCGCCGTGAGCCGCTTGTCGCCGTGCAGGTGGTCCCACTGGGCGTAGAACGCCCCGTACTGGGCTTCCTCCTCGTCGACCTCCAGCAGGGTGTCCCGGTTGGTCATGAACCCGGTTTCACCCATCCAGTCGAGGAACCCGGCGGTGGCGGACGCCCACGGGGTGAACGTCCGCATCGGTGTCTCGATGCGGTTGGCGCCGGCGACGATCCATCCGCGGACGAGCACGAGCAGGTGGTGCAGCACCTCGGCTCGGTGCGCCGGGTCGGTCAGCCACTCCTCCAAGTCGCCGAGCGCGAATTCGGAGGACGGCCGCATGTCCGGGTTGGGGGTCCGCGCGTCGACCTTAACGGGCACGGTGCGGGACGGGTTGTCGCCGCCGATGGACAGGTTGTTGCCGGTGACCATCCACACCCGGTCGTTGGGCACCTTGACGCTGGTGGACGCGCCGAGCAGCCGATCCGACCAGGCGGAGGCGGTGAGCATCGAAGACAGGCACGGCTGGTCGACGGTTTCGCCCTTGCCGACGTTGTCGAGGCAGACGACGGCGCCGCCGCTGTCGACCAGGATCGACGTGATGGCCTTGCGGAGTTCCACGTCGTCGCTGACCCACGGCCGGATGTGACCGGAGTGCGCCTTGGTCATGATGAGGGCGAGCAGCGACTTGCCGGTGCCGGGTGAGGCGGCGTCGATGGCGATCAGCGGCACCAGCACCCCGCCGAGGTAGTGGCGGACGAGCGGGGCGACGAGCGCGCCGATGTAGTTGGCGCGGGAGCAACTGACCCACGGGAAGTTGGCGAGCAGCTTCCCGAGGATGAACGCCTTCGCGGCGTCGATCTGCTCGGCGGTGGGCTGGTCGGGCACGCGGGCAATGTTCAGCTTCGGCGCGTAAATGACCTTCGTGGCTTCGTCGTAGCCGGGCTCCTGAATGAGGGTGCCATCGGGGCGGAACAGCGGCGTGGTGACGATGCCGTGAAGCACCGGCAGCCCGTTCCACCGCGCGGAGGACAGCGCCGCCGCAGCGAGGTGCTGCTTCGGGGTGGACTCCACTTCCAGGAACTCAACGGTCCCGTCGGCGAGTTTCCGCTTCTCCAACTCGTAGGTGTAGGTGGCATCGGCGAGGATCCGGGACAGGCGGGTCGGGTCGACGGCGCTGATGATCTGCGCCGGCTCGTCGTCGTCTTCGATGGCCCCAGACGGCGTTTCGACCACCACGACGGCACCGGCCCGCACGTACGTGTCGGGCAGGGCGCGCGTGTCGATGGCGCGGGTGAGTGCCCGGATCGACTCGGGGTCGGTGCCCAACTCGATGTGAGGTCGAGGGTCGGCGGCGACCTGCTTCCGTCGCGCCTCGATTTGCTGGCGCTGCTTTTCGGCGAGGGCGGCCTTCTCCTCCTTCTCCTTCTGGCGGGCGAGGTGCCGTTCCTGGACTTCCCGGGCGGCCTTGGCCTTCGCGGATTCGGTGTCGCCGCCACCGGGGAGGACGGTGAGGTGGCGGTCTTCGGCTGCCTGGGTCATGCCACCGCCTGGAGGTGTCGGCGCGGCTTGCGGGGCTGCGCCCAGTAGTTGGGGTCGCCATCGGGCGGGTTGACGTGGCTGCCGTCGCGGGTGCGGGGGCAGTGGCACGGCCACACGCCGCGGATGGCCTTCGGGTCGGTGACGGTGCCGGGCACGGTGACGGGCGGCCACGTCGGGTCGTCGAGGCGCAGTGGGTACGGCTGCCGGTTCTGCTCCCGGAAGCGGATGTGCTCCCGGCGCAGCAGGTCGGCCTGGGCGATCTGGACCGCCTCGCGCATGGTCTTCGCCTCCGGGCCGCCGAGCGCGTACCGCAGGTCGGCGTGAACCTCCGCGTAGGCGGCCTCCTCCCCGGCGTCGAAGCCGGCTGCGTGACCGGCCTGGTAGGCGAGGTTGACGGCCACCTGGTCGTCGTGCGGCTCGCCGGTGTCGACGTTGAGGGCGAGGGCGAGCAGGTAGGCGACCTGCCCGGCGGTGTAGGTTTCCTGTCCGCTGGTGAGGGCGGTGATGGCGCGGGCGGTGACGTCCGGGTCGAGGTGGCTCACGCGGCACGCCCCGTCTCGTCGTCGGGCAGCGTCCAGCCCATGAGCCGGGGAAGCTCCGCCGAGCGACCCTCGCGGAAAGCGAGTTGCCTGATCCACGCGTCGGCGTCGGGCGCCCGACGCAGCTCGAACAGCCCAGCCATGCCCGGCTCGCGGTACATGATCAAACGCCCGTACCACGCCGACCAGTTGTTGTTGACCTTGTAATGGGGGTCCTTGGTGGCGAACCGGACCTCCCACCGCGACTTCTCGACCAGTGCGCGCACGCCGAGCCGGGCGCCGGTGAACTGGCGAACCCACTGACGGCAGAGCCGCACCATCACGTCGTAGACGACCGGGTTGTTGGCGCAGTACGCCTCGAACTGCTCGGCCAGGGTGAGCGCCTGGTCGGTGTCGTTCTCTGGGGTGATGCCGGCGGCATCACGAAGGAGGTCGAGCAGGCTCTCCGGCTGGCTGTCGGAGGTGTCGGATGCCTTGCTGTGGCGGTTGTCGCCTTGCGCGTGCCGCCCGAAGTCGTTTATCATTGATCCATCCACATCGATCAACGAGAAACCCGGCGCCCTCCCAAAAGCGGCCGGGTTTTTCGGCGTTCAGGGAAAGGTCAGGCGGCGCGCTGCGCGGGAATGCGCGCAGGCTGCCGACGCCGAGACGGAGCCTCGACCACGAGATACGGCCGCATCAGCGCGGCGACGTCGGCCATCTGCTCGGCCGACGGGGCGGGCCAGTCAGCGACCAGGGCGCGGGCAGCCTCCCGCATCTGCTCCGGGCTCACAGGGCACCCGCTGCGGCGGCCTCACTGCGGCGCTGGGCGCGCGCCTGGGCGGAGCGGAGACCCATGCGGGCGAACCGTTCGCGGCGGGCCAGGTCGACGAGACGCGCCAGCTCGTGCGGGTCGGTGGCGGCGAGCCGGCCGTCGGGGTCGATGTTCCGTTCGATGGCCTTGAGCTGGGCGGCGCGGGCGTGCGCCATGGCGGCCTCGTGCTCGGTGCGGGTCTTACCGGCGGCGTTGGCGAGGCCGCCGATGACGGCGGCGTAGTGCCGGACGTGCGGATCGGGGCTGGCAGGCATGGGGCGAGGTCCCTTCGATGGGGTGCCTCGCGGTGATCGCCTGTGACATTTCGCGGACAGCCGGGGGCTGTCGTTGATGCACGGGCTCCGAACTCCGTAGAGTTTGGAGTGGCTGGCGTGGAGGTAGGAGTCCACTACCGGCCCGATCACCGCCGAGGCGGTGGTTGATAACGGGTGACAGGGCCGGGCTTAAGCTCGGTCCTGTCGCTTTTTGTGACGCCTCGAATTCGAGGCCGCGTACGCATGCGCACGCTTGGGGCTTGACTTACAGGACCAGTTTTTCGGCCCTTCGCTCACAGTCAAGCTTAGCGATCACACGAGGTCCGTCAAGCTGTGCTGTCACGGAGCGTGCGCCATGGCCGGCACCCATTGCACTGTCCTGCACTGGCTTGCACTGTCCTGTACTGGCCTGCACTGGTGTTGTCGTCGGGACATGAATGTCGGCTTGCAGGTGCGAAGATTAGCGATCCTCGATGGTGTTCCTACCCGCTCGTCCCACGGGTGATACATGGCGGGCGCGCACCCCGGGGCATCGGCACTCATCAAGGCTTCACTACCCTGTGTAACAATGATCTAGGTGGAGGTGTCCACTCAGGCACCCTCGTCGTTCGACCATCCATCGACACTGGCCGAAATTGCCTGTTCGCTGTGAATGCCGAATCCCAGAGACATCGATCGGTCGACGTTTCTGTTTTCCAGAGTTGTCGTCACGGTGCGCTTCCATTCTCCACCTTTCCAAGCCCCGTAATTCCCCCCAAGTGACCGCGGGCCCACCCGGGCGGCACCACAGAGGGGAACACACAGGCAGACCAGTGGGGTACCGCCTCGCGCCGGGCCGGCCAGCAGGCATCGTCCGTCGATCCCGCCGGTGGCGGCAGACCCAGCCGCCGCGTCGCACCCCCTTCCACTCGACCACTCCCCCCACCGACGTGCGGCACATCACAGCCATCACGATTCCCCGGCTGTTTTCGGGGTGATCACCACCGACTCCGGCCGGAACGTCCGAGTCCCCCGCCCCGGCGGCATGATCTTCACGACCATCAGGTGCTCGACCACCGCCCGGCGCCGGTCGACGTCCATCGACTCCCACGCCGCCTCGACATCCGGGGCGTTGATCAGCGGCTCCAACACCGACGCACGCTCCGACCGGACCAGCGTCCGCTCCATCTCGGCGATCCTCTTGCGCAGCGTTCGCGTGCCGGTGCGCAACTGCTCGTCGTCGATCTCATCGGACGCATGCAGCGCGGCCAGGCCGTTGAGACGCTTCCGCAGCCGCCGCACCTCCGTGCGCGTCTCGCCCGGGTCGTCTTCCTCCTCTTGCAGCAGGTACTTGGAGGCGTCGGGGCGGCTCAGCCACGCGATGACCACCTGCCCGACCCAGTCGTCGACCGGCTGGGCGCGGCGGCTCACGTGCCCGTAGTCGGCGGAGCATCGGTATCCGGGCTGCCGGTTCTGCCCGCCGCCAGCGTGGACGGTCGCCTCGCAGACGCCGCAGAGTCCAAGGCCGGAGAGCATCCGCCGGCCGGTGCGTCCCGGGCTGGTTCGGCTGGGGTCGGTGAGGATGTCGACGACCGCCCGCCACGTCTCTTCCCGCACGATGGCGGGCCAGGTGGCGGGGCCGACGATGCTTTCGAGCCTTGCCCGGATGGGGTGCACGGCCCCCCGCTTCTCCGCGTCGACGTGGTACCGCAACCCGGCGTTGCGTGGGTTGAGCAGCACCGCGCGCAGCGACGGGGTGGACCACTTCGCCGGCTGCCCGTCCCGGCCGCGCTGCGTGGTGGTCAACCCGCGCTCATTCCAGGCGCGGACGATCCGGCCGAGCGGCACACCACGAAGCACATCCTTGTAGGCGTCGCGCAGCGCGGTCGCCTCTTCGGGCAGCTCCGCGTTGAAGTCGCGGATCTCGCGCGACTCCACCTCCCCGGTCAGCTTGTTGACGACCTGCTCATGCCCGATGACCGGGCCGTAGCCGAAAGGGCGGCGCCCACCCACCCTCCGGCCCTGCTCGGCGGCCTGCCGGTTGGCGGCCTGCTGCCGATCGCTCTTGACCTTGATTTCGTTGCGGCTGACGGCAGACAGCACGTCGGCGATGAGTGCGCCGCTGGGGGTGGACAGGTCGAGGTCGCTGCCGCGCACGAACGCGAGGACGATGCGTGCCTTCTCGCCGGCCTCAAGCAGCCGCAGCGTGTCGCGGCGGTTGCGGGAGAGCCGGGACATGTCCCAGCAGATGACCGCTTTGACCTCGCCGGCCTCGATGGAGGACAGCACCTGTTCGAACTGGGGGCGCTTGTGGCGGCCGGCTGCGGAGACGTCGTTCTCGACTAGCTCACGCACGACGTGCCATCCTCGGAGGCGGGCGAGCTGCCTGCCGTCGTCGAGTTGGCGGGTCACAGCGAGTTCGTCGCCGTCCTTGTCGAGGCTCTGTCGGCAGTAAATCAAGGCTTTCACATCAGCAAGTCTTGCATATTCCGGCTCTCCTGGACCGTCGCCGACCTGGACGGGCGGGACCGACCCGACACGCGGGACATCGAGGAAGCCATCCACTTCAGGACGGGAGAGGGCACGTGACGGGCATCGACGACCGCAGGATGGCCCGGGTGGCGCTGACCTGGCTCGCCGAGCCGGGCACCCGGTCGGTCCACCGGCTCGTCGACCGGCTCGGCCCGGTGGCCGCGCTGGACCGGCTGCTGGCCGGCGGCGCACCGGACCGGACGCTCCGGGCGGCGGTGGCGGCGCGCACGGCGGCCGGCGACGCGGTCGCGGTCGCGGCGGAGGCACTGGCACGCGGGGAGCGGCTCGGCGCGCGGCTGGTCACCCCGGAGGACGACGAGTGGCCGGCGCAGGTCGCCGAGCTGCGCGACCTGGTCCTGCCCGAGGCCGTCCGGCGGGTCGACGTGGAGACCGACCCGCCGCTCTGCTTCTGGGTACGCGGAGCCTGGCCGCTCGGCGACGCGCTGGACCGCTCGGTGGCCGTGGTCGGCGCCCGTGCGGCCACCCCCTACGGCACGCACGTCGCCACCGAGCTGGGCTACGGGCTCGCCGACCGGGAGTGGACGGTGGTCTCCGGCGGGGCGTTCGGCATCGACTCGGCGGCGCACCGCGGGGCGCTGACCGCGGGCGGGCGCACGGTCGCGGTGCTGGCCTGCGGCCTGGACCGCCCCTACCCGATGGGCAACACCGCGCTGTTCGACCGGATCGCGGAGACCGGCCTGCTGGTGAGCGAGTGGATGCCGGGCGCCGAGCCGCTGCGGCCACGCTTCCTCGTCCGCAACCGGGTCATCGCGGCGGCGACCCGGGGCACCGTGCTGGTCGAGGCGGCCGCCCGCAGCGGCGCCACCCAGACCCTCAACCGGGCGCTCGGCCTGGCGCGCCCGGCGATGGTGGTGCCCGGGCCGGTGACCTCGGCCATGTCCGTGGGCGGGCACCAGGTGCTCCGCGAGAGGCCGGGCGCCCGGCTGGTCACCGGCGTTGCGCACGTGCTGGAGGAGGTCGGCCGGATCGGGGACGACCTGGCGCCGCTCGCGCGGGCCCCGGAACTCCCGCGGGACCGGCTCGACGACGACGCGACCCAGGTGTTGGAGGCGCTGCCCCGCCGCCGGACGCTCGACCTGGAGGCCGTCGCGACACGGGCCGGCGTGGACCTGCGCACCGCGATGCGGAAACTGTCCATGCTGGAGGAGTTGGCCCTGGTGGTACGCCGCGACGGCGGCTACGCGCTCGCGCCACCCGCCCGGACCGACAGGTGAGCGGTTCAGTCGCCCTCGAACCGCAGCTCGACGTCGCGGCCCTCCCGGCAGCGGTGGGCGAGCCGGGCCAGCCGGCGGATCTGGTCGACCTCCTGCGGCGCGCGGGCCGCCTCCAGCAGGCAGCGCAGCTCGGTGAGCAGGTGCGGCACCTGTTCGGCGTCCACGGTCAGCTCGCCGAGAGGCGCGACGCGATCCAACATCGGGGTGCGCCCGCCACCCCGCACCCGGGTGAGCAGGTCGAGCAGCACGTCCTGCCGGTCGGCCACCACCTCGATCGACACGTACGACGACCGGCGGCGGTCCGTGCCGGCGCGCACCCGCCGGTAGAGCACGGCATCCACTCCCACGCCCGGGTCCCTTCTCGCGCCGGCGTCACCGTCTCAGCGACTCGAGTTTCCCCTGTCCACGGCCCTTTCTGCCACCCCGTTCGGCGCGGCGGCACGGCAGCCGGTCCCGGGCGCGCCGTTCGTCGTCCGGGCGGCGACGCACGCCCCCGGGATCCGACGTCGGCGGTGGCGGGCGGGCCGTCCGGCCGGCTCGGCCCGTAGTCTGGACCGGTGTCCGGCGACAGCTCCCGCCTCGGTCGGCGCCACCACACGCACCGGACCCGCGCGGAGCCGTCCGGTGGCTGAGCGGCGGCGGAGCACCCGGGCCGCGCACGAGGAGCTGCCGGCACCGATGCGCGAGGCGGTGGACGACTTCGCCGACCATCTGTCCCGGGTGCGCAACCGGTCCACGCACACCGTCCGGGCCTACGTCACGGATCTCGTCTCCCTGCTGGACCACGCCGTGCGGATGGGCTGCACCGACCTGCCCGAGCTCGACCTCGGGGTGTTGCGGAGCTGGCTGGCGAAGCAGCGGACGACGGGGACGGCCCGGTCGACGATGGCCCGGCGGGCCGCCGCCGCCCGCACGTTCAGCGCGTGGGCGCACCGGGCCGGCCTGCTCCCCGCCGACGTCGCCGCGCCGCTGGCCAGCCCACGGGCCCACCGGGAGCTGCCCACCGTCCTGCGCGCCGACCAGGCGGCCGCCCTGATGGACGCACCGACCCGGGCCGGCCGGACGACGGACGCCGGCGACACGGCCGGCCGGGCGACGGACACCAGCGCGACGCCTGGCGACACAGGCGACACCGCCGGCCGGGCGGCGGACGGCGGCGGGACGGCGCACGGGGACACGGCAGCCACCGCCGTGCCGGACGGCGACGCGGCGCCGGACGCGGTGCTGCTGCGGGACCGGTTGCTGCTCGAACTGCTCTACGGCACCGGGGTGCGGATCAGCGAGGCCTGCGGGCTCGACGTCGCGGACGTCGACCAGGCCCGCCGGGTGGTACGCGTGCTGGGCAAGGGCGGTCGGGAGCGCGCGGTGCCGTACGGGGTGCCGGCACAGCGGGCGCTCGACGCGTGGCTGGCCGACGGCCGGCCGGCGCTGGCGGTGCCCGGCTCGGGACGGGCGCTGCTGCTCGGCGCGCGGGGCGGGCGGCTCAACCCGACCACCGCGCGCCGGATCGTCGCCGGGTGGGCCGGGACGGCCGGGGTGCCCCGGGTGACCCCGCACGGGCTGCGTCACTCGGCCGCCACCCACCTGCTCGAGGGCGGCGCGGACCTGCGGGCCGTCCAGGAGCTGCTCGGGCACTCGTCGCTGGCCAGCACCCAGATCTACACGCACGTCTCGGTCGAGCGACTGCGGGCGGCCTACCGGCAGGCGCATCCCCGGGCCTGACCGAAGCGGCGAGGGGATGATCGACGGCGGGCTAGGATCGACGGATGACGGTGCCGCAGCCGCCCGAGCCGATTCCCGGGGCTCGGCTGCTCTTCTCCCTCGACCCGTCCGTCAGCCACCTCAACCACGGCTCGTTCGGCGCCGTGCCGATCCCCGTGCAGCGCGCCCAGCAGCGCCTGCGGGACGAGATGGAGTCCAACCCGCTGCGGTTCTTCACCCAGGGGCTGGTCGACCGGATCGCCCATGCCCGGCGGCACCTGGCCACCTTCCTCGGCGCCGACCCGGACGGCACCGCCCTGGTCGGCAACGTCACCGCCGGCGCGGCAGTGGTGTTGCAGTCGCTGGCGCTGCGCCCCGGGGACGAGGTGCTGACCACCGACCACGGCTACGGCGCGGTCGCCCTCTCGGTGGCCCGGGAGTGCGAGCGGACCCAGGCGGTGTCCCGCACCGTGGCCGTGCCGTTGGGCGCCACCGACGAGGAGGTGGTCGAGATCGTGCGGGCCGCGCTGCGCCCGGGGCGGACCCGGCTGCTGATCGTCGACCAGCTCACCTCGCCGACCGCCCGGCTGTTCCCGGCGGCGGCGCTCGTCGCGGTGGCCCGGGAGCGGGGCGTGCCGGTGCTGGTGGACGCGGCGCACGCGCCGGGCATGCTGCCGGCCTCGGTGACCTCGGTCGGCGCCGACTTCTGGGTCGGCAACCTGCACAAGTGGGCGTACGCGCCGCGCGGCACCGCCGCGCTGGTGGTGGCGGAGCCGTGGCGGGAGCGGGTCCAGCCGCTCGTCGTCTCGTGGGAGCAGGCCAGCGCCTTCCCGACCCGGGTCGAGTGGCAGGCCACGCTCGACTACACCGGTTGGCTGGCCGCGCCGATCGGCGTGTTCACGCTGCGCAGCCTCGGCGTGGACCGGGTCCGCGCGCACAACGCGGCGCTTGCCGCGTACGGGCAACGGGTCGTCGGGGACGCGCTGGGGGTGGCGCCGGAGCGGCTGCCGGCGCCCGGCGGACCGGCGGTCGCCATGCGACTGGTGCCGCTGCCGCCGGGTGTCGCGACGACGCTGGACGCCGCCCGGGCGCTGCGGACCGAGATCGCCGACCGGCTGGGCGCGGAGGTGTCGGTCGCCGGCTGGAACGGGCGCGGCTACCTGCGGCTGTGCGGCCAGGTCTACAACACCCCCGAGGAGTACGACCGGCTGGCCGCGCGGCTGCCCTCGCTGCTCGCCGGGCGCTGAGCGGTCCGCCTCCCGGTGCCCGGATCAGCCGGGCCGGACGGGAGCAGGCGGACCCGGCCCAGCCCGAGCAGGGCGAGCGGGTCCAGATAGTCGTCGCCCCGGCGCAGCCCCCAGTGCAGGCACGCCGGGGCGGCGCAGCCGGGGTGCCCGGGGAGCAGGTCGCCGATCGGGGTGCCGGCGTCGACCCGGTCGCCGGCGGCGAGGCGGGGCCGGACCGGCTCGTAGGTGGTGCGCAGCCCGTCGTGGTGGCCGACGGTGATCACCGTGCGGCCGGCCACCGGACCGGCGAAGAGGACCGTGCCGGCGCCCGCGGCGCGGACCTCGGCGCCCGGTCCGGCCGCCAGGTCGACGCCCCGGTGGCCGGGCAGCCAGGGCTCCGGTGGCGGGTCGAACCGCCGCGCCGGCCGGGGTCGGCCGGGCAGCGGCCACCGGAAGCGCGCCGCGGCGGGCGGCAGGGCCACGGCCGGGACCGGCCCCGCCGACGACGGCGCCCGGCCCACGGCCGGCGGCGGCGCCGGGGTCGACGCGGGGTCGGCAGGTGAGGCGGCGGACCCGGCGGTCAGGCCTTCCACGAGGAGCAGGAGCAGTGCGGGGCCGAGCGGGATCCTCATGCCGCGCACTCTGCCAGCCGGGGTCGGGTCCGCGCGCCCCGGCGGGAGTGGCACTGTGGACAACCGCGGGTTGTGGACGCCGCCCGAATTCGGGACGGATCTGCTAAGGCCGGGCCACCTATGCTGGCCGCGTGACGAAGGACTGGCTCGACTGGCACCGTGACTACGACCGGCCCGACTCCGCGCTGTCCCGACGGCTCGTCGAGGTGCGGCGGCGCATCGCCGAGGCGCTGGACGCCGCGCCGCCCGGCCCGCTGCGCGCGATAAGCCTCTGCGCCGGCCAGGGGCGCGACCTGGTTCCCGTGCTGGCCACCCACCCGCGCGGCGGCGAGGTGACCGCTCGGCTGGTCGAGTTGGATCCGCGCAACACCGAGGTGGCCCGCCGGGCGGTCGCCGAGGCGGGGCTGACCGGCGTGGAGGTGGTGACCGGCGACGCGGCGGTGACCGACGGGTACGCCGACCTGGCGCCGGCGGATCTGGTGCTGGTGTGCGGCGTCTTCGGCAACATCCCCGACGACGACATCAGGTCGACGGTGCGGCACTGCGCGTCGCTCTGCGCCACCGGCGGCACGGTGCTGTGGACCCGGCACCGCCGCGAGCCGGACCTGGTGCCCGCCATCTGCGACTGGTTCGCCGAGGAGGGTTTCGTGCCGGTCGCGGTGAGCAGTCCGGCCGACGGCGTGGGCGTCGGCGCGCACCGGTTCACCGGCCCGCCCCGGCCGCTGGCGAGGGGCGCGCGGATGTTCGAGTTCGTGGGCTACGACGAGTTGGAGCGGCGATGACCACAGTGGACGACATCAGTCGGCCCGCCCGGGTGGCCGGGCCGGACGAGGCGATCAGCGCCGAGGAGCTTCAGCTCGCCGCGCGCAACCACGGCATCCCGCTGGAGGCGTTGCGCTACGACGTGACCCCGGCGGGCCTGCACTACCTGCTGATCCACTACGACATCCCGGACGTCGACCCGGACGCGCACTCGCTGACCGTCGCCGGGGCGGTCGCACGCCCGCTCCGGCTGGATCTGGCGGCGTTGCGGGAGCGGCCCCGGGTCACCCGTCAGGTCACGTTGGAGTGTGCCGGCAACGGCCGGGCGCTGCTGCACCCGCGCCCGGTCAGCCAGCCGTGGCTGGTGGAGGCGGTGGGCAACGCGGAGTGGACGGGCACCCCGCTGGCCCCGCTGCTGCGCGAGGCGGGCCTGGCCGACGACGCGGTGGACGTCGTGTTCACTGGCGCGGACCACGGGGTGGAGCGCGGCGTCGAGCAGGACTACCAGCGGGCGCTGCCGGTGGCCGACGCGCTGCGCGAGGAGGTGCTGCTGGCGTACGAGATGAACGGCGCTCCGCTGCTGCCGCAGCACGGCGCGCCGCTGCGGCTGATCGTGCCGGGGTGGTACGGCATGGCGCACGTGAAGTGGCTGCGGGACATCCGGGTGTCGACCGAGCCGTTCGCCGGCTACCAGAACGCGGTGGCCTACCGGCTGCGGCGCGACGCCGACGATCCGGGGGTGCCGGTGACCCGGATCGAGCCGCGCGCCCTGGTGCGTCCGCCCGGCTTCCCGGACTTCATGTCCCGGGCCCGGGTGCTGCGGCCCGGTCCGTGCACGGTGGACGGCCGGGCCTGGTCCGGGTACGGCCCGGTGACGTCGGTCGAGGTGACTGTCGACGGCGGTGACACGTGGGTGCCGGCGCGTCTGGACGAGCCCACCGGGGACGGGTGGGGGTGGCGCCGGTGGTCGGTGGCGTGGACGGCGGAGCCGGGGCGCTGGGTGCTGGGGGCCCGGGCGACGGACGCCTCGGGGCGGACCCAGCCGGTCGAGCAGCCGTGGAACCGGGGCGGGTTCGCGAACAACCTGGTGCAGCGGGTCGTGGTGGTGGTGCCGGCGGAGTGATCCGCCGTCGGGGCGGCGGGCGGTGCGGGCCCGCCGCGCTCAGCCGCCGAATCCGGAATCTGCGGGAAGCGAGATGTCGGGCTTTTCGAGCTCTTCCACATTGACGTCCTTGAACGTCATCACTCGGACGTTCTTCACGAAACGGGCGGGACGGTACATGTCCCACACCCAGGCGTCATGCATCTCGACCTCGAAGTAGACCTCGCCGTCGGAGTTGCGGACGTGCAGGTCGACCTGGTTGGCCAGGTAGAAGCGGCGCTCCGTCTCCACCACGTAGGAGAACTGGCGGACAATGTCGCGGTACTCCCGGTAGAGCTGCAGCTCCATCTCGGTCTCGTACTTCTCGAGATCTTCCGCGCTCATCGCACTCCGCCTTCCATGACCACATCTTCCCCCACCGACGCCGGAGGTCGAGGCTGCTCGCCCAACGCCACGCCGACGGTACCCCCTGGCGCGCCGGAGTGCTCCATCGGCTCGTCCGGACGCCCGAAGAGCGCCGCCTCCTCCTCCCGCCCCACCGGCCGGCGGGCCCGGGGCGGCCGCTCCTCCCGCCCGGAGACGGCGGCCACGTTCACGTACGAGAAGCGGTGCTCCCGGCACGGCCCCCGCTCGCGCAGCGCGGCGCTGTGCTCGGCCGTGATGTAACCCTTGTGCTCGGCGAAGCCGTAGCCGGGGAACCGCCCGTCCAGCTCCACCATGATCCGGTCTCGGGTGACCTTGGCGAGCACGCTCGCGGCCGCGACGCAGGCCGCCACCCGGTCGCCCTTCCACACCGCCAGCCCCGGCACGTCGAGCCCGTCCACACCGAAGCCGTCGGTCAGCACGTAGTCGGGGCGGGTGGCGAGCGAGGCGAGCGCCCGGCGCATCGCGGCGAGGTTGCACACGTGCAGCCCGCGCGCGTCCACCTCCTCGGCCGGCACGACCACCACGGCGTATGCCAGAGCCCGCGCCACCACCTCCTGGTAGACCCGTTCCCGGGCCGCCGGGGTGAGCAGCTTGGAGTCGGCCAGCTCGTCGATCTCGCCGCGCCGTCCCTCGGGCAGGATCGCGGCGGCGGCCACCAGCGGGCCGGCGCAGGCGCCCCGGCCGGCCTCGTCGGCGCCCGCCACCTGGCGGAAGCCACGGCGCTGCAGGGCCCGCTCCAGCGCGTAGAGGCCGCCCTCGCGGCGCACCACGGTGCGCGGCGGGGTCAGCACGCGTCATCTCCGGTCAGCACCCGACCGAGCCGGGCGGGCAGGTCCGGCGGGTAGTAGCGCTCGGTGGTGTCGGCCAACTCGGCCACCGTCCACCAGCGGTGCCCGTGCACGGTGGCCCGCTCGATCGCGTCGAAGCCAGCGGTGTCGACCTCCCAGCCGGGCACCCGGGCGAGGAAGAACTCCTGCTCCTGGCGGTACCAGACGCCGTCGAACGGGAACTCCACCGTCTCGGACCAGACCGGCGCGCCCAACTCGGCCGGAGACAGCCGCAGGCCGGTCTCCTCGGCCAGCTCGCGGGCCGCGCCCTCGGCCGGGGACTCACCCGGGTCGAGCCCGCCGCCCGGGGTGAACCAGTAGCGGTGCCCCGGCCGGGCCGGGTCACTGCCGTGGAACAGCAGCACCCGGTCGGCCGCGTCGACGAGCAGCACCCGGGCCGCGCGTCGAGGGGTGTAGACGGTCACCGCACCAGCCTGCCAGACGCCACCGACGGACGACCACGCCGTCCCCGGCCGACCTCAGGGATTCGGGATGCCGTCGAACTGCTTGGGCACGGTCAGCCAGGTGGCCCGGCCGAACGGCCAGAAGATGGTGAAGGCCCGACCGACGACCTCGCCCTCCGGGATGGTCGCCTCGTTGATGTCCTCGCCGGACTGCTGCCAGTGCTCCAGCGAGTCGCCGGAAGCCTCCCGGTGGTCGCCCATCACCCACAGCCGGCCCGCCGGCACGGTGATGTCGAAGTCCTGGTCGGCGGGCTTGTTGCCGGGGAAGACGAACGGCTCGTCGATCGGCTTGCCGTTGATGATCAGCCGCTCCTGGCCGCCGGCCCGGTCGCAGCAGACCACGTGGTCGCCCCCGACGCCGATCACCCGCTTGATGAAGTCCTCGCCGTTGGGGTTGCCGCTCCACTCGGTGGGCGCCTTGAAGACGATCACCTCACCGCGGTGCGGCGAGCGGAAGTCGTAGACCAGCTTGTTGACAAGCACCCGATCGTCGATCTTGAGGGTGTTCTCCATGGACGGCGACGGGATGAAGAAGGTCTGCAGCACGAAGGCACGAACCAGCACTGCGACCAGGATCGCCACACCCAGGAGGATGGGCAGTTCCTTCCAGAAGGAACTGCGCGGCTTTTCGGTCTGCTCGTCAATCACGGGAGGAGCCTACGTCCCCGGGTACGACGCAGTCGCCCCGAACCCGCGAGAACGGTCAGCGTCGCCGCGACCGGGATAATCAGGACGACGCCGCCGACCGGGTCCGGGTCGACCGGGGCCGGTCGCGCCGGCGCGGCGTCCGGACGGGGCAGGTCCGTGAAGGTCTCCGGTACGGGCAGACCGGTCCACCGCTGGGACGGCCAGACGATCATGAAGGCGCGGCCGATCACGTTGTCGATGGGCACCGGCCCCTGACATCGGGCGTCCTGCGACACCAGCCGATGGTCGCCCATCACGAAGATCTGCCCCGGCGGCACCACCACCTCGGTGAACTGCCGGGACCGGCACTCCTTGGGATTGGGCGGCAGGTCGACCGGGGAGTCCTCGGAGACGTACGCCTGCTCCTCCAGCGGCGTGCCGTTGACCACGACCCGACCCTTGTCGCAGCACCAGACCTTGTCGCCGGGCACCCCGATGACGCGCTTGATGAAGTCCTTCTCGCCGGGCCGGCTGACCCCGACCAGGTCGCCGAAGGTGCGACCGATCTTCCCGGCCAGGTTGGTCGGCGGGGCCGGCGCCTCCTGGGCGACCCAGCGATCGGTGCCCCGGAACACCACGACCTCGCCGCGGATCGGGTCGCGCATGTCGTAGACGACCTTGTTGACCAACACCCGGTCACCGACGAGCAGCGTGTTCTCCATCGACCCGGAGGGGATGAAGAAGGCCTGGAGCAGGAAGGTGCGGATCAGCACCGCCAGGCAGAACGCCACCACGAGCAGCAGCGGCAGCTCCTGCCAGAGCGGCATCTGCCGGCGGGTGCGCCGAGCGCGTCGGCGCCAGGGATCGGCGGTGCCGTCCTCGTCAAGCATCTGCACCATGCCACTCTCCGGTCCGCGGAAACGACACTACCGCCCGGGAGTCTCCTCGCGGAGACCCCACGGGCGGCAGTGGACCGCTTCGCGCCGTCCGGCTGCGCCCGTACCGACCAGGGTAATGCGATCCGGTCGATACGACATCCGCGCAGCCCGGGCGGCGTGGCGAAGGGAAGGTCAGTTCGTCGGCAACTTCTCGCGCAGCTCCTTGATCTTGGCCTTCTTGCCGCGCAGCTCGCGCAGGTAGTAGAGCTTGGCGCGCCGCACGTCACCGCGGGTCACGATCTCGATCCGGTCGATGCCCGGGCTGTTCAGCGGGTAGGTCCGCTCCACACCGACACCGAAGCTGATCTTGCGAACGGAGAAGGTCTCGCGCAGACCGTCACCCTGGCGACGGATCACGACGCCCTGGAAGATCTGGACCCGGGACCGGCTGCCCTCGACCACCCGCGCGTGCACCTTGACGGTGTCACCGGCACGGAAGTCGGGCAGGTCGGAGCGCTTCGACTGGGCGTCAAGGGCGTCCAGGATGTTCATCGCGGTGTCCTCGTGAGGCTCACGGCGCATCGTCAGTCGATGCGCGAACGGGTGATTCTGACCCCCGGGTGGTGGCCGGCGACGCCGACCCCGGTCGAGGGCCCTCGCGGCCCCCCACGGCGTGGGCGGACGCGGCAACCCCTCTACTTTGCCACATGCCCCGGCGGCGGGGAAAATCCGCCCCGGTCCAGCGCCGCCCGGTCCCGCGCGTCCAGGCTCTCCGGGGGCAACGCGCCGGCCAGGTCGGGGCGGCCCGACGCGGTCCGCCGCAGCGACTCGTCGCGCCGCCAGCGGGCGATCCGGGCGTGGTCGCCGGAGCGGAGCACCTCGGGCACGTCCAGGCCGCGCCAGGTCGCCGGCTTGGTGTAGAGCGGGGCCTCCAGCAGCCCGTGCGCGTGCGACTCCTCGTCCAGCGAGCCGGCGTTGCCGAGCACCCCGGGCAGCAGCCGGGTGACCGCCTCCAGGATGACCAGCACGGCCACCTCGCCGCCGAAGAGCACGTAGTCGCCGAGGGAGACCTCGGTCACCGGCATCCGCGTCGCCGCGTGGTCGAGCACCCGCTGGTCGATGCCCTCGTACCGGCCGCAGGCGAAGAGCAGGTGCGACTCGGCGGCCAACTCGTACGCCATCGCCTGGGTGAACGGGACACCTGCCGGCGACGGCACGAGCAGCCGGGGCAGCGTGTGCCCATCCGGGCTCAGCTCGTCGGGGGCGAGGGCGTCCAGCGCCTCACCCCACGGCTCCGGCCGCATGACCATGCCCGGCCCGCCGCCGTAGGGCGTGTCGTCGACCGTGCGGTGCACGTCGTGGGTCCAGGTCCGCAGATCGTGTACGGCCAGCCGCAGCAGCCCGTTCGCGCGGGCCTTGCCGATCAGCGACAGGTCCAGCGGGGCGAAGTATTCCGGGAAGATCGACACGATGTCGACGCGCATGCGACGGCTCCAGCCGGCTACAGGTCGAGCAGACCGCCGGGCGGGTCGACGACGACGCGACCGCCGGCGAGATCCACCTCGGGCACGATCGCCTTGACGAACGGGATGAGCGCGGTGCGCCCACCGGGACGCCGTACGACCAGCAGGTCGGAGGCGGGGGCGTGGTCGACGCGGTCCACCTCGCCGAGTCGCTCCCCGTCCGGGGTGACCACGGCGAGACCGACCAACTGGTGGTCGTGGAACTCCTCCGGGTCCGCCGGGGCGTCGACGTCGGCGCTGTCCACGCCGACGAGCGTGTTGCGCAGCCCTTCGGCGACGTCGCGGTCCGGCACGCCGGAGAACACGACAAGCAGCCGGCCCTGGTGCCAACGCGCCGACTCGACGGTCAGCTCCGGCGGCACCTGCCAGGCGCCGGGCTCGGACGGGACCACCCCCGGCTCGGTGACCAGCACCGAACCGGGGGCGAACCGTGCTTCGGGCTCATCGGTCCGCACCTCCACGGTGACCTCACCGCGGATGCCGTGCGGCTTGCCGATCCGGCCGACGACGAGAAGCATCAGTACGAGTCGACGATGTCGACGCGTACCCCACGTCCGCCGATGGAGCCGATCACCTGGCGCAGCGCCTTGGCGGTCCGGCCGGACCGCCCGATCACCGTGCCGAGATCCTCCGGGTGCACGCGGACCTCGAGCCGCTTACCCCGACGGGAATCGACCATCCGCACCCGGACGTCGTCCGGGTGGTCGACGATTCCCTTGACCAGGTGCTCCAGGGCGGGACGCAGCGGCATGTCAGGCCTGCTCGCCGGACTCGGCGCCGGTCTGCGCCTCGGCCTTGGGCTCCTCCGCCTTCGGCGCCTCGGCGGCCTCCGCCTTCGGGGCCTCCGACTTGGCGGCCTTCTTGGCCGGCTTGGCGGGGGTGTCCGCCACGCCGGCGGCGGCCTTCGCCTCGGCCTCGTACGCCGCCTTGCGGTCGGCCCGCTCCGGGGCGACCTTCAGCGGCGGCGGGGCCGGCAGGCCCTTGAACTTCTGCCAGTCACCGGTCAGCTCCAGCAGGCGCTGCACGGCCTCGCTCGGCTGAGCGCCGACGGACAGCCAGTACTGGACCCGCTCCGACTTGACCTCGATCACCGAAGGGTCTTCCTTCGGCTGGTACACACCGACGAACTCGATCGCACGACCGTCACGCTTGGTGCGCGAGTCGGCGATGACGATGCGGTACTGCGGGTTGCGGATCTTGCCCATCCGCAGGAGCCGGATCTTTACGGCCACAGTTGTTTCGCTCCTGTTGCGATCTCACCGGCCCGTGCGGGCGGTGTGGCGGGTGAGCGCCGACCGGCACAGTGGGGTTTGGGCCGGAGACTGCTCGGTGAACTGGCGACGCGCCCGGGTTAGAGGGCGCCGGACGCGCGCCGGATACCAGCGGTCCATTCTGCCAGATCCGGCCCGGAACTCTCACACCGGACCCGCAAGGGGCGCCGGGATCGGCCCCGGACGTGACGGACGACACCCGCTCAACGCGCCGACGGCCGGTCCCACCCGGGCGGCAGCGCGTCCGGTACGTCCCATTCCGCCGGTGGGGTGAAGTCCTGCCACGTCCCGTCGAACGGGAACGCGCCCGCATCGGCGAGCCGAATAACCCGCTCCCCCTCCGCGCGGACCGCCTTCTCGTCGGGCACCCAGTAGTGCTCCGGATAGGCGAGCCGCTCGGCGAACTCGTCCTCGTCCTTCCACTCCCAGGTCAGGTCCGGATGGACCACCACGTCGAGGTCCTGGTCGACGATGTCGACCCCGGCCACCGCACCGTCGTCCCACCGGACGCCGGGCTCCTCCAGGTTCACGTACCAGTTCTTGAACCGGCCCCGCTCGTCGGAGAACCACCACACCGAGTGGGCGGCGCCGACGGGCAGGAACTTGAGCACCGGCGGCCCGTTCCAGGTGCCGACCGCCAGGGCGTACGACGAGACGATCCACTCGGCGAACGGCACCGCGCGCATGCCCAGGCCGGCCACGGTCACCTCGTGCGCCGCCGGCGCGCCCCGGGCCACCCAGAGCAGCAGTCCGCGCTCGTCGTCGGAGACCACGCGGGCCGACCGGACCCACCCGATCCGCCCGTGCCGCACGTTGCGGTGCAGGACCGGCCGCCCTGGCGCGAACCGCACGCTCACCCTCCCCGAGTGGTTAAAAGGGGCCCCCTCCTCTACCGGAGGCGTTAACAGGGGGCCCTTCCTTACACCTCAGTAGGCGCGGGCGAGGATGGCGACGAGGTCGGGCTCGTCCTCGGTGTCCGGCACCGAGCCGTCGGCGCGCAGCAGGCAGCGCACGGTCACGCCCTGCGCGTTCGCCTTGCCCTCACCCTCGACGCCGACCGCCGACCACGGCACCATCGCCCAGCCGGTGGCGGTCGCCTCGATCGCCTCGGCAAGCGTCGACACCTCGACGGTGCGGGACCGGCGGAACTCCAGCGCCTGGTCGTGCAGCGCCCGCTGGTCGGCGTCGAGCGCGGCGAGCACCGCGTCGACCACGTCGGCGACCGGCGTGGGGGCCTTCGAGCCGTCCGTGCGCCGGACCACCACCGCGTTGCCGGCGGCCAGGTCGCGCGGGCCGACCTCGACCCGGACCGGGTAGCCGCGCAGCTCGGCGTCGACGGCGCGGCGGCCGAACGCGGTGTCGGTCCGGTCGTCCAGCCCGACCCGGACGCCCGCGTCGCGCAGCGCGTCGACAAGCTTTCGGGCCGCCTCACCGACGCCCTCGCCGTCCTTGACGACCATCACGTACGCCTGGACCGGCGCCAGCTTCGGCGGCACCCGCAGCCCGTTGTCGTCGCCGTGGCACATGATCAGACCGCCGAGCATCCGGGTGGAAGTGCCCCAGGAGGTGGTCCACGCGTGCTCCCGGCCGCCCTCGGCCGAGGAGTAGCTGATGTCGAACGCCTTGGCGAAGTTCTGGCCCAGCTCGTGGCTGGTGCCCATCTGCAGCGCCTTGCCGTCACCCATCATGCCCTCGCACGTGTAGGTGGCGGTGGCGCCGGCGAAGCGCTCCCGGGCGGTCTTCAGGCCGACCACCACCGGGATGCCCAGCACGGTGACCATCAGGTCCTCGTACGCCTCGTGCAGGATCCGCCGGGCGTAGGCGCGGGCGTCCTCGCGGGTCGCGTGCGCGGTGTGCCCCTCCTGCCAGAGGAACTCGCTGGTGCGCAGGAAGATCCGCGGGCGCAGCTCCCAGCGGACCACGTTGGCCCACTGGTTGAGCAGCAGCGGCAGGTCCCGGTAGGAGTCGATCCACTTGGCCATGAACTCGCCGATCACCGTCTCGCTGGTGGGGCGGACCACCACCGGCTCGGCGAGCTGCTTGCCACCGCCGTGGGTGACCACGGCCAGCTCCGGCGAGAAGCCCTCGACGTGCTCGGCCTCGCGCTTGAGGTAGCTCTCCGGGATGAACAGCGGGAAGTACGCGTTCTCCGCGCCGGCCGCCTTGATCCGGGAGTCCATCTCGGCCTGCATCCGCTCCCAGATGGCGTAGCCGGCCGGTCGGATGACCATGGTGCCCCGAACCGGGCCGTTGTCGGCCAGCTTCGCCTTGGCGATCAGGTCCTGGTACCAGCGGGGAAAGTCCTCCGCACGGGGAGTGAGCACGCGTGCCATGACCGCACATCCTATGCGCTGCGTGACCCGCCGCTGCGCCGGGGAGCCGGGCCGCGCCGGGTGACCCCGGCGGGCCGTAGACTTCGACGGCTATGGGTGAGGCACGCAACGCGATCGTCGAGGCCGCCCGGGCGCAGGCGGTGGCCGGCGGCTGGGACGGCGTCCGGATGGGTGTGGTGGCCACCGCCGCCGGGGTGAGCCGGCAGACGGTCTACAACGAGTTCGGCACCAAGGCGGGCCTGGCCGAGGCGCTCGCCCGGCACGAGGTGGACCGGTTCGTCGGGGAGGTCCGGGCCGCGCTGGACGAGCACGGCCCCGACGTGCGCGCGGCCGCGTACGCGGCGATCCGCCGCACGCTCGCCTCGGCCGCCGACAACCCGCTGGTCAAGGCGATCCTGACCAGCGCCCGGGGTGGCTCGGACGAGCTGTTGCCCTACCTGACCACCCGCGCCGACCTGGTGCTCGCCGAGTCGACGGCGGCGCTGCGGGAGTGGGCGGGGCGGCACCTGCCGGGGGCCGACCCGACGGCGCTGGCGTTCGCGGCGGACAGCATCGTCCGGCTGGTGGTGAGCCACATCGTGCTGCCCCAGGCGCCGGTGGACGAGACCGCCGACAAGCTGGCCGACCTGGCCGTGCACCTCTTCCTCGCCGCCGCCACGCCACGCTGAGCGAGCCACCGGGCGCGGCCCGGGGCGGGGCGCGGCCGACGGGTCAGCGGACCACCCGGCCGCGCAGCACGATCCGGCTGGGCGACCGCACCACCCGCAGGTCACGGCGCGGGTCCTCGGGATAGACCACCAGGTCGGCGAGGCCGCCCTCGACCAGCCCGGGGAAGCCGAGCCACTCCCGGGCCCGCCAGGAGGCGGCGGCGAGCACGTCCTCGGCGGCCATCCCGGCCTGCTCGTGCAGCAGCAGCATCTCCTCGGCGGCGAGCCCGTGGTCGATGCCGCCGCCGGCGTCGGTGCCGACGTAGATCGGCACGCCCGCCTCGTGGGCGGCCCGGACCACCTCGGGGAAGCGGTCGCGCAGGGCGAGCATGTGGTCGGCGTACCCGGGGAACTTCGCCCGGGCCTGCTCGGCGATGTGGCCGAAGGTCCGAATGTTGATCATGGTGGGGACCAGCGCGGTGCCCTGCCGGGCCATCAGGTCGATCAGGTCGAGGCTCAGCCCGGTGCCGTGCTCGACCGAGTCGACCCCGGCGCGCACCATGATCTCGACGGCCGACTCGGAGAACGTGTGCACCGCGGCGCGCGCCCCGGCGGCGTGCGCGGCGGCGACCGCCGCGGTCATCGTGTCCGCGTCCCAGGCCGGCGCGAGGTCGCCCACCCCGCGGTCGATCCAGTCGCCGACCAGCTTGACCCAGCCGTTGCCGGCGGCGACCTGCGCGGCAACTGTCGCGGCCACCTCCGCCGCGCCGACCTCCACGCCGATGTCGCGCAGGTAGCGCTTGGGCGGCGCGACGTGCCGGCCCGCGCGGGCCAGTCGCGGCAGGTCCGGCTCGTCCTCCAACTCGGGGTACGGGTACGGCGAGCCGGCGTCGCGGATCGCCAGCACGCCGGCGTCCCGGTCGATCCGGGCCAACTCCCGGGCCTGGTCGAGCGAGGTGATCGGGGCGCCGCCCCGGGCGATGCCGATGTGGCAGTGCGCGTCGGTCAGGCCGGGCAGCACGAAACCGCCGTCGGCCACCGTCTCGGCGCCCGGCACCGGTTCGAAGGTGACCCGGTCGCCGACCAGCCAGACGTCCCGGACCTCGTCGTCGGGGAGGAACACGCCGCGCACATGCAGAGCCATGTGCACAGTCCTACCCGATCAGCCGTCCTCGCCGGCCAGCAGGTCGTTGCGACGCGCGGTCAGGGCCGGCAGGTCGACCGAGACCTTCCACGGCCGCTCCGTGACGAACAGGTCCTCGGTGTGGGTCACCTGCTCGTACTCGCGGGTGCCGCCGCCCAGCGTGTACTCGGTGAGCGCGATCCGCTCGTGCTGCGGGTCCACCACCCAGTAGGAGGCGACCCCGGCGCGGGCGTAGACCCTCGCCTTGTCGTAGAGGTCGCGGAAGTGCGACGTCGGGGAGACGACCTCCACCGCCAGCAGCGTGTCCTCGATCGGGACCGGCGAGCGACCGGCGTGCTTGCGCCGGATCACCACCACGTCCGGCCTCGGCTCGTTGCGGCGGTCGACCCGCATGGACAGGTCGATGCTCACCAGGAACTCCGGCGGGCAGTTGACTTCGAGCGCGAGCAGCAGGCGGACACACAGGTCCTGGTGCATGGCGGTGGGGGACGGCACGATCAACCTTCCGTTGATCAGTTCGTACGGAAGGTCCTTGGGCAGGTCGCCCAGGTCGTCGACCGTCCACTCGTGCCGCTCCGGCAGGATCGGGGCCGCGGTCATTGACATCTCCTTCCAGGGGGCGACGTCACCCTACGAGAGAACGACGTCGCCCACCGTCACCGACACGCGTCAGCGGGGGCCCTTGTCGCCGCCCTTGCCGAGCTTGTTGAAGTCGATCTTCGGCAGCTTGAAGCCGGGCGGCAGACCCTGGCCGCCGGCCAGGTCGCCCGGGTCCAGGCCCGGCGGGAGCTGCGGCATGCCGCCGGGGAAGCCGCCCGCCGCGCCGGCCCCGGTGCGCGGCCGGTTGCCACCCTTGGTGCCCTTGCGCTTGTTCTTCGGCGACTTGGTCGCCTTGCGCCGGCCGCCGCCTGGCAGGCCCATCATGCCGCCCATCTGCTTCATCATCTTCTGCGCGTCGGCGAAGCGGTTGAGCAGTTGGTTGACGTCCATCACGGTGACGCCGGAGCCGCTGGCGATGCGGGCCCGCCGGGAACCGTTGATGATCTTCGGGGTGGTGCGCTCGGCCGGGGTCATCGACCGGATGATCGCGGTGACCCGGTCGAAGTGCTTGTCGTCCAGCTCGGCGATCTGGTCCTTCATCTGCCCCATGCCGGGCATCATGGCCAGCACGTTGGCGATCGGCCCCATCCGCCGGACCGCGATGAGCTGATCGAGGAAGTCCTCAAGCGTGAAGGTCTCCCCGCCCATCAGCTTGGCGGTCATCTTCTCCTTCTGATCCGAGTCGAAGGCCGCCTCGGCCTGCTCGATCAGGGTGAGGACGTCGCCCATGCCGAGGATCCGGCTGGCCATCCGGTCGGGGTGGAAGACGTCGAAGTCCTCCAGCTTCTCGCCGGTGGAGGCGAACAGGATCGGCTGGCCGGTGACCTCCCGGACCGACAGCGCGGCGCCACCGCGCGCGTCGCCGTCGAGCTTGGACAGGACCACGCCGGTGATGCCGACACCGTCGCGGAACGCCTCGGCGGTGCGGACCGCGTCCTGGCCGACCATCGCGTCGATGACGAAGACGACCTCGTCGGGCTGGACCGCGTCGCGGATGTCCGCGGCCTGCTGCATCATCTCGGCGTCGATGCCGAGGCGGCCGGCGGTGTCCACGATGACGATGTCGCGGGCGGCCCGCTTGGCGTGCTCGATCGAGTCGCGGGCCACCTGCACCGGGTCGCCGACGCCGTTGCCGGGCGCCGGGGCGTACACCTCGACGCCGGCGCGCCCACCGAGCACCTGGAGCTGCCCGACGGCGTTGGGGCGCTGGAGGTCGGCGGCGACCAGCAGCGGCTGGTGCCCCTGGCCCTTGAGCCAGCGGGCCAGCTTGCCGGCGAGGGTGGTCTTGCCGGAACCCTGGAGGCCGGCCAGCATGATCACGGTCGGCGGGTTCTTGGCGAACTGGAGCCGCCGCCCCTCGCCGCCGAGGATGTTGATCAGCTCCTCGTTGACGATCTTGACGATCTGCTGGGCCGGGTTGAGCGCCTGGGAGACCTCGGCCCCCCGGGCCCGCTCCTTGACGTTCGCGATGAAGCCCTTGACCACCGGCAGGGCGACGTCGGCCTCCAGCAGCGCCATCCGGATCTCGCGCGCGGTGGCGTCGATGTCGGCGTCGGTGAGCCGACCCTTGCCGCGGAGCTTGGTGAAGATCCCGGACAGGCGGTCACTCAAGGTGTCAAACACGCGAACATCCCGTTTGTCGTTTTCGGCGGGCACAGCGGCCGGGCCGGCTGTCCAGCCCACCGTTAGGGTAGCCCGCCGCCCGTAGCCCCGCTCCGACCCGGCCGGAGCCTCAGGAGACGACCAGGCCCGACTGGTAGGCGAAGACCACCAGTTGGGCCCGGTCCCGGGCGCCCAGCTTCACCATGGCCCGGCTGACGTGGGTACGCGCGGTCGCCGGACTGACCACCAGCCGCTCGGCGATCTCGGCGTTGCTCAACCCCTCGCCGACCAGCCCCACCACCTCCCGTTCCCGGTCGGTGAGCGCGTCCAGCCGGGGATGCGGGCGCGGCACCCGGGTCGGCCGCGTGGCGAACTCCCGGACCACCCGGCGGGTCACCGACGGGGACAGCAACGCCTCCCCCTCGGCGACCAGCCGGATCGCCCGCAGCAGCTCGACCGGTCGGGTGTCCTTGGTGAGGAAGCCGCTGGCGCCGTGCCGCAGCGCGTCGAACACGTACTCGTCCAGCTCGAACGTGGTCAGCACCACCACCCGGGTGTCGGCAAGCGTCGGGTCGCCGACGATACGGCGCGTCGCCTCGATGCCGTCCACACCGGGCATCCGCACGTCCATCAGCACCACGTCCGGGCGTTCCCGACGGGCCACCGCCACGGCGGCGAGCCCGTCCGCCGCCTCCCCGACCACGGTCAGATCGTCCTCGCTCTCCACCAGCGCCCGCAGCCCGATCCGGACCAGGTCCTGGTCGTCGGCGAGCAGCACCCGGATCATGTGGCCTCCCCGGTGGGCAGCGTGGCGAGCACCCGGAAACCGCCGGACGCGGCCGGGCCGGCGTCGAACGTACCGCCGAGCGCGGTGACCCGCTCGCGCATGCCGGCCAGGCCGGAGCCGGTGGACCGGTCCACCGGGGCGGGCCGGCCCCGCCCGGTGTCGGTGACCTCCACGGTGACCTCGGCCGGCCGGTAGCCGACGCGGACCTCGGCGGTGGCCGGGCCGGCGTGGCGCAGCACGTTCGTCAGCGCCTCCTGCGCCACCCGGTAGGCGGCCAGGTCCACCGCCACCGGCAGCGGGCGCGGCTCGCCGTCGGTGGCGACGGTGACCGGCACCCCGGCGCCGGCCAGCCGTTCCCGCAGGTGCCCGAGCTGCGCCAGCCCCGGCACCGGCGCGCGCTCGTCGGTCATCTCCTCGCGACGCACCACGGTGAGCGTGACCCGCAGCTCGTCCAGCGCCTCCTTGCTGGTCCGGCTGATCGCGGTGAGCGCCGCCTCGGCCTGCTCGGGCCGGCGGGCCAGCAGGTGCAACGCGACCTCGGCCTGGAGGTGGATCGCGGCGAGCCCGTGGCCCACCACGTCGTGCACCTCCCGGGCCACCCGAAGCCGCTCCGCGTCGGCCAGCCGGCGCGCCTCGTCGGTCCGGCTCCGGGCGGCGGCCTCCCGGCTCAGCCGCACCGACACCCCGACCGCGAACGGCACCACCACCCAGGCGGCGACCGGCATCAGACCGGCCAGGCCGGGTGGCCGCACGCCGACGAAGACGTGGCCGACGAGCGCCGCCGTCGCGACCGCGCCGGCCACCGCCGCGGTCCGCACCGGCAGGTGCGCGGCCACCGTGTAGACCGCGACGAAGAACGACAGCAGGATCGGACCGTACGGCTGGCCGAGCATCAGGTACGCGGTGGTCGCCGCGACCACCACCGCCAGGGTGGGCAGCGGCCAGCGCCGGCGTACCGCCAACGCGAGCGCCGCCACCACCACCGGCGGGTAGGCGACTCCGCCCGCGTGCACGCCCTGGTTCTCCCCGGCCGGCGCGGTGCCGGCCAGCCCGATCGCCAGCAGCGCGGCACAGAGCAGGCCGTCGAGCAGCCACCGCCGCCGGTCGTCGCGCCCGCGGTCCACGTCCACTCCCCCGTCCCGACTCAGCCGATGTCCCGCCGGCGCAGCAGCGCCGCGCCGACCGCCGCGAAACCGACCAGGTACGCGCCCACCACCACGGCCGCCTGCCCGCCGCCGACGGTGGACGCCACGCCCGGAGTGTCCCCGGGCGCGCCCAGCGCCGCCGCCAGCGCACCGGCGTTGGGGCCCGGCAGTCCCCGCTGGGCGGTCGCCACCCAGTGGACGAGCGGTGCGGCGATCGCGGCGAGCAGGTTCTGCACCGCGAGCATCCACACCAGACCGAGGCCGACCGGAAGCGCCACCGCGCGCAACGCGACCGCGAGCACGGCACCGAGCATGGCCCACATCGTCGCGATGAGCCACCCCGCGCCGATGCCGACCACCAGGTCACCGACGGACGGCCAGCGCACCGGCTGGGCCTCGGCGGACGCGATGAGCGAGGCGGCCACCGCGCCGACCGCGAACACGGCGAGCACCACGGCCAGCGCGGCGAGCGCGAGGGCGAGCAGCTTGCCGGCGTACACCTCGATCCGGGTCGGCCCCTGGGTGAGCACGGTCTTCCAGGTGCCCCAGCCGTACTCGCCGCCGACCGTGAGCACGCCGAGGATCAGCAGGATCGAGCCGAGGAAGACCGGCAGGCCGCCGATCGAGTTGCCGACCAGGTGGTCGGGGAGCATGGCGGGCAGCGCCCGGTCGGTGTTCGGGCCGTCGGCGCCCCCGGCCGCCCCGGCGTACGGGAAGAGGTAGGTGAAGATCAGCGACAGCGCCAGCGTGATGGCCAGCAGCAGCCAGACGGCCGGCCGCCGGACCAACTTGACCAGTTCGGCGCGGAAACTACGCGACATCGGCCGTACCTCTTTCCACCAGGTCGAAGAAGATCTGCTCCAGGTCCCGCTCCCGGGGCCGCAGCTCGCGCACGGCGAGCCCGGCGCCGACCAGTTCGGCGTTCAGCCAGGCCGCCCGTTCCGGCTCGACAGCCAGTTCCAGCCCGCCGTCGACGACGCGTACCCGGTCCGCGCCGACGAGTTCCCGGGCCCGGCTCGCCGCCTCGTCCATCGGGTCGGCGAGCAACCGCAGCCCGGCCGCGCCGCGCAGCTCGTCGACGCTGCCCTCGGCCACCAGCTCGCCCCGGGCGATCACGCCGACCCGGTCGCAGACCTGCTCGACCTCGCCGAGCAGGTGACTGGAGACCAGCACCGTCGACCCGGCCGAGCCGAGCCGCCGGATCAGGGTCCGCATGTCCGCCATGCCGGCCGGGTCGAGGCCGTTCGTGGGCTCGTCCAGGATCAGCAGGCGCGGGTCCTTCAGCAGCGCGGCGGCCACCCCGAGCCGCTGCTTCATGCCCAACGAGTAGCCGGCGTACCGGTCGCCCGCCCGGCCGGCGAGGTCGACCAGGTCCAGCACCGTGTCGACCCGGTCCGCGCCGACCCCGGCGTAGCGGGCCATCACCCGCAGGTTGTCCCGGCCGGACAGGTAGGGGTAGAACGCCGGTCCGTCGATCAGCGCGCCGACGCCGGTGAGCCGCCCGGCGCCGGGGGTGCGGCCGAGCAGCCGTACCGTCCCGGCGCTGGGCCGGACCAGGCCGAGCAGCATGCGCAGCGTGGTGGTCTTGCCGGCGCCGTTGGGGCCGAGGAAGCCGTACACCTCGCCGGCCCGCACGGTCAGGTCGAGATTCCGTACGGCGGTCAGGCCGCCGTACCGTTTGGTGAGCCCTTCGGTCTGCACTGGCAGGTTCATGCCGTCGAGCGTCCCGCCGCCGGCCTTCCGGCGCGTCGGCCCGGCGACGGCTCCCCGCGTACGTCAGCGGGCGTAGCTCCGATGTCGAGCGGGGCGCGTTTCTCTACCGGAGGCGTTAAGAGGGGGCCCTTCCTTACACCGCGGCGAGCACGGCGGCCTCGATGCGGGCGCGCTGCTCGTCGGGGGGCCAGCCGCCGACCAGGTAGAACGCGTCGACCACGTCGCCGCCGAGGGTGGAGATCCGGGCGGCGCGCACCTGGGCGCCGGCCTCGTCCAGCGCGCAGGTGACCCGGTAGAGCAGGCCGGCCGCGTCGGCGGCCCGCAACTCCAGCAGCACCGCGTCGGTGGCCGCCTCCCGGTGCCAGACCACCCGGGGGGCCGCGCCCCGGCTCCGGGCCGCCAACGCCCGGCCCCGCAGCCGCTGGATGACCGACACGTCGCCGCCGACCGCGCGACGCAGGTCGGCGCCGAGCGCGATCGGATCGGGGGCCAGCCCGTAGCGCGGCTGCACCCGGCACTCGACCAGGGCCCGGCCGTCGACGGTGGCGGCGTCCGCGGAGATCACCTCCAGCCGGTGCAGGGCCAGGCAGCCGGCGACCGTGGCGAGCAGCCCCCGCCGGTCGGCGGCGGCCACCGCCACCCGGTCCTCCCCCAGGTGTACGACCGGAAGCGGCCCGGCGACGAGCGCCGGGTCGGGGGCCGGCGGGGCGGGCACCACGCCGGTGTCCAGCGTGGTGCGCACCCGGGCGACGAGGTCGGCGATCAGCCGGCCCTTCCAGCCGGACCAGGCGGCCGGGCCGGTGGCGGCGGCGTCGGCCCGCACCAGGGCGTGCAGCAGGTCCAGGGTGCCGGTGTCGCCGACCCGCTCGGCGACCCCGGCGATCGTCTTCGGGTCAGACAGGTCCCGTCGGGTGGCCACGTCGGGCAGCAGCAGGTGCAGCCGGACCAGCGTGCCGATCAGCGCCACCTCGGCCGGGGGCAGGCCGATCCGGGTGGCGACCGCCTCGGCCACCGGCGCGCCGACAGTCGAGTGGTCACCCGGGAGTCCCTTGCCGATGTCGTGCAGGAACGCGCCGAGCAGCAGCAGGTCCGGTCGGTCCACGTCGCGGGTGTGCCGGCTCGCCTCGTACGCGGTCTGCACCAGGTGCCGGTCGAGGGTGAACCGGTGCACCGGGTTGTGCTGCGGCAGGCTGCGCAGCCGGGTCCACTCGGGCAGCCAGCCGTCGACCAGCCCGTACCTGTCGCAGGTCTCCCACGCCGGCACCAGGCCGGGACCGGCGCCGAGCACTGTGGTCAGCGCGGCCCGGGCGGCCGGCGGCCACGGCGTCGGCAGCGGCGGGCAGTAGGCGGCCAGCCACTCGCAGGTGGCCCGAGCGATGGGCAGCCGGGTGGTGGCCGCCGCGGCCGCGATCCGCAGCGACAGGCTCGGGTCGGGGCGGGCCCCGATCGCGGTGCGGGCGAGCACCAGCTCGCCGTCCTGCTCGACAACGTCCCTGGCGACCGGGCGGCGCAGCGGCCGGCCGGGCGCGGCGCGGTGCCGGCCGGAGCGCAGCCGGTCGGCGGCCCGCCAGGCGTCGTCCAGGGCGTGGCTGACGGTCCGCGCGTCGCCGGCCACCAGCCGCAGCAGCGCGTCCCCCTCGTCCAGCGTGAGCTGCGCGGCCACGCCGTCGCGTTCCTGCGCGAGCAGCCTGTCGACCCGGCGGCCGACCTGCTGGTGCAGGGCGTCGCGGGTGTCCAGCAGGCGCCGGTGCGCGGCGTGCACGGCCGGGCGGAGCGCGTCGGTGACGCCGGCGGTGGCGATGGCCCGCAGGATGCCGACGTCGCGCAGCCCGCCGGCGGCCTCCTTGAGGTCGCCCTCCAGCAGGAAGGCCAGCTCGCCGTGCGCCTCCCAGCGGGCGGCGGTGATCTCGCGCAGGCCGGGGAGCTGGCGGATCGCGGTGCGCCGCCAGTGGTCGGTGGCGGTGCGGGCGAGCTGGTCGGTCAGGGCCGGGTCGCCGGCCACGTGTCGCGCGTCGAGCAGTCCGAGGGCGACCTTGACGTCGTCCTGGGCCACGGACAGCGCCTCGGCGACGGTCCGCACCGAGTGGTCGAGCCGCAGCCCGGCGTCCCAGATCGGATACCAGAGCGAGGCGGCCAGCTCGTCCACGCCGGCGACCCCGGCGTGCAGCAGCACCAGGTCGAGGTCGCCGTAGGGGGCGCACTGGCGGCGGCCGAGGCCGCCCACCGCGACAAGCGCGACGCCGGGCCGGGCCGGGAGGAGCCGGCGCAGCCAGGCGTCGAGCGCGTCGGCGCGGGCGGTCCGGGCCGCCTCGCCGATCCCCCCGGGAACGCCGACGACCTCGTTGACCACGGGCACGCCCGGCCCGGTGGGGCCGGTGGCCGTGGTCAACGAGGTCACGTCGGCGGGTTCCGTCGTCAGAGGGCGTCGAGCCCGCGCTCGCCGGTACGCACCCGGACGACCTCCTCGACGCCCGTCACCCAGACCTTGCCGTCGCCGATCTTGCCGGTCCGGGCGGCACTCACGATCGCGTCCACGATCTTGTCGACGTCGATCTCGTCGGTGAGCACCTCGACCCGGATCTTGGGCAGGAACTCGACCGTGTACTCGGCACCCCGGTAGACCTCGGTGTGCCCCTTCTGCCGGCCGTAGCCCTGCACCTCGCTGACGGTCAGCCCGGCCACGCCGAGCGCGTGCAGGGCCTCCTTCACCGCGTCCAACTGGTACGGCTTGATGACCGCGGTCACCAGCTTCATGTCCAACCCCTCCATCCCTGGAACGTTAACCGGCGACCTTCTCGCTGACCGGGGCGGACTCGTCCGCCTCGTCGGCGGGCTCCGGGCTCGGCCTGGTGCCGCCGATCCCGGCCATGGCGAACGCGCTCGTGCTGCTGCCCGTGGTGGGCGACAGGTCGTACGCGCTCTCCGCGTGCTCGGCCACGTCGATGCCGTCCACCTCGGCCTCGGCCGACACCCGGAAGCCGATCGTCTTCTGGATCGCGAAGGCGAGCAGCCAGGCGATCCCGGCCGACCAGACGGTGACGATCAGACCGGCCAGCGCCTGCCGGCCGAGCTGGGTCAGGCCGCCGCCGTAGAACAGGCCGTCGGAGGCGCCGACCACGTCGCCGATCGCGCTGTTGACGGAGTTGGTGGCGAACAGGCCGAGCCACAACGACCCGATCCAGCCGCCGACGAAGTGCACGCCGACCACGTCGAGCGAGTCGTCGTAGCCGAGCTTGTACTTCAGGCTGATCGCGAGCGCACAGACCGCACCGGCCACGCCGCCGAGCAGGACTGCCGCCCAGGGGGCGATGAAACCGCAGGCCGGGGTGATGGCGACCAGACCGGCCACCGCGCCCGACGACGCGCCGACCATGGTCGGGCGGCCGTCCTTGATCCGCTCGACCAGCAGCCAGCCGAGCACCGCCGCGGCGGTGGCGAGCTGGGTGTTGAGGAACGCCAGGCCGGCCACCGAGTCGACGGTCAGCTCGGAGCCGGCGTTGAAGCCGAACCAGCCGAACCAGAGCAGACCGGCGCCGAGCGCGACCAGCGGGATGTTGTGCGGCTTCATGCCCTCGCGCGGCCAGCCGACCCGCTTGCCGAGCACCAGCGCCACGCCGAGCGCCGCCGCACCGGCGTTGATGTGCACCGCCGTGCCACCGGCGAAGTCCAGCGCGTGCAGCTTGGCGCCGATGACGCCGCCGCCCCACACCCAGTGCGCGACCGGGAAGTAGACCAGGGTGGCCCAGCCGAACGCGAACAGCAGCCAGCCGGAGAACTTGGCCCGGTCGGAGATGGCGCCGCTGATCAGCGCGACGGTGATCACCGCGAAGACCATCTGGAACGCCATGAACACGTAGAGCGGGATGCCGATGCCGCTGGGGTTCTCCGCCGTGGCGCCCCAGAGGTCGGTCTCGGCGAGGAACGTCTTGGTGCCGAGGTAGGCGCCCGGGTCACCCCAGAGCCCGTTGACGTCGCTGCCGAACGCGACGCTGAAACCGTAGAACCACCACAGAACTGAGATGAGCCCGATGGCCGAGAAGCTCATCATCATCATGTTGAGCACGCCCTTGGACCTGTTCAGACCGCCGTAGAACAGCGCCAGGCCGGGGGTCATGAGCAGCACGAGAGCGGTCGAAACCAGCAGCCAAACGGTGTTGCCGCCGTCGATCGTCGGTGCTTCAGGCACGCTGGCCTCCTAAAGGTGAAGTTCCCTCCTTCGCGGCTTCCGGGGCAGCGTCGCCCGTACGCCGGTTGCGCGGAAGCTTGGTCGGCCGCTGTTTCCTTCACCGACACCGCTCGATTTCCGACACGTGACGGGTTGTTTCCGGCGTGTGAAGAACGCCGATCTTGCTCAGCGCAGCGCGTACTCCAGGTGGTGCCGCTCGTAGTCGAGCAGGCGCAGGTCCCGCATCGGCCGGCGGAGGTGGCCCTTGTGCACGATCCGGACGAACGCCGGCTCGCCGGCGGCGGCCATCCGCCGGATGCCCTCGACGTGGTCGACGATGCGCTTGCGGATGGTGCGGATGAGCCGGTGCCTGTCGCGCGGGATCAGCCCGTACGCGTCGGCGAACAGCCGCAGCCGGCGGGGCCGGTCGGGGCGCTTCCAGCCGAGCGTGATCGAGTCCCGGTCGGAGAAGATCGGCACCCAGGTCCAGGCCGCGTACGCCACGTCGTAGATGCGGGCGCCGGGCGAGGCGAGGTCGAAGTCGATCAGCCCGAGCGTGCCGTCGGGACGCCAGATGACGTTGTGCGGGGCCGCGTCGTGGTGGCAGATGACCTCGGTGTCCGGCGGGGGCGGCCCGAACGAGCGCCAGACGGCGCCGGGCGGCGGGGTGAAGCCGTACTGCGCGTCGTGGAACATCCGCAGCATGGTGGCCACGGTGACCAGGGCCTCGTCGGTGACCCAGTGCGGGGCGAGCGGATATTCCCCGCACTCCCCCTCCAGGTATGACAGGACCTCCCGGTTGCGCTCGTCCATGCCGAGCGCGCGGGGGGCGCCGGTGAACCCGACGTATTCCAGGTGGCGCAGCAAGGCGTGGACCGAGGGGGTCCACGGCCCGGCGTTGCGCCGGACCGTGTCGCCCACCCGGACCACGGTGCTCACGTTCCCGCCGTGCAGCGGGATCTCCTGCGAAGTCACGTACGGTCTCCCGAGGCGTGGCGACGGGTGGCTGGGGTCGCGCCACCCCGCGTAGGCGCGATCGTCAGTCGTCACGGGAGAGGCTACGCGTCCCGGCCGAGCGGCTCGGTGCCGAGCAGCGCGTCGACGAACTGCGCCGGGTCGAACGGGGCCAGGTCGTCCTTGCCCTCGCCCAGGCCGACCAGCTTGACCGGGATGCCCAGCTTGCGCTGCACGGCGATCACGATGCCGCCCTTGGCCGTGCCGTCGAGCTTGGTCAGCACCACGCCCGTCACGTTCACCGCCTCGGTGAAGACCCGCGCCTGCTCCAGGCCGTTCTGGCCGGTGGTGGCGTCCAGCACCAGCAGCGTCTCGTCGATCGGGCCGTGCTTCTCCACCACCCGCTTGACCTTGCCCAGCTCGTCCATCAGGCCGACCTTGTTCTGCAGCCGGCCGGCGGTGTCGATGAGCACGGTGTCGACGCCGACGTCGATGCCGCGCTTCACCGCGTCGAACGCTACGCTCGCCGGGTCGGCGGCCTCCGGTCCGCGGACCGTCTCCGCGCCCACCCGGCCGCCCCAGGTCTCCAGTTGGTCGGCGGCGGCGGCCCGGAACGTGTCGGCCGCGCCGAGCAGCACGGTGCGGCCGTCCGCCACCAGCACCCGGGCGATCTTGCCGCAGGTGGTGGTCTTGCCGGCGCCGTTGACGCCGACCACCAGCACCACCGCCGGGACACCGTCGGTGGACGCGGTCCGCAGCGACCGGTCCAGGCTCGGGTCGAGCGCGTTGACCAGCTCGGTGGCGAGCAGCGTCCGCAGCTCCTCGCCGGTGCGGGTGCCGAGCACCCGGGTCCGCTCCCGCAGCCGGTCGACGATCTCCCGGGTGGAGTCGATGCCGACGTCCGCGGTGATCAGGCTGTCCTCGATCTCCTCCCAGGTGTCCTCGTCCAGCCGGTCCCGGCTGAGCAGGCCGAGCAGCCCCTTGCCGAACGCGTTCTGGGAGCGCGACAGCCGGGAGCGCAGCCGGACCAGGCGGCCGGCGGTCGGCTCGGGCACCTCGATCGGCGGCGCGCCGACCGGCGGCGCCTCGACCACCACGCCGGTGCTCAGCTCCGCCTCCGGGGCCTCCACCGGCGGTCCGGCCAGGTCCTCCTCGGTGCGGGTGTCGACCTCGGTGCGCGGCAGCGGTGGCTCCGGGCGCCGGCGCAACCGGGGCACCACGAGGCTCAGGCCGCCGATGATGAGCACGCCGAGCAGGGCGAGAGCGACGAGGAGGTATTCCTTCATGCCCGAAATCCTGTCAGATGCCGGCGACGGCGTCCCACTCACGGCCTCGGCACGCGAACAACCTGCGGGTACGCTCGCTGCTGGAAGGCGTACCGCAACCGCCGGCCGGGTAGGAAGACCGAAACGATCTTGTCGGAGGTAGACGCCGTGCCCGGTTCCCGCCTGCTCATCGGCCCACTGCTGCGCCGGGTCGTCGACACGCGGGCGACCGTCTGGGTGGAGACGAGCGCGCCCGCGGTGGTCACCGTCCGCACCGCAGACGGCGCCACCGGCAGCTCGCCCACCTTCTCCGCGTACGACCACCACTACGCGCTCGTGGTCGTGTCCGGGCTCGCCCCGGACAGCGCCACCTCGTACGAGGTGCTGATCGACGACGAGGTGGCCTGGCCGCTGCCGGGCGACACGTTCCCGCCCAGCGTGATCCGCACCCGCGCGGCCGACGACGGCGACCAGCCGGTGCGCCTCGTCTTCGGTTCCTGCCGGGAGACCACCCAGCACTCCACCGCGCGCAAGCTGCCGCCGGACGCGCTCGACGCGTACGCCCGGCGGGTGATGGCCGCGCCCGACGAGGTCACGCTGCCCGACCTGCTGGTGCTGCTCGGCGACCAGGTCTACGCCGACGAGACCTCGCCGACCGTGCGCAAGCTGCTCAAACGGCGCCGGCGGCGGCCGAAGGACGCACCGGCGACCCAGGTGGTCAGCTTCGACGAGTACACGAAGCTCTACCTGGAGTCCTGGCGGGACCCGGAGATCCGCTGGCTGCTCTCCACCGTGCCGAGCGTGATGATCTTCGACGACCACGAGGTGATCGACGACTGGAACACCTCGCAGTCGTGGCGGGCGGACATGCGCGAGGAGCCGTGGTGGGCCGAGCGGATCCGCAGCGGCCTCGCCTCCTACTGGGTCTACCAGCACCTGGGCAACCTGAGCCCGGACGAGATCGCCGCCGACCCGGTCTACGCCAAGGTGATGGCCGCCGAGGACGCCACGGGCGTGCTGCACGAGTTCGGCGAGCGGGTGGACACCGAGGCCGACCTGGCGCACGACACCGAGCGCTGGCGGGCCGTGCAGTACCAGTGGAGCTACGCGCTGGACCTGGGGCGGACCCGCCTGGTGATGCTGGACAACCGGTCCAGCCGGGTGCTGCTGCCGGGTAGCCGGGCGATGCTGCCGCCGGGCGAGTGGTCGTGGTTCCTCGACCAGGCGCACGGCGCGTACGACCACCTGGTGGTGGGCACCTCGCTGCCGTGGCTGCTGCCGCCGGGCATCCACCACGTGGAGGCGTGGAACGAGCGCCTGGCCGACTCCGGCCGGCCCTGGGTGGCCAAGCTGGCCGAGCGGATGCGCCGGGCCTGGGACCTGGAGCACTGGGCCGCGTTCCGGCGGTCCTTCGAGGCGCTCGGCGAGCTGTTCGCCCGGCTGGGCAGCGGCGCCGAGGCGCGCACCGGCGCGCGGGTGGGCGCCGGTCCGGCGTACCCGCGCCCAGCGTCGATCAGCGTGCTCTCCGGCGACGTGCACCACTCGTACGTGGCCCGGGCCCGGTTCGCCGACCGGTCGGTGAAGACCCCGGTGCACCAGCTCACCTGTTCGCCGATCCACAACCAGGTGCCGGCCGGGATGCGCCCGCTGATGACGCTGGGTTGGAACCCGGGGCCGACCACGGCGACCCGGGCGCTGGCCCGCTCGGCCGGGGTGCGGCGGCCGCCGGTGCGGTGGCGGAAGCTGGCCGGGCCCTACTTCGGAAACGCGGTGGCCACGCTGACGCACCGGGGCCGGGCGGCCACCGTGGTGATCGAGGGCACTGTCAAGGACGGCTCGCTGCGGCCGGTGGCGCGCCAGCAGCTCAGCGACGAGTCGTGACTATCCTCTGACCGTGGACGAGACGCTGCGCGCCGTGGAACACGAGTTGACCGCGCTGCTGCGCCGGGGCCGGGCGCTGTCCTGGGAGATCGCCCGCGAGGTCCACCCGAACCTGGAGCCGAACGCCTACGGGTTGCTGCTCTGGCTGCGCCGCTCGGGCCAGATCCGGCTCACCGACCTGGCGGTCAAGCTGGGCATCGGCAAGGGCACGTTGAGCCGGCAGATCGGCGGCCTGGAGGCGCTGGGCCTGGTGCGGCGCGACCCGGACCCGTCCGACCGGCGGGCCGCGCAGCTCAGCCTCACCGAGGAGGGCACCCGGCGGTTCGACGCGGCCCGCGCGGCCCGACTCGGACAGATCAGGCGTTCGCTGGAGGACTGGCCGAAAGAGGACGTGGCGGCCTTCGCCCGGCTGATGCACCGGTTCAACGAGACGTTCTGACCGACCCCCCGGGGAATAGGAGCCGCACCACTCGCGGTTGTTGCTCAAGGCAACCAAGTCATACGGTTGCCCCAGGCAACCCGCACCCCTCTCCCCTCCGGAGGCACTCCACGATGACGCAGGCGACAGCGCCCAGCCGGGCGACCGCCGTCGACATGTCCCACCGGCAGATCCTGGAGGCGCTCTCCGGCCTGCTGCTGGGCATGTTCGTCGCGATCCTCTCCTCCACGGTCGTCTCGAACGCGCTGCCGCGGATCATCACCGACCTGCACGGCACGCAGTCCGCGTACACCTGGGTGGTCACCTCCACCCTGCTGGCGACCACCGCCACCACCCCGATCTGGGGCAAGCTCGCTGACCTGACCAGCAAGAAGATCCTGGTCCAGCTCGCGCTGGTGGTCTTCGTGCTGGGCTCGGTGCTGGCCGGGCAGGCCCAGTCCACAGGCGAGCTGATCGCCTGCCGGGTGGTGCAGGGCGTCGGCGCGGGCGGCCTCACCGCGCTGGCCCAGGTGATCATGGCGACGATGATCGCCCCGCGCGAGCGCGGCCGGTACAGCGGCTACCTCGGCGCGGTGATGGCGGTCGGCACCATCGGCGGCCCGCTGATCGGCGGCGTGATCGTGGACACCGACTGGCTCGGCTGGCGCTGGTGCTTCTACGTCGGCGTGCCGTTCGCCGTGCTCGCCCTGATCGTGCTCCAGAAGACGCTGCACCTGCCCGTGGTCAAGCGCAAGGTGACGATCGACTGGTGGGGCGCCACCCTGATCACCGCCGCCGTCTCGCTGCTGCTCGTCTGGATCACCCTGGCCGGCGACAGGTACGACTGGATCTCCTGGACCAGCGCGGTCATGGTGGCCGGCGCGGTCCTGCTCGGGGCGCTCGCGGTCCGGGTCGAACAGCGGGCCGCCGAGCCGATGATCCCGCCGCGGCTGTTCCGCAACCGCACCATCACGCTCGCCGTGGTGGCCAGCGTGGCGGTCGGCGTCGGCATGTTCGGCGCCTCGGTCTTCCTCGGCCAGTACTTCCAGATCAGCCGCGGCGAGAGCCCGACCATGGCCGGCCTGATGACGCTGCCGATGATCGGCGGCCTGCTGGTCGCCTCGACGGTGGTCGGCCGGATCATCACCAGCACCGGGCGGTGGAAGCGCTGGCTGGTCGCCGGCTCCACGCTGCTCACCGCCGGCTTCGCGCTGATGGGCAGCATGCGCGCCGACACCCCGTACTGGCGGCTCGCGATCTTCATGGCGCTGATCGGCCTGGGCCTCGGCATGACCATGCAGAACCTGGTGCTGGCCGTGCAGAACACGGTCGGCACGCACGAGCTCGGCGCGGCCAGCTCGGTGGTGGCGTTCTTCCGCAGCCTCGGCGGCGCGGTCGGCGTGAGCGCGCTCGGCGCGCTGCTCGGCCACCGGGTGACCGGCTACCTGTCCGACGGACTGAGCCGAATCGGCGTCCCGGCCCCCGCCTCCGGTGGCGGCGGCGCGCTGCCGGACGTGCACGCGCTGCCCGCCCCGATCCGGGCCGTGGTGGAGTCCGCGTACGGGCACGGCGCCGGCGACATCTTCCTGGCCGCCGCGCCGTTCGGGCTGCTCGCCCTGCTCGCGGTGGTGCTGATCCGGGAGGTGCCGCTGCGCCGCGCCAACACCGACCCGGTCCCGACCGCTGTCGAGGAGCGGGAGGCGACGGTGGACGCCGACGCGGTGGTCGGCACGGGCCGGAGCCACTGACCATGGACGCACCGGAGCGTGAGCGGTACGGCCCGCAGGCCCGGCTGCTGCCCTTCGAACGGGGCACCGACGGGCCCCGGGTGGTGCTGGTCGGCGTGGACGGCAGCCGCACCTCGCTGCGGGCCGCCGCCTACGCGGCCGGGCTGGCCCGTCGGCAGGGCGCCGGACTGGTGGTGGTCTTCGTCAGCTCGCCGGCGCCGTACAGCGGGATCATGTCCGGGGTGGTGGCCGGCGCGGTGCAGCGGACCCACGACGAGCTGGCCGACGAGCTGCGCGCGGAGTGCCGGCGCGGGGCCGAGGAACTGGACCTGCCGGTGACGTTCCTGTGCCGGCGCGGCGACGCGTACACCGAGCTGGGCCGGGCCGCCGACGAGCACCGGGCCGACCTGGTCGTGGTCGGCTCCTCCGAGCAGGCCGGGCACAGGCTGGTCGGCTCGGTCGCGACCCGCCTGGTGCGCGCCGGCCGCTGGCCGGTCGTCGTCGTCCCCTGAGAGTGCAAGGAGGGGCCCCCGGTTAACGCCTCGCGAGGTGGAGGGGGCCCCGCTTAACATCATGATCATGACTTGGAGAGCACCAGAGGTCGAGAGACGCCACGAGCCCTACGTCGCCGACGAGCGCGCCATGCTGCAAGGCTGGCTCGACACCCACCGCGACACGCTGCGCCTCAAGTGCGCCGGGCTGACCGCCGAGCAACTGCGTACCCCCAGTGTCGAACCGTCCGGGCTGACCCTGCTCGGGCTGGTGCGGCACATGGCCGACGTGGAGCGCTGGTGGTTCCGCCACCACGCGGCCGGCCTGGATCTGCCCGACATGTACGACTACAGCGTCGACCCGGACGCCGACCTCAACGACATCGCCGACGCCGACCCGGCCGAGGCGCTCGCCGTCCTGCTCGACGAGATCGACGCGGCCGACCGGGCGGTGGCCGACCTGCCGCTGGAGCACACGTTCGTCAGCCGCCGGCGAGACGGCAGCAGCCACGAGATCAGCCTCCGCTGGGTCTACGTGCACATGATCGAGGAGTACGCCCGGCACAACGGCCACGCCGACCTCATCCGCGAGCGCATCGACGGCGTCACCGGCTCCTGATCCCGCCGTCACCGGGTACGGAACGTTACCGGCCGGTTGGCGGAGAGCTGATAACGTTCTATCGATGAACACCGTGCTGTTTCAGTTCGTCACCTTCGATGACGACGAGGACTCGACCGAGGCAGCCACCCACCGCCTGCACCGCGAACTGCACCAGCTCGACGGCGTCCGCTCGGTCCGGCCGGCGGAGTCCGTCACCGTCGCGCCGGACGGCGCCCGGGCCGGCGAGGTCGCCGAGCTGGGCACGTTGCTCGCCGCCCTGGCCGCCCACGCCGGCCTCGTCGCCGGGGTGCTCCGCGCCGTCGGGGACTGGCAGCGACGGCGCGGGCGGGGCCGGGTGGAGGTGCGCATCGGCGAGGACGAGCTGGTCCTCGACAGCGCCACCGCCGACGAACAGCGCCGGCTGATCGAGGTGTTCGTCGACCGGGTGTTACCCCCGGAACGATGAGACGCGCGCTGATCATCGCGAACGAGGCCTACGCGGATCCTCAGTTCGTCTCCCTTCCCGGCGCCGTGGCGGACGCGGACTCCCTCCGCGAGGTGCTGGAGAACCCGGCGATCGGCGCCTTCGACGACGTCCGCGTGTTGCGCAACCGCACCGTCCACGACATCGGTCGCGCGGTAGCCAACTTCTTCCACAAGACCGAGCCCGACGACCTGCTGCTCCTGCACATCTCGGCGCACGGGCTGAAGGACGCGGCCGGCGACCTGTTCTTCGCCGCCGCCGACTCCGAACACGACAGTCACCTGATCCGGGCCACCGCGTTGTCCGCCGCCGACATCCGGCACGAGATGGCCGACAGCCGGGCCAAGCAGATCGTGGTGCTGCTCGACTGCTGCTACAGCGGCGCGTTCGCCCGCGACGAGCGGGCCCGCGGCGCGCGCGACGCCGACCTCGCCGGCCCGTTCCGCGGGCGCGGGCACGTCGTCCTCACCTCCTGCGCCGGCACCGAGCTGAGCTTCGAGCGGGACGGTCAGGGCGTCTTCACCCGCGCGGTGGTCGACGGGCTGCGCAGCGGGCGGGCCGATCGCAACGGCGACGGGATCGTCGACACCGACGAGCTGTACGAGTACGTCGCCGACCGGGTCCGCGAGGTGAGCAGCCGGCAGCGTCCCACCCTCTCGGTGCACCGCAAGGAGGGCGTGATCCGGGTGGCCTGGGCCGGCCGGGAGGCTCCCCCACCGCCTCCCGGGGACGACCCGCCCGGCCGGTGGCGGCGCCTGGCCGCCGCGGTGACCCCGGGACGCGCCACCGGCGGCGCGCTGCCGCGACGGGTGGCCGTGCCGATCCTCGCGGTCTGGACGATGCTGTGCGCCTCGGTCGGCTACGCCGGCCCGGTCCACGCGGTCGGCGCCGGCTGCTTCCAGCCGCCGCAGGTGCGGGTGGCCACCTCGGTCGCCGGGCTGGCGCCCTACCGCGAGGTGGCGGACGCGTTCGAACGCTGGTCCGCGCGCCAGCACCGGGGCTGCCCGCTGGCCCGGATCTACCTCTATCCCGCCGCCGCCGAGGACGTCCGGGCCGGCATCGGCGCCGGCTGGGACTCGTCCGGCGAGCCGGGTCGCCGCTACCTCCAGGACGTCGGGCCGCACCCGGACCTGTGGCTGCCCGAGTCGGCGGCCGACGTGACGCGGCTGGGTCCCGCCGGCGCGGGCGTGCTCGGCCGGGTCGACGAGATCGCCGCGACGCCTGTGGTGCTCGGCGTGCCGCAGGCGCAGGTCGCCGCCGGTGACGCCGTAGACGCCGCCCGGCGGATGGGCCGGACCTGGCGGGAGCTGTTCCGCGACGCCGCCGCCGACCAGGGCGTGGTACGCGCCGACCCGACCGTGTCCGCCCCCGCCCGCCTGGCCACCTACGCGCTCTACGGCGGCGAGCGGGGGCCGGTGTCCGCGTCGACCGCCCGCCAGGACGTCGAGGGCCGGGTGGACCGGGCGCTCGACGCGGGTTCGTACCCGATCGGCGACGACCTCGCCGTGCTCTGCCGGCAGCGCACGCGCGCCACCTCCGCCCCGGCGGCGGAGGCCCGGACACCCGCCGTGGTGCTCACCGAACAGGCGCTGGTGCGCTACAACCAGGGTCGGCCGCTGGGCGCCGGCTGCCCGGCCCGACAGCCGCCCCCGGCGGCCGAACGGTTGCAGGCGTTCTACCCGTCCGACTCTCCGCTGCTCTTCCTCACGGTCGCCCGCCTCTCCTGGCCGGCGGCGGTGCAGAGCCCCGCCGTCCGGGCCGGGGCGTCGAACTTCGTCCGCTGGCTGATCGACGAGGAGGCGGGCCAGCAGGCGCTGGTCCGGGTCGGCCTGCGACCGCCGGGAGTGACCGCCACCGCGCCGGTGGACCGCGCCAACGGCGCGTTGTTCGACTGGCCGTTCGGCCGGGTCCGCCCGCTGCGCGAGCTGGTCGCCGCCGACCAGGACCGGGTACGCGAGGTCTACCGCCGGGCGCACCGGCCGGGCCGGGTCCTGGTCGCGTTGGACGCGTCCGGCTCGATGCGCGAGCCGAGCGAGGACCGGCGCCGCAGCCGGTTCGAGGTGGCGGTGGACGGGGTCGGGCGGTCCCTGGAGCGGGTGGGCCGGCGGGACGAGTTCGGCCTCCGCACGTTCTCCACGGTGACCGCCAACGCCCGCCAGATCGTGCCGATCGGTCCGCCCGGCCCGACGGTCGCCGATGGCCTGCGCGCCGAGGTGCGGCGGATCCGGCCGTCCGGTGACACGCCGCTGCACCAGACCGTGCGGCAGGGCGCGGCGCAGCTCCGGGGCGGAGGCGGCGACCCGCTGCGCGCGCTGGTGGTGGTCACCGACGGCCAGGACACCTCCCGGCAGCCGCCGCCCACCCCGGCCGAGCTGGCCGGCGTACGCCTCTACGTCCTCGCGGTGGGCGACGCGGCCTGCGCCGGCTCGCCCCTGGACCGGCTCGCCCAGGGCACCGGGGGCGACTGCTACGACACCCGGGCCGACCGTCTCGACGGCACGCTGGACCGGCTGTTCACCGCGCTGTGGAAGGGAGCGGACTGATGCCGTCGACGCGGAGGGTCAGGTCGACGCCGGGCGGGGACCGCCGGCACTGGTGGCGGGCGTTCGGGGTCGGCCTGCTGAGCGGCGTGTTGCTGGCCGCGTCGGGTGCCCTCCTGCTGTGGCGGGTCGCCGGGCCGGAGCGCCTGGAACCGGGTGACCTGGTGATCCTCACCGGCCGCGACGACAGCGAGGGTCAGCAGCGACAGGCGCTCATCCGGCTCTGGAACGCGGCGAACCCCCGCAACCAGGCCCGGATGATCAGCCTGAACGAGGCGGCGGACGCCCAGTACGCCGAGATGATCAATCGAGGCGAGCACGAGAAGGCGGAGGACATCGACGTGTTCAACCTCGATGTCACCTGGACCGCCGCGTTCGCGGAGAAGGACCTGCTGCGCCCGATCGACGAGTCCCGGCTCGCCGAGCGCCCGGCCGGGTCGTTCCTGGAGAAGCCGCTGCGCACCTGCCGCTACCAGGACCGGCTGTGGGCGCTGCCGTTCAACACCGACGCCGGGTTGCTCTACTACCGCCGGGACCTCGGGCTGGCGCCTCCGTTCGACTGGCCGAAGATCGAGGCCGAGTCCACCCGGCTGCTCCGGGAGGGGACCACCGGGCTGAAGGCCGGCTTCACCAGCCAGCTCGACAACTACGAGGGGTTGACCGTCAACGCGCTGGAGGCGCTCTGGGCCCACGGCGGTGACCTGCGCGTCGACGACCAGGGGAAGGTCTCGGTCGACACGAGGCGGCTGGCCGACGCGCTCCGGTCGCTGACGCCGTCGACCACCGGGCCGTCCGTGGTGTCGACAGGCGCGCTCGACCAGAACGAGGACCAGAGCCGGGAGGCGTTCGCGGTGGGCGAGGTCGCGTTCATGCGCAACTGGCCTGTCGCGTACCGCAAGTTGACCGGCGGCGACGCGTCCGCGCCGTCGCCGGCGGCGACCCGGGTCGGCGTCACGGCCCTGCCCGGGCCGAGCGTGCTGGGCGGGCAGAACCTGGCGGTGGCCCGGCAGAGCAGGCAGCCCCGGGCCGCCCAGGCGCTTATCGAGTATCTGACCGGGGAGGAGAGCCAGCGCACGCTCTTCGAGAAGGGCGGCTTCGCCGCGACCCGGGCCGTCGTCTACGCGGACGCGGCCATCAGGGAGAACCACCCCTACCTGCCGCTGTTGCGGGACGCGGTCGACCGGGCCCGGCTCCGGCCGGTCTCGCCGCACTACGTGACCTTCAGCCGGGTGCTGCGCGGTTACGTCCGGGACGTGCTCGAGGGTCGCACGCTCCCGGACGACCTGGCGGCCCGGCTCACCGACGCCCTGCGCGGCATGACCCCGACCGGCCCCGCCCCGGACTAGCCGTTCCGCTCAGTAGGCCAGCGCGGCGCGCAGGTACCGCAGGTCGGCGGGACCGCTCCAGCGGTGCGCGGAGAGCCCGGCGACCCGGGCGCCGGCGACCGCGCGGTCCTGGTCGTCGACGAAGAGCACCCGGGCCGGCGGGGTGTCCAGCGCCGTGCAGGCGGCCTGGAAGTATTCCTTCGCCGGCTTGTGCACGCCGACGACCGAGGAGTTGACCACCACGTCCAGCTCGTCGGTGAGCCCGAGCGCGGCCAGGTCGGCGTCGAGCAGGTCGGTGGCGTTGGTGCCCAGCCCCACCCGGATGCCGGCCGCCCGCGCCTCGCGGACGAACGCCAGCACGTCCGGGTCGACCTCGCCCCGGTAGCGCTGCCACTCGTCGACCGCCGCGCGGGCCCGCGCCGGGTCGCCGAGCGAGGGAGTCAGCGCGTCGGCCACGCTCGCCATCCACGCGGCGTGGCTCATCTGTCCGACGAGCACCGGCTGGAGCAGCCCCCAGGACATCGCGATCTCGCCGAGGACCCCCTCGCTCAGCCCGTACTCCCGCTCGACGCCGGCGGCCACCGCCGGGTCCCAGCGGCGCAGCACGCCGTCGAAGTCCACCAGGAGCGCCGTGGCGCGTTCCCGACTCACTCTTCTGTCTCCTGCCCGTCGTCCTCGGCCCGGTTGAGCCGCTGGCTGATCACCTGGGTCACGCCGCTGCGCATGGTCACGCCGTAGAGCGCGTCGGCGATCTCCATGGTCCGCTTCTGGTGGGTGATCACGATGAGCTGGCTCTTCTCCCGCAACTGTGCCAGCAACGTGATCAGTCGGCCCAGGTTGACGTCGTCGAGCGCCGCCTCCACCTCGTCCATGATGTAGAACGGGCTGGGCCGGGCCCGGAAGATCGCCACCAGCATGGCCACCGCGGTCAGCGAGCGCTCGCCGCCGGAGAGCAGCGAGAGCCGCTTGATCTTCTTGCCCGGCGGCCGGGCCTCCACCTCGACGCCTGTGGTGAGCAGGTCCTCCGGGTCGGTGAGGATGAGCCGCCCCTCGCCGCCGGGGAAGAGCACGGTGAAGACCTGCTCGAACTCCCGCGCGGTGTCGGAGAACGCGCTGGCGAAGACCTCCAGGATCCGCTCGTCCACGTCCTTGACGACGGTGAGCAGGTCACGCCGGGTCGCCTTGAGGTCCTCCAACTGTTCGGAGAGGAACTTGAAGCGTTCCTCGAGCGCGGCGAACTCCTCCAGCGCGAGCGGGTTCACCTTGCCGAGCAGGGCCAGTTCCCGCTCCGCCTTGGCGGCCCGCTTCTCCTGCACCGGCCGCTCGTAGCGGACCGGCTCGGGCACCGGCCGGCCGTCGGACTCGGCGAGGGCGACATCCGCGTCGGTGGGCGGGACCGGCTGGTCCGGCCCGTACTCGGCGACGAGCGTGGACACGTCGAGCCCGAAGTCCTCGGCGGCCTTCGCCTCCAACTGCTCGATGCGCAGCCGCTGCTCGGCCCGGGCCACCTCGTCCCGGTGCACCTGGCTGGTGAGCCGCTCCAGCTCGGCGGCGAGGCGCTTGGCCGCGCCGCGTACCTCGGACAGCTCGGCCTCGCGGGCGGCGCGTTCGCGGGCGACGGCGTCGCGGTGCTCCTCGGCCCGGGCGATGGAGACGGTGAGCCGGGTGAGCGCCTCGCGGGCGCCGCCGACCACGGCCCGCGCGATCTCCGCGCCCCGGGTGCGTGCCGCGCGCCGGGCGGCGGCGCGCTCCCGCGCCGCCCGCTCGGCGGTGGCCTGCCGGGCCAGCGAGTCGGCCCGGCCGGCGATCGAGGCGACCCGCTCCTCGGCGGTACGCACCGCGAGCCGGACCTCCATCTCGTTCTGCCGGGCCTGCGGCACCATCGCGGCGAGCTGGTCACGTTCCTCGGTGGACGGTTCGGCGTCGATCGGAGTCGTCTCGGCCAGCCGCAGCCGCTCCTCCAACTCGGCGAGCGTCGTCAGGTCGCGTTCCCGGGCCGCCTCGGCGCGGGACCGCGACTCGCCGAGCCGGTCGGTCTCGGCCTTGGCCGACCGGGCCGCCGCACCCAGCTCGGCGAGCCGGCGGGCGGCGGCGTTGCGGTGGCTCTCCGCCTCCCGCTTGGCGGCGGCGGCGTGCTGCACCGCTTCCTTGGCGGCGGTCACCTCGGCGCGCGCCTCGGTCAGTCGCTCCCGCAGCTCGGCGGCGGTGCCCTCGGCGGTGGCCCGGTTGGCCCGGGCCTCCTCGACGGCGGCCTGCACCTCGATGAAGCTGGGCGCCTTGGCCGAACCGCCGGCCGCCGCGTACGCCCCGACCACGTCGCCGTCCGGGGTGACCGCGCGCAGCTCGGGGTTCGCCGCGACCAGGTCGGCCGCGGCGGCGAGGTCGTCGACGAGCGCCACGTCCCGCAGCGCCCGGTGCACGGCCGGGCGGATCTGGGCGGCGCACTCCACCAGGTCCGGCGCCCAGCGGGCACCCTCGGGCAGCTTCGGGCGCAGCGCGTCGGCGGGGCCGTCCATGCCGGGACCGGCAGGGCTGCCGACCAACAGGCCGGCCCGGCCGGCGTCGGAGATCTTGAGCAGCCGCATCGCCTCGACGGCCTCGTCCACCCCGCTGACCGCCACCGCGTCGGCGAGCCCGCCCAACGCGGCGGCGAGCGCCGCCTCGTCGCCGGGGGCGACGGTGAGCAGCCCGGCGAGGCTGCCGAGCAGGCCGGGCACCTGGTCGGCGCGGGCCAGCAGCGCGCCGGCGCCGTCCTTGCGACGCAGGCCGAGCGCGAGCGCCTCCTCGCGGGCCTTCCAGGTCGCGGCGTCCTTCTCGGCGGCGCGTTCACCGTCGGTGAGGCTGCGCACCGCCGCCTGGGCCTGCTCGTGCACGGCCACCGCCTCGGCGTGCCGGGCGTCCAGGTCGGCGTTGTCCCGGTCGGCCTCGGTGGACTGCTCGGCGACCGCGTCCAGGTCGGCCTGCGCCTTGTCGGCCCGGCCGAGCGCGTCGGTGTGCGCGGCGGCGAGCCGTTCGATCTCCTCGCTCGCGCTCGTGGTGCGGGCCCGGGCGGAGTTGACCTGACCGGTCAGCCGGGCCAGCCCCTCCCGCCGGTCGGCGATGGCCTTGGCGGCGGTCACCAGTTCCCGTTCGGCGGCGGCGAGCTGCCGTTCCAGCTCCTGCCGGTGCTCGACCGCCTCGGCGAGCCGGATCTGGTCCTCGGTGAGCGCGGCCCGCAGTTCCTCCTCCTGCTCGCGGACCCGCCGCGACTCCGCCTCCAGTTGCTCCGGGTCGCGGCCGGGGCGCTCGTCGTCGCCGGTGGCGCTGAGGTGGCGCAGCCGCTCCCGGGCGAGCTGCTCGATCGAGCGGAAGCGCTCCTGCAGCGCGGAGAGGCGGTACCAGGTGTCCTGGGCCGCCGCGAGCAGCGGGGCGTCCTCGGCCAGCGCCGCCTCCAGCTCGCCGAGCCGGCCCTGCACCTCGCCGTGCTCGCCCTCGATCTGCTCACGCCGCTCACGCAGCGCCGTCTCGTCGGCGATCTCCTTGTCCAGCGTGGTCCGCAGCGTGTGCAGGTCGTCGGCGAGCAGCCGGAGCCGGGCGTCGCGCAGGTTGGCCTGGATGGCGGCGGCGCGCCGGGCCACCTCGGCCTGCCGGCCGAGCGGCTTGAGCTGGCGGCGCAGCTCGGCGGTGAGGTCGGTCAGCCGGTTGAGGTTCACCTGCATCGCGTCGAGCTTCCGCAGCGCCTTCTCCTTGCGCTTGCGGTGCTTGAGGACGCCGGCCGCCTCCTCGATGAAGGAGCGGCGGTCCTCCGGCTTGGCGTGCAGCATGCCGTCGAGCCGGCCCTGACCGACGATGATGTGCATCTCCCGGCCGATGCCGGAGTCCGACAACAGCTCCTGGATGTCGAGCAGGCGGCAGGAGTCGCCGTTGATCTCGTACTCGCTCTCGCCGGAGCGGAACATCCGGCGGGTGATGGAGACCTCGGTGTACTCGATCGGCAGCGCGCCGTCGGTGTTGTCGATGGTGAGGGTGACCTCGGCCCGACCCAGTGGCGCCCGGCCGGCGGTGCCGGCGAAGATGACGTCCTCCATCTTGCCGCCGCGCAGCGCCTTGGCGCCCTGCTCGCCGAGCACCCAGGCGATGGCGTCGACGACGTTCGACTTGCCGGAGCCGTTCGGGCCCACCACGCAGGTGATCCCGGGCTCCAGCTTCAACGTCGTGGCGGAGGCGAAGGACTTGAAGCCCTTCACCGTCAGGCTCTTGAGATGCACCTTCTCGATCCTCGTCCGGTGGTCGCCGTACCGTCGCCGGCTGCGCGGACCTGGTGAACCCGCAGACTAACCCGCGCCCGGGACCGTACCGGCACGCGACCCACCCGGCGGGGGCGCCGTCCGCTTTCCGCACCGGCCGGCCCGCTCGGGCGAAAACCGCAAGATCACAATTTCCGGACGCAATTTCCGGAACCATCCGCAAGATCGAAAATTGCGGACAACGGCGAAAAGGGTACGCACATGGCTGCGCGCCGGCACTGCGGTGTCGGCGCGCTTTTCGGTGAGGTGCGATTCAGTTTTCCGACGACCGGAACTCAGGTCAGCGCGGGCTCGGCAAGACGGAGGAGGTCGTCCGCCTCCGCCGCAGCCGCCGCGAGCCGATCGTTGTCGGCACGCAGACGCGTGATCTCGAACTCCAGTGCCTGAACCCTGGCACGCAGTCGGGTGACCTCGTCGAGCAGACGCCTGTCGGACGCTGCACCTACGTGGCCGTAGAGGGCCTTCGCCATGCTGAACTCCTCGATATGCGCTGCCGGAAAGGCCGGCCAACGCGCGCCCACAATGTTCGCGGCTGCCGTTACCCCGGTGCATCGGGGCATGACTGGGCGCGACTGGCGACACCTATATATTGAGCCGAACCCCCCTCCTTCGTCAAGTTGACGCAGGCCGTAGATCATCTCCACGTCGGCCGGGCCACTCGCCGGGGGGCTGCCAGAAGGCGCGGACACGCTCTGTCCGGACGCCTTTACTGTACGCCCCGAGAATGTGTGAACGCCTCATCCTTGCCGTCGGGTTCGCCTTAACTCTTTCTTAGCCACGTTGCCGCAGCTCGGGCCGCGCCGTAGCGTCACCCCGGCCCGCAACCGACCCGTGGAGGGGACAGGCGTGTACCGCTGGACCGACCCGATCGACCCGGACGACGCCTCCCGGCGCCCGGAGCCGCCGACCGACCAGGCTCCGGCGTGGCTCACCGACCGGCCCGAGCCGCGGTCGTCGTACCTCTTCGGTGACGAGCCGGCCCAGCCGCCCGCCGGCCAGTTCCCGCCCACCCTCGACGCCGGCCGCTACGGCGACGTCGACGGGCCCGGCCACGCCCCGGTCGGGTACGAACCCGCCGCGCGGCAGGGCTACCCCGCCGAGCTGCCCGGGTACGCCACCGAGCAGCCGGGATACGCCGACGAGCGGACCGGACACCTCACCGCGCAGCCGGGTTACGCCGCCGCCGCGCCGGCCCACGGCCACGACGCCGCCGGGACCGGCTACGGCCACCCGGCGCCGTTCGCGCCGGCCGCTCCCTACCCCACCGACCGGGACCGCTGGAACGGCGAGGAGCAGCGGGACCGCTGGAACGGCGAGGAGCAGCCGGGCGGCGCCTGGGCGCCGCCCACGGCGGCCTGGCAGCCGGTGACCGACACCCCGCCCGACGACAGCCGGCACCGGCAGAAGCGGCGGCTCTCCCGCCCGCTGGTGATCGGCGTGGCCGCCGCGGCGGCCACGCTCGTGGTGAGCCTGGGAGTGGGCGCCGTGCTGCTGCCCGGCGGGGACGGCCCGGCCGAGCGCACCGCCGCCGACGCGCCGGCCGTCGTCGCCCCGGACGGACCGGAGCAGACCGACAGCGCGCCGCCCGCCGACGCCCTCGTCCCGGAGTCGGCCAGCCCGTCGGCCAGCCCGACCACCGTCAAGCCCAGCCCGACGAAGAAGGCCACCCCGCGGCCCAGCCGGACCCAGGCCCCGTCGCGGCAGCTCCAACGCAGCAGCGCGCCGAGCGGCACCACCGCCCGGACCACCTCCTCCGGCGGCCTCAGCTCCGAACTCCAGCAGGTCGTCGACATCGTGAACCAGGAGCGGGCGAAGGCCGGCTGCAAGGCGCTGACTCTCAACTCCAAGCTGACGCTCGCCGCCCAGCGGCACAGCCAGGACCAGGCCGACCACAAGAAGATGTCGCACGACGGCAGCGACGGCAGCGACGTGGGCCAGCGGCTCGACCGGGTGGGCTACGCCTGGCGGGCGTACGGCGAGAACGTCGCCTGGAACCAGCAGAGCCCGGCCGCCGTGATGGACGCCTGGATGAACTCCGAGGGTCACCGGGCGAACATCCTGAACTGCTCGTTCACCCAGATCGGGGTGGGCGTGGCGCGCAGCAACGGGCCGTACTGGACGCAGGACTTCGGCACCCCGCGCTGAACCGGCGCGTCGTGACCGGCCCGGCGCTCGTTGACCGGGCGAGGGCGGCGTCGGGCCGCCCCCGTCCGGGGAGCTGTCGATGCGGATCCGGCCGGCGTGTGCCGGGCCGCGCTCCCGGCCGGCCCGCGTCCGCCGACGAGGGCCGCGCCGGGGCGTGGCGCTGGCGCTGACCGCGCTGCTCGTCGCCCCGGTCCCGGCCTGCCGGGAGCGGGTCACCGTGCCGCCCGGCGCGCCGACCTCCTGGCCGGCCGCGCTGGCCCGCCGCTGGACGTGGCAGTGGCAGCTCACCGGCCCGGTGGACGTCTCCGTGGACGCGGCGGTCTTCCTCCTCGACCCGGTCCGGACCACCTCCGCCGAGACCGCCGCGCTGCGCGCCCGCAGCCGGCGGCTGGTCTGCCACGTCCGGGTCGGCACGTACGCGGCCGGCGACCCGGACGCCGCCCGCCTTCCCGCCGCCGTGCGCGGCGCGGCGGTGCCGGGCCGGCCCGGCAGCCGGTTCCTCGACGTCCGGCGCTGGGACGCGTTGTCGCCGGTGCTGGCCGACCGGTTCCGGCTCTGCCGGGGCAAGGGGTTCGGCGCGGTGGCGCTCGACGACGCGGACGGCTACCGGCGCCGCTCCGGCTTCCCGCTCGACTTCGACGAGCAGTTGCTGTTCAACCGCCGGCTTGCCGCGTTGGCCCGGCGGCTCGACCTCTCCCCCGGGCTGGTGGACGACGTCGCGCAGGTGGCGGCGCTGGCCCCGGACTTCGACTTCGCGGTCAACCAGGAGTGCGTACGCCGTCGGGAGTGCGCGAAGCTGCTGCCCTTCGTCGACGCGCGCAAGCCGGTCTTCCACGTGGAGTACGCCGGCGACCCGGCCGCCTCCTGCGTCACCGCCACCGGCTACGGCTTCGCCTCGATCCGCAAGGACCGGGCGCTCGACGCCTGGCGGGAGCCCTGCCCGCTGCCGTGACACGACGCACCGCCCCCGCCTGGAGAACCGGCGGGGGCGGCGTGTCGTCGTAGGGTCAGCCGGCGGTCGCGCCGGTGGTCGAGGTCGAGCTGTCGGCGCCGCGCTGCGACGGCACGCCTGCGTGTTCCGCGCTGAGCGGGGTGGCCAGGTCCTCCAGGGACTTCCCCTCGGCCTTGACGCCGAGCGCCAGCTCCACCAGACCGCCAATGATCATGATGGAGGCGCCGATGACGAAGGCGAGCACGGTGTCGCCCACCTGGCCGCTGCCGACCAGCTTGGCGAAGAGCAGCGGGCCGGTGATGCCGCCGGCCGCGGTGCCGATCGCGTAGAAGAACGCGATCGCCATGGCCCGGGTCTCCATCGGGAAGATCTCGCTGACCGTCAGGTACGCCGCGCTGGCGCCGGCCGAGGCGAAGAAGAGGACCACGCACCAGCACGCGGTCATGGTCACCGCGCTGAGCACGCCGGAGTGGAACAGCCAGGCGGTGCCGAGCAGCAGCACGCCCGAGCCGATGTAGGAGCCGGCGATCATCGGCACCCGGCCGACCGTGTCGAAGAGCTTGCCCAGCAGCAGCGGGCCGAGCAGGTTGCCGACCGCGATGACCGCGAAGTAGTAGCCGCTGTTGCCCGGCGGCACGTCGAAGAAGGTCTGCAGGATCTGGGCGAAGCCGAACGTGATCGCGTTGTAGAGGAATGCCTGACCGATGAAGAGCGAGAAGCCCAGCGTCGCGCGCTTCGGGTAGCGGCGGAACAGCGTCTTGGCGATCTCCAGGAAGTTGGTGCTCTTCCGCTGCCGGATCTCGATGTAGCTGTCGGCCTCGGCGAGGTCCTTGCCGGTCTCCCGTTCGACCTCGGCCTCGACCGAGTCGACGAGGTGGTTCGCCTCGTCCGCCCGGCCGTGGATGAAGAGCCAGCGTGGACTCTCCGGCACGTGCCGGCGGACCAGCAGGATCACCACGCCGAGCACCGCGCCCAGGCCGAACGCCACCCGCCAGCCGAGGTTCGTCGGCAGCCCGTTGAGCAGCGGCACGGTCAGCAACGCGCCGAGCGCCGCGCCGAGCCAGAACGTGCCGTTGATGATGATGTCGATGCGGCCGCGGTGGCGGGCCGGGATCAGCTCGTCGATGGCCGAGTTGATGGCCGCGTACTCGCCGCCGATGCCCATGCCGGTGAGGAACCGGAACAGGAAGAACCACCAGGTGTCGAACGAGAGCGCGGTCAGCGCGGTGGCGACCAGGTAGAGGCCGAGGGTCAGCAGGAACAGCTTCTTGCGGCCGAACCGGTCGGTGAGCCACCCGAAGAAGAGCGCGCCGACGCAGGCGCCGGCCACGTAGAGGGCGGCGGCCAGGCCGGTGACCTGGCTCTGGGTGATGTCCAGGCCGCTGCCCGGCTCGGCCAGCTTGCCGGAGAGGTTGCCGACGATGGTCACCTCGAGGCCGTCGAGGATCCAGACCGTGCCGAGGCCGATCACGATCATCCAGTGCCAGCGGGACCAGGGGAGCCGGTCGAGGCGTGCCGGGACGTTGGTCCGTACGGTGCCGGTCCGCACGTCGGCGCTCATGACGCGCTCCGGCTTGTCGGGGAGGCCGGAGCGGTCGTAAGCGCCTCCGGCGAGAGCTCTTCGTCCATGGCCGCCCAGATGCCCCGCCGCCAGCGGCGTCAATCCTGCTCGGGGGTGTCCGGCTGAGCGTCGGCTGAGCGCCGGGTGGGAGCCGGCTGGGGGCCGGATCAGGACGATCCGGCCCCCGTCGGTCAGCGGGCGCCGACCAGCTCCGGCGCCGGGGCGGGCGGCGGCTCGGCCGGCGGGGTGGTCGGCCGGCGGCGCAGGAAGCGCGGCGCCCACCAGTTCGCGTCGCCCAGCAGGGTCATCACCGAGGGCAGCACCACCGCCCGGATGATCGTGGCGTCCAGCAGGATCGCCGCCGCCAACCCGATGCCCATCTGCTTGAAGTCGATCATGCTGAGCGTGGCGAAGATCGAGAAGACCCCGACCATCACGATCGCCGCGCTGGTCACCACGCCGGCCGAGGAGGTGATCCCGTGCGCCACCGCGTCCCGGTTGGGCATGCCGCGGTCGACCGCCTCGCGGATCCGGCTGACCACGAAGACGTGGTAGTCCATGGAGAGCCCGAACAGCACCACGAACAGGAACAGCGGCAGCCAGGTGACGATCGCGCCCATCGAGGTGAAGCCGAGCAGTCCCTCCGCCCAGTGGCTCTGGAAGACCAGCACCAGCAGGCCGTACGCGGCGCCCGCGGAGAGCAGGTTCAGCAGGATGGAGGTGAGCGCCACCACCACCGACCGGAACGTCCAGGCCATCACCAGGAACGTCAGCACCAGCACGAACGCCGCGACCACCGGCAGCTTCGCCCAGATGTGGTCGGCGTAGTCCTCGCTGGCGGCCACCCCGCCGCCGACCGCGTACTCCACGCCGGGGATGCCGTCCAGCGCGGCCGGCACCAGGTCCCGGCGCAACTCGTGCAACGACCGGGACGCCTCGTCGGAGCGGCCGCCGTACGGCGTGGCCACCTCCAGCACCGACACCCGCCGGTCGGCCGACACCTTGATCTCCGGCCCGTCCCCCTCGGCCGGCACGAAGAGCGGGTCGGTGGCGGTCCGGCCGGCCAGTCCGGTGAGCGCGGCCCGCACCCGGTCGGCCTGGTCGGCGGGCGCCCGCACGGCGACCGTGTGGCTGGTGCCGTTGCTCGGGAAGGCCGCGGTCAGCCTGTCGTACGCCTGCATGGCGGGCGTGCTGCGCGGCACGTCCTCGGCGCCCGGGAACTTGAGCTCCATGCCGAGCGCGGGGGCGGCCAGGGCGAGCAGCAACCCGACCGAGACCAGCAGCGTGGCCACCGGCGCGCGCAGCGCCGGCCGCAGCACGGCCGGCCAGAACCGGGGACGCGCCGGCTGCCCGGACCGCCCGCGCGGTGCGGTGAGCCGCCACAGCAGCGGCACCCGGGGCCGGTCGACCCAGCGGCCCAGCTTGGCCAGCAGCGCCGGCAGCACGGTCAGCGAGCCGATCACCGCCACCGCGACCACCAGGATCGAACCGACCGCCAGCGACGAGAAGATCGCGTCCTGGGCGAGCAGCAGGCCGGCCATCGAGATGATCACGGCGGTGCCGGAGACCACCACGGCGTGCCCGGAGGTCTCCGCCGCGATCTCCACCGCGTCGAGGCCGGACCGGCCCTTCGCCCGCTCCTCGCGCTCCCGGCGCACGTAGAACAGCGAGTAGTCCACGCCCACCGCCATGCCGATCAGCAGGATGACGCTGGCCGTGGTGTCGGTCGCCGGCACCAGGTGCGAGGCGAGCGTGGAGAGGCCCATCGCCGCGGCCACCGAGGAGAGCGCCAGCAGCACCGGCACGCCGGCCGCGATCAGCGCCCCGAACGCGATGATCAGGATCGCCAGCGTCACCGGCAGGCTGAGCAGCTCGGCCCGCTTGAAGTCCTTGCCCAGGGTGTCGTCGAGCGCCTTGTCGATCGACGGGCCGCCGACCTGCTCCACCCGCAGCTCGGGGTGCGCCTGCTGGACCTGGGCGGTGGTGTCGCGCAGCGGCTGCACCCGGTCCCCGGCGGTCTCCGGGTCGCCGGACATCGTGACCGGCAGCAGCAGCGCGGCGCCGTCCCGCGACGGCATCGGCGTACCCACCGACGCCACGCCCTCGACCTGCCGCAACCGGCCCGCGGCGTCCTGCGCGGCGGCCGTCGCGGCGGCCTGGTCCAGCGTGCCGGAACGCGCGGTGATCAGCACGTTCTCGGTGGCCGGATCGTGGAAGCCACCACTGTCGACGATCAGCTCGGCCCGCCCGAACTCGCCGATCGCCTGATCCGCGTCGGTGGCCTCGTTCAGTCCGGCGGCGTTGCCGCCGACGAAGCACACCGCGACGAACACCACCCACAGCGCGATGGCCCGCCAGGGATGCTCCGCACTCCACCGCGCCAGCCGCACGGTCACCGGTCGCCTGCCCATATCCGGGTTCCCCCTCCAGAGGTCGGCCCCGTGCCGACCTCTGGAGACGTTAGGCAGCCGGCGCGGTCCGGACATCGGGGAACGGCCCCGGCTCCTCCCCGATGGGGCAGGCCCTACCGGGCGGCCGGAACCGGCCGCGCCGGTCGGGCGAAAAAGGGCATTTCAGGGTACGTCCCGGCGGGCCACCGGACCCCGCCCGGCCCAGCACACCGGCGCAACCCCGAACCGGCTCCGGGTCATCCCCGGAGGCTGCCCCGAGGGCGCGGCTGGCAGCGCGGGCAACTGTAGGAGGACCGGTTCATGAACGCCTCGCGCCGGATCGGCGCGCCGCAGCGCGGGCAGGGCTCGCCCTCCCGGCCGTACGCGTTCAGCGACCTGTCGAAGTAGCCGCTCTCGCCGTTGACGTTGACGTACAGCTCGTCGAAGCTGGTGCCACCCTGCTTGATCGCCTCGCCGAGCACGTCCCGCACGTGGCCGAGCAGCCGCGACGCCGCCGGCCGGGTCAGCGCGTCGGTCGGCCGGGCACCGTGCAGCCTCGCCCGCCACAGCGCCTCGTCGGCGTAGATGTTGCCCACCCCGGAGATCAACGTCTGGTCGAGCAACGCCCGCTTGACCTCGGTACGCCGGCGCCGCAACGCCGCCACGAAGTCGTCGTCGGAGAACTCCGGGTCCATCGGGTCCCGGGCGATGTGCGCGATCTCGGCCGGCAGCTCCGCGCCGCCCTCGGAGACCGACAGCCCGCCGAACGTGCGCTGGTCGACGAAGCGCAGCTCCGGCCCGTCGTCGGCGAACCGGAACCGGACCCGCAGGTGCAGCTCGTCGGCCGCGCCGGACGGCTGGAGCAGTAACTGGCCGGACATGCCGAGGTGACCGATCACCGCGTCCCCGCTGTCCAGCGGCAGCCACAGGTACTTGCCCCGGCGGCGCACGTCGGTGATCGTCCGGCCGGCCAGCACGTCGGCGAAGTGCGACCCGCCGGGCGCGTGCCGGCGTACCGCCCGGGGATGGCGCACCTCGACGGTGGTGATCCGGCGGCCGACGACCCACTGGGCCAGCCCCTGCCGGACCGTCTCCACCTCGGGCAGCTCAGGCACGGCCGGCGCCCGCCCCGGCGTCCTGCGGGTCGGCCGCCGCGGCCTCGGCCTCCGCCCGCGCGGTGGCCTCCGCCTGCTCGGTCAGCATCCGCCAGGCCGACTCGGCGGCCCGCTGCTCGGCCTCCTTCTTGCTGCGCCCCTCCGCGCCGCCGTACCGGTTGCCGGCCACCACCACCCAGGCGGTGAACGTCTTCAGGTGATCCGGGCCGGTGCCCTCGATCCGGTACTCCGGGACACCCAGCCCGAGCGCGGCGGTCAACTCCTGGAGGCTGGTCTTCCAGTCCAGCGCCGCGCCCCGGCCGGCCGACTCCGCCATCAGCGGGTCGAACAGCCGGTGGATCACGATGGCGGCGGTGTCCAGGCCGTACTGGAGGTAGATCGCGCCGAGCAGCGCCTCAAGCGTGTCCGCGAGGATGCTCGCCTTGTCCCGGCCGCCGGTGGCCTCCTCGCCCTTGCCCAGCAGCAGGTAGGCGCCGAGCCCGTCCGGGCCGAGCCCGCGGGCCACGTCGGCCAGCGCGCGCATGTTGACCACGCTGGCCCGCAGCTTCGCGAGCTGCCCCTCCGGCAGGTCCGGGTGGTTGTGGAAGAGCGCGGTGGTGATCACCACGCCGAGCACCGAGTCGCCCAGGAACTCCAGCCGCTCGTTGGTGGGCAGGCCGCCGTTCTCGTACGCGTACGAGCGGTGGGTCAGCGCGCGCTCCAGCAGCTCCGGGTCGAGCGACACGCCGAAGGCCGCCTCCAGGTGGCTGACGGGAGCACGCCGCCGCTTCTCGTTGGTCATGGTGCTACCTCGGTGTCGTTGCGGTCAGGTGCGGGATCGTGCGGAATGTCGGCGAGCAGGGCACGGACCGTGCCGGCGGCGTCGCGACGCCAGAGGTGGGCGGCCAGGGCGATGCCCGAGGCGACGTCGTCCGGGCCGGCGGCGCCGTGACAGACGACCACGGTGCCGGACACCCCGAGCAGGGCCGCCGCGCGGGGCGCGCCGCCGTTCGCCGGCGGGCCGCCGGCCATCGCGTACGCGCCCTCGATGGCCTTCAGCAGGACGTTGCCGGTGAAGCCGTCGGTCACCACCACGTCGGCACGGGTGCCGAGGGAGATGTCGTACCCCTCGACCAGACCGACGTAGCGGGCGCCGCAGGGCAGCGGCACGGCCGCGAGGGCGGGGTCGGCGGCCCGGCGCAACCGGTCGCCCTTGCCCGCCTCGTGGCCGACGGAGAGCAGCCCCACCCGGGGCGCGGCGACGGCGTGGGCCACGGCCGCGTAGGCGGCGCCGAGGACGGCGTGCCGGGCCAGCGTGGCCGGGCCGGGTTCGAGCGTGCCGCCGACGTCCAGCAGCACCACCGGCCCGTCGACCGCGGGCAGCGTGGCGACCAGCGCGGGTCGGCGTACCCCCGGCCAGCGGCCCAGGCCGAGCGCGGCGGCGGTGACGGTGGCCCCGGTCGAGCCGGCGGAGACCACGGCGTCGGCGAGGCCGTCGTGGACGGCCTGCACGGCCGAGCGGACGGAACTCTCGCCGCGTGCGGCGGTCGGATGGTCGGCCATGCCGACGGCGGCCCGCACCGGGCGGACCGTGACCCGGGCGCGCTGCGCCGGGTCGAGCGCGCCGATCAGCCCGTCGGCGACCTCGGTCGGACCGACGAGCAGCAGGCGCAGGTCAGGGTCGGTGCGCACCGCCCGCAGAGCGCCGTCAACCACGACGGCGGGAGCATCGTCCCCGCCGAGGAGGTCGACGGCGATCCGCGCGGTGCCCGGCTCCGACGGCTCGCCGGCCGGGGAACGGTCGGCGGCGGAGGGAGCCGGGGCACCGGGCGTGAGCCGTGGTGCGCGCGCCACCCGAGAATCGGTCGGGGGCGTCACTCGGCGTCCAGGTCAGACCTCGAGAACCTGGCGGCCGTTGTACGTGCCGCAGACGGAGCAGGCGGCGTGCGGCAGCTTCGGCGACTTGCACTGCGGGCAGGCAACGGTCGCCACCACCGAGGCCTTCCAGTTCGCCCGGCGGGCGCGGGTGTTGCTGCGCGACATCTTGCGCTTGGGGACGGCCACGGTTCCTACTCCTCTGTACGGTTCAGTTGCGACAGGCCCGCCCAACGCGGGTCGATCTGCTGGTGACTGTGGTCGGCCGGCAGATCGTCCCAGTGCACCCCACACTCGGGGCACAGGCCTGGGCAGTCCTCCCGGCAGAGCGGGTTGGTCGGCAGCGCGAGCACCACCGCGTCCCGCAACGCCGGCTCCAGGTCGATCAGATCGCCCTGCATCCGGCCCACCTCGTCCTCGTCGGTCGTCTCGTCCGTGGTGCTGTCCTCGTACGCGTACAGCTCCTGGACGTTGACGACCACCGAGTCGTCGATCTCGCGCAGGCAACGGCCGCACTCGCCCCTGGCGGAACCGGTGACGGTCCCGGAGACGAGCACGCCCTCGGACACCGACTGCAACCTCAGGTCGAGGTCGAGGTCCGCGCCCTCCGGCACGCCGATCAACTCCACGCCGAGGTCCGCCGGTGCCGCCACGACCCGCCGGAGCTCACGCAACGCTCCAGGGCGACGCGGCAGGTCCCTCGTGTCGAGGACCAGCGGCGCCCTGGGGTCGAGTTGGCGAGGCGAATGTTTGGGCATAGTCAGACTCCGGCCGTGAGAGGCCGACAAAAAAGGTTACCTGGCAGGGGTGCGGACCGTCGAACCGGGGGCGTGTCCCGCCCCGGCCCGGCGGCAGCCGGCTGTCGGCGACCGGCCCGTGCGCCGCTCAGAAGGGTAGCGGGCGCTCCGCCTCGTCCCCCGCGAAGGTGCCGATCTCGCGCAGCGCGTGCATCTTGTCCCGGCCACGCTCTATCGAGGCCAGCGCCCGGGTCAGGAACTGCTCGAAGTTGGCCAGCGCGGTGTCGACGTAGTCGTCCACCTCCTCGCGGAGGCGCTGCGCCTCGGCGCGCGCCTCGGCGATGATCCGGGCGCCCTCGTGCTCGGCCGAGACGGTGATCTCGTTCACCGAGACGAGCCGGGCGTGTTCCGCCTCACCCTCGCTGATGATCCGGTCGGCCTCGCGCTTGCCGGCCTCCATGATCTTGTCCCGCTCCTCCAGGAGGGCGGCGGCGCGGCGCAGGTCGGCGGGGAGGTCCGCGCGCATCTCGTCGAGCGCCGCGATCATCTCGCCGCGGTCGACCATGCAGTTGTTGCGCGACATCGGGACGGAGCGGGCCTGCTCCACCATGGCGATCAGTTCGTCGATGCGATCGAGCGGGTCCACCGGCGCCTCACTCCTGTCTTCGTCGGCCGCCCTCCATCATGCGGCCTGCGCCCGGTTTCGGCGCTGTCCCCATCATGTCGCGCCCCGACCACTCCCGCCCCACCCGCCCCCGCCCGGCGCGTCGCCCGCGCCCCCGCCCAACCTCGTCGATCTTGGACTTTCCGCCCCGGCATTCCGGTCGGAACGGACGAAGGGCGGGCCGCAACCGCAAGATCGGCGGGGTGGGGCGGGGCGTGTCAGGGGCGCAGGCGGGTGACCAGTTGCTCGCGGACCAGGTCGGGGACGTGGGCGGAGATGTCGCCGCCCCACTTCGCCACGTCCTTGACCAGGCTGGAGGAGAGGAAGGAGTAGAGCGGGTTGGTCGGCATGAAGAGCGTCTCCACGCCGGCCAGACCGACGTTCATCTGGGCCATCTGCAACTCGTAGTCGAAGTCGCTCACCGCGCGCAGGCCCTTGATCAGCACGCTCGCCCGCTGGTCCCGACAGAAGTCGACGAGTAGGCCGCGGAACGACTCCACCCGCACGTTGTCGTACGAGGCGGTCACCTCGCGGAGCATCTTGATCCTCTCCTCGACGCTGAACAGCCCCTGCTTCGACTGGTTGATCAGCACTCCGACGATCACCTCGTCGAAGAGCCGGCTCGCCCGGCCGATGATGTCGAGGTGACCATTGGTGACCGGGTCGAACGAGCCCGGGCAGACCGCACGTCTCATGATCGGCGACCGTACCAAAGGGTGGTCTCGCCGTAGCGACGACTGCGCTCCGGCGTGACGCCCTCCACCCAGCCGGGCGGGCCGGTGCGGCTGGACCGTTCCACCACCACCAGGGCGTCCTGGGCGAGCCAGCCGCCGTCGACGAGCGCGGCAAGCATCGCGGTGAGCTCCGCGTCCGGCACGGCGTAGGGGGGATCGGCGAAGACCACGTCGTACGGCCCGTCGTCCGGCCCGCCCGCGAGCACCCCGCCCACCCTGCCGGTGACCAGACGGGCGGCCGGGGCGGCCCGCAGCGCGGCGATGTTCTCCCGGATCACCCGGGCGGCCCGGGGGTCCGACTCGACGAGCAGCACGTGGGCCGCGCCCCGGGACAGCGCCTCCAGGCCCACCGCGCCGGAGCCGGCATAGAGGTCGGCGAACCGCGCGCCGGCCAGGTCCACGTCGGCCTGCACGGCGCTGAACAGCGCCTCCCGCACCCGGTCCGAGGTCGGTCGGGTGCCGGCGCCGGGCGGCGCGGCGATCCGCCGCCCGCCGAGCGTGCCGGCCACGATCCGGGTCACCGTCGTTCCCTGCGCATGCCCCGACGCTACGCGACGCGGGAAACCGGCCGGGGACCACCCGGAGCGACGGTCGGTGACCCGGTGTACATCAATGATCTCGGATTCATAACGGACCCTTTACGACCCGTAGATCGCGGTAACGCCCGCGCTGTCGATCTCGCTAGGGTCTGCCCGGTTGCTGTGCGGACGCGCGACTCCGGTCCGTCCGCCGCGCCCTCTCCCATCCTCCCCTCCTCAGGAGAAGACGTGAACCGTCTCCACCTCCGGCGTGCCGCCGTCCTCACCGCCGGCGCGCTGATCGGCCTCGCGGGCGTGGCCACCGTCGCCGCCCCGGCCTCCGCCCACCACCCGGAGCCGTCCGGCAGCTACTGCGCCGCCAAGGACGGCACGGTCACCGTCACCTGGTCGGTGATCAGCAGCGAACGCGACATCTCCGGCCGCATCACCAAGCTCGAGTCCACCGTGCCCGGCGACATCACCGGCGGCCTGGCCGTGGGCGCGGAACTCAAGAAGCAGAGCGAGGGGCCGCTGACCGGCACCCAGACCCACACGTTCACCGGTGCGATCCCCGAGCTGAAGCTGACCGTCGGGGCGCACTGGGAGCGGGGCCGCCAGTCGCACGACGGCGAGCGCACCGTCATCGCCCAGCCCAGCCGCGACTGCGAGGTCGAGGAGAGCCCCTCGCCGTCGCCCTCGTCGCCGACGCCGTCGCCGAGTGCCACCCCGGAGCCGACCGAGTCGCCGGAGCCCACCCCGACGCCGTCCGCCTCCACCCCGCCGAGCCCGTCGGCCACCCCCTCCGCCCCGGCCGAGCCGATCTTCAAGCTCGACCAGGACTGCGACTCGATGACCTTCATCGTGGAGAACCCGGCGAAGGGCGTCCCCTTCTCCGCCACGCTGACCACCGAGAAGGGCGTCACCAAGAAACTCGTCTCCGAGCCGGGCAAGACCACCTCGGTCGAGTTCGACGCCTACCGGGGCCTCAAGGTCACCGTGAAGTACGACGTGGTCGCCGACTCCGAGACCATCCCGTACACCCAGCCGGAGGACTGCTCCGGCCAGGGCGGCGGCCTGCCGGTGACCGGCCCCGCCGCGGGCGCCATCGCCGGTGGCGCGGTGCTGCTGCTGGCCGCCGGCGCGGTGCTCTACGTGGTGGCCCGTCGCCGCCGGATCAGCTTCACCGCCTGACCCGACCCGAACCGCCACGAGGGCGCGTCGACCACCCGGTCGGCGCGCCCTCGCCGTGCTCAGGCGGCGTCCGGGTCCAGGACCGAGGTCACCGCCGTCGGGTTGACCTCCGCCTGGTTGGACAGCAACACGAGCCGCCGGTCCTCCTCGGGCAGCCAGGCGGCGAACGCCTTGTAGCCGCCGTTGTCCCCGGAGTGGTGGACCGCCCGCCGGCCGGCCAGCGGCCCGACGAAGAACCCGTAGCCGTACGCCTCGCCGGGCCGGCCGGTCGGCGCGTGCGGCGCGGTCATCGCGGCCACCGACGACGCGCTGAGCAACCGGCCCCGGCGCGGCACGTCGAGCCAGGTGAGCAGGTCCGCCCCGGTGCACCAGACGTCACCGGCGCCCATGCTGACGGTTGCCAGGTCCCACGACGGCACCGGTCGCCCGCCCTCGTGCCCGACCGCCACGTCCGGCCGCCCGGCACCCGACCCGGCGAAGCTGCCCGTCATGCCGAGCGGCGCGAAGACCTCCTCGGCCAGGAAATCGGCGTACGGCCGGCCGGACGCCCGCTCGACGGCCCGGGCCAGCAGCACGTAGCCGGGGCTGCTGTAGTGCCACCCCGCGCCCGGCCGGAACAGCGGCGGCACGGCGGCGAACGCGGCGAGCAGGTTGTCCGGCCCGGTCGGCGCGACCAGGTCGACGGCCGGGTGCTCCTCCCAGTGGCCCAGCCCCGAGGTGTGGGTGAGCAGGTGGTGCAGCGTGATGCCGGACCACGACGACGGCGGCGGGTCGGGCAGCCACCGCACGACCGGATCGGTCAGGCGGAGCGTGCCCCGCTCGGCGAGCAGCAGCACCGCGACGGCCGCCATCTGCTTGCTGATCGACGCGATCTGGAACCGGGTGGCCGGGGTGCAGGGCGCGCCGGTGGCCTCGTCGGCGGTGCCGGCGACCCGGTCCACCAGAAGCTCGTCGCCACGGGCCAGCAGCAGCACACCGCGATCGTGCGTGAAGATCGACATCTGCCGGAGCCTAGCCGAGCACGGCTCAGCCCTTCTCCAGGTATTCCGCCCGCTCCTCGTCGACCAGCGCGGCCACCGACGCCGCAAGCGCCGGATGCCGGGCCAGCTCCGGGTCCTCCTCGACCAGGGTGACGGCCTCGGCCCGGGCGTCCCGGATCAGGTCGGTGTCGCGTCGCAGCGACAGCAGCCGCAGGTGCGAGCGCCGGCCGGACTGGGTCGCGCCGAGCACGTCGCCCTCCCGGCGCTGCTCCAGGTCGAGCTCGGCCAGCTTGAATCCGTCGGTGGTGGAGGCCACCGCGTCCAACCGCTCGCGAGCGGACGAGCCCTCGGCCGCCTCGGTGACCAGCAGGCAGAGACCGGCGGCCGAACCACGGCCCACCCGCCCGCGCAACTGGTGGAGCTGGGAGACGCCGAACCGGTCGGCGTCCAGCACGATCATCACGGTGGCGTTGGGCACGTTGACGCCCACCTCGACCACGGTGGTCGCGACCAGCACGTCCAGGTCGCCGGCGGCGTAGGACCGCATCACCGTGTCCTTCTCGTCGGCCGGCAACCGCCCGTGCAGCACCCCGATCCGCAGCCCGTGCAGCGGCCCCTCGGCGAGCAGCGGCGCCACCTCGGTCACCGCGAGCGGCGGGCGGCGGCCGTTGTCGTCCTCCCGGGGCGGCTCCTCCTCGCTCTGCGGCCCCTCGCCGATACGCGGGCAGACCACGTACGCCTGGTGGCCCTTGCCGACCTCCTCGCGCAGCCGACGCCAGGCCCGGTCGAGGAAGGCCGGCTTGTCGGCGGCCGGAACCACGTGCGAGGCGATCGGCGAACGGCCCTGCGGCAACTGGGACAGCGTGGACGTCTCCAGGTCGCCGTAGACGGTCATGGCGACCGTGCGCGGGATCGGGGTGGCGGTCATCACGAGCACGTGCGGCGGCTGGTCGGCCTTGGCGCGTAACGCGTCCCGCTGCTCCACGCCGAACCGGTGCTGCTCGTCCACCACCACCAGGCCCAGGTCGGCGAAGTCGACGCCCTCGTAGAGCAGGGCGTGCGTGCCGAGCACGATGCCGGCGCGCCCCTCGGCCACCTCGGCCAGCGCGCGTCGCCGGGCCGCCGCGCCCAGCGAGCCGGTGACCAGCTCCACCCGTGTCGCGTCGTCGGCGGCGCCCAGCTCACCGGCCCGACCGAGCGGCCCGAGCAGGTCGAGGATCCCGCGGTGGTGCTGGGCGGCGAGCACCTCGGTCGGGGCGAGCAACGCGGCCTGACCGCCCGCGTCCACCACTTGGAGCATCGCGCGCAACGCCACCACCGTCTTGCCGGAACCCACCTCGCCCTGCAGCAGCCGGTGCATCGGGTGCGGGGTGGCCAGGTCGGCGGCGATCTCCCGGCCGACCGTCTGCTGACCGGACGTCAGCTCGTAGGGCAGCCGGGCGTCGAACGCGTCCAGCAGGCCGCCCGCCGTCGCCGGCCGGGCCCGCGCCGGCCACGCCGCCGCCCGGTGCTTGCGCTGCACCAGGGTGAGCTGGACCGCGAACGCCTCGTCCCACTTCAGCCGGCGGCGGGCCCGGTAGAGCGCCTCCTTGCTGGTCGGCCGGTGGATCTCGCGCAACGCGTCGCCGATGCCGGCCAGGTTGCGGGTGGCCCGCACGCCTGTAGGCAGCGGATCGTCCGGCGGGGTGAACGTGTCCAGCACCACCCGGACGCAGCGGGCGATCACCCAGGTCGGCACCGCGGCGGCGGCCGGGTAGACCGGGATCAGCGCCCCGGCGAACTCCTCGACCTCCTCGTTGGCCGCCGCCTCGCCGTCGCCGCCCTCGCCGAGCAGCACGTATTCCGGGCCGTTGAGCTGCCGCTTGCCCCGGAACTCGGTCACCTTGCCGGCGAACAGCCCCCACCGGCCCGGGCGCAGCTCCCGCTCGCGCCACGCCTGGTTGCCGAAGAAGGTGCAGGTGAGCACGCCGCCCGAGCCGTCGCCGACGGTGACCTCCAGCAGGTTGCCGCGCCGCTGCCGCATCGGGCGGACCGCGGTGCGCTGCACCTGGGCCAGCACGGTGACCTGCTCCCCCACGTCCAGCGAGCGGATGTCGGTGTGCTCTCCGCGCTCGTCGTAGCGACGCGGGAAGTGGTAGATCAGGTCGCCCGCGGTGTGCAGGTCGAGGTGGCCGGCCAACGCCTTCGCCGTCTTCTCCCCCACCAGCTTCTTCAACAGGGTGTCCACCGTCGACGGTTCGCTCGTCATTCGACCCCCAGCAGGAGCGGATAGTGCGGCTGGCCGCCCTCGTAGGCCTGCACCTCGACGAACGGCCAGGACCGCTCGACGTGGTCGCGGACCCGGTCGGCCAGCCCGGCCGGGGCGTCCGCCCCGCAGAGCAGCGTGACCAGCTCGCCGCCGCCGCCGAGCATCCGGTCGACAACTGCCGTGCAGGTGTCGGTCAGATCGTGCCCGATCAGGTGCACCTCGCCCTCCACCAGGGCCAGCACGTCACCCGGGCGGCACGGGCCGGCGACGGTGAGCGCCTCCCGGCCGGCGTGACAGACCTCGGCGTAGCGGCAGGCGCCGGCCGCCTCGGCCATCGCGATCACGTCGTCCTCGAAGCGCCGCTTCGGGTCGCGCACGGCAAGCGCGGCGAGCGCCTGCACCGGCGAGCGGGTCGGCACCACGCTCACCTTCACGCCCAGGCCGTGCGCCTCCCTCGCCGCCGCGCTCGCCACCGACTGCGTGTTCGGGTCGTTCGGCAGCACCACCACCCGGGCCGCGCCGGTGGCCCGGATCGCGTCGAGCAGCTCGCCGGTGGACGGGTTCGCCGGGACCACCACGGCGCCCTCGGCGGCGAACAGCTCGGCGATGCCGGCCCCGGTCGCCACCACCACGGCGGCCCGGCCGTCCGGCCGCGCCGCCGCCGGAGCGGTCCGGTCGGCGAAGCGGGTCACCGCGATCCGGTGCGGCCGGCCGGCGACCACGCCCGCCTCGACGGCCGCGCCGACGTCGTTGACGTGCACGTGCACGTTCCAGGTGCCGGCGCCGTCACCGACCACCGCCAGCGAGTCGCCGAGCGCCGCCAGGTCCTGGCGCAGCCGGGCCACCGCCTCGTCGGAGGCGTCGAGCAGGTATTGCACCTCGTAGGCGTACGCCTCGGAGCCGGCCTCCCGGACGGCGGTGCCGGGCCGGCGCAGCGCGGGTGGCGCGGGCGCCGGCTGCCCGGGGCTCTCCCCGGTGACCACCTCGACGAGCGCGTCGAGCAGCAGGCACAGCCCGCGCCCGCCGGCGTCGACCACGCCGGCGCGGGCCAGCTCGGGCAGTTGCTCCGGGGTGCGGGCCAGCGCCGCGGCGGCCGCCTCGGCCGCGGCCCGGGCCACCGCGCGCAGGTCGTCGCTGTCCACCCGCTGGGCCGCGCCGGCCGCCGCGGCGACCACGCTGAGCAGGGTGCCCTCGACCGGTCGGGCGACCGCGGCGTAGGCGGCGGCGGTGGCGTCGGCCAGCGCGTCGGCGAGTTGGCGGCCCCGGACCTCCGGCGCGGCGCCGAGCGTGTCGGCCAGGCCACGCAGGATCTGCGAGAGGATCACGCCGGAGTTGCCCCGCGCGCCGAGCAGCGCACCCTGGGCCATCAACCGCAACGCGTGCCCGTGCGGGGTGTGCCCGTCGTCGGGCAGCGTGCCCAGGTCCATCGCCAGGGCCTGCTGCGCGGAGGTGAGCGTGAGCACCAGATTGGTGCCGGTGTCGCCGTCCGGCACCGGATAGACGTTGAGATCGTCGATCTCGCCCTGGTGCCGCCGGAGGGCGGCCAGCCCGCTCGTGCACCAGCGGCGCACCGCGGCCGCGTCGAGGGTGTCCAGCACGTCGGGAAGCCTACTGGCGCGCACCGACACGTGCCGGGGTCGTCCGGCGTGTCCGCACCGGCGGGGCGGTCCGGCCCGGCCGGCCGGTACGCTGGGCGGGCTCGCGAAGGGCCGGTTGGGCGTACGGATCGGCATCGGGTAACCTGACCAGGTTGCCCGGGCTGCGCCTGGCGGCGACCTCATGAACGTATCAATCCCAGGAGTATCCCGTGGCTAGCGTGTGCGACGTCTGTGGCAAGGGGCCGGGCTTCGGCCACAACGTGCCCTGGTCCAAGAAGAAGACCAACCGCCGCTGGAACCCGAACATCCAGTCGGTGCGGACCCCGGCCGGTGGCGGCACCACCAAGAAGCTTCAGGTGTGCACCTCCTGCATCAAGGCCGGCAAGGTCACCCGCGCCTGACGCGGCGGCACCACCGGACATCGTCGGTCGCCGGCGGCCCCCTCGGGGTCGCCGGCTTCTGTCGTGTCCACCGACAGGCGACGACGGCTGACCGACCGTACGGCGACCCGCTGGCATCCGCCGGTTAGGGTGCTGCTGCGCCGGCCGTCCGGTTCCGGCGCGGGCCGTGGGGAGGAACGACCGGTGGACCTCGATCTGGGTCGCGAGCACGTGGTGGTGGTCGGTGGGTCGTTCGGCTCGCTGCGCTGGTTCGACCAGGAGCTGCCGGCCGGCAGCGTGGTGCTGGTCGAGGAGCCGGACGTGATCGACCGTCGCGGCCTGACCCGGTTCGCCGAGGAGCTGCCGCTGATCGGCCGGCTGGTCGCGGCCGAATACCAGACCGGCTTCGACGCCGACGACCTGCTCGCCCGGGAACCGGGCCTGGCCGGCGCTCGGCTGGTCCTGCCCGGCCTGGAGTACGCGGTCGGCGCCACCGCCCGGCTGGCCGACCGGCTCGGCCTGCCCGGCGCCGGGGTGCGGGCCGCGGACGTCTTCTCCGACAAGCACCGGATGCGTCTGCTGGCCGACGAGATCGGCCTGGCCAACCCCGCCTACGAGCTGGTCGACGACCCGGACCGGGCGGTCGCGTTCGCCCGGGCGCACGGCGGCCGGTGCGTGCTCAAGCCCACCCGCCGCTCGGGCAGCCTGGGCGTGCAACTGGTCACCGACCCGGCCGAGCTGCCGGGCCGGTGGGCGGCCAGCGCCACCCCGCCGGAGCCGGCCGAGGCCACCGCGCGCGGCCTGCCCACCGGCGTGCTTGTCGAGGAGCTGCTGGTCGGCTCCGAGCACAGCGTGGAGCTGCTGGTCGCCGACGGCGAGGTGCTCTTCGCCAACGTCACCGACAAGCGGGTCGCCGGTGGCCGCTACCCGGTGGAGACCGGGCACACCGTGCCGTCCGCGCTGCCCGCCGCCGAGCACGACGCGCTGCGGTCCGCCGCGGTCCGCCTCGCCGAGGCGGCCGGCTTCCGCAGCGGCATGCTGCACAGCGAGTGGATCCTGGTCGACGGCGTGCCGACGCTCGTCGAGTGCGCGGCCCGGATGCCCGGCGACATGATCACCGCGCTGATCTCGATCGCCTACGAGCGCGACGTCATCGAGGCGTACCTGCGGGTGTTGCGCGGCGAACGCCCGGCGCTGCCGCACCGGGCGACCGGCGCGGCGGCGATCGAGTTCCTCATCGCCCCGCCGGGCCGGGTCACCGCGGTGGACGGTCGGCGGGCCGCGCTGCGGGTGCCGGGCGTGCTCGACGTGCAGGTCGACACGAAGGTCGGGCAGACCGTGCCGGAGCTGCTCTCCTCGGCGCACCGCAGCGGGCACCTGATGGCCTGGGGCGCGACGCCGGACGAGGCGGCGGTCGCCGCCCGCCGCGCCGCCGGGGAGATCCGCATCACCGTCGGCTGACGGTCAGAGGGTACGGCCGAACGACAGGCAGCCCGGCGCGTCCCGGTAGTAACCGAAGTTCGGGATCCGCTCGTAGCCGGCCGAGGTGTACATGGCGATCGCCTCGGGCTGCTTGTCGCCGCACTCCAGCACGATCCGCTTGCGGCCGGCGTCGCGGGCGGACCGTTCGACCGCGGCGAGCACCGACCGGGCGACGCCCCGGCCCCGGGCGTCCGGCGCGGTGTACATCCGCTTCAGCTCGGCGCAGTCCCCGTCCTCGCCGTGACTGCGCCAGCCGCCGCACCCGACCGGCCGCCCGTCCAGGTAGGCGACCAGGAAGGCGCCGGCCGGCGGGACGAACTCGTCCGCGTCGACGGGGGTCTCGTCGCCGCTGCCGCCGTACCGCGCGCCGAGGTCGGCGAGCGCCGCCCGGATCAACGCCTGCGACTCGGGCGCGTCGAAGCGCCGCGGGAGGATCTCGATCTCGCTCACCGGGTCAGGTTACGACCGGCCCCGCCGCCCGGCCCGCTCCCGCCGCCGAGGTCGGACGCAGATCACTGCGGGTCACCGGAAGTGGTCCCAGCCGGGCGGGCCGTCGTAGCCGGCGCCGTCGACGGTGACCCCGCCGCCCTCGCCGACCCGGCCGACCCGCCGCCAGCCGTCCGGCAGCGCCGCGTCCGGCGGGAACGTCGCGGCCAGGGCGTGGTCGTCGCCACCGGCCAGGATCCAGGTGTACGGGTCGACGCCGAGCGCCTGCGCGGCGTCGCGCATCTGCCGGGGCACCTCGAACGCGTCCCGGTGCAGGTCGATCGCCACCCCGCTGGCCGCCGCCACGTGCCCGAGGTCGGCGAGCAACCCGTCCGACACGTCGATCATCGAGGTGGCCCCGGCGCCGGCCGCCGCCGGTCCCGCCGGGTAGGGCACCTCCGGCCGACGGAACGCCTCGACCAGCAGGCGGGGCGTGCGGAAGCCGCGGGACAGCACCGTGTAGCCGGCCGCCGCCCAGCCGGTCCGCCCGGCCAGCGCCACCACGTCACCCGGCCGGGCCCCGGAGCGCACCACAGGCGGCCGGCCGGCCAGGTCGCCGAGCGCGGTCACCGCGACGGTGAGCGTCGGGCTGGCCGACATGTCCCCACCGACCACGCTCGCGCCCACCCCGGCCGCCTCCGCGCCCAGCCCGTCGGCCAGCTCCTCCGCCCAGGCCGGGTCCAGCTCGGCCGGCATGCAGAGCGCGACGAGCAGCGCGGTCGGGGTGGCGCCCATGGCGGCGATGTCGGCGAGGTTGGCCGCCGCCGCGCGGTGTCCCACGTCCCGCGCCGACGACCAGTCCCGCCGGAAGTGCCGCCCCTCGACCAGCACGTCGGTGGAGGCGACCACCCGCCGGTCCGGCGCCGCCACCACCGCACCGTCGTCGCCGGGGCCGAGCAGGCAGCTCTCCCCGTACGACAGCCGGGCGGTCACCCGGTCGATCAGTCCGAACTCCCCGACACCCGCGACCGTCATGCCGTCCCCTCGTCTGGCTCCGTCGTCCCGCACGTCCCACCCCTGTCCCCGTACCGGCGTCTGCTCGCTCACCGCGTCCACCCGGCGACCGATAGGGATCACCCCCGGGCGGTGCGGTAGTTTCACCCTTCGGGCCGCCCCAGGCGGCGACGGACGGAGGTCGAGTCGTGGTACAGGCGTACATCCTCATCCAGACCGAGGTCGGTCGGGCGCGTGACGTGGCCGGTCTGATCGCGGACCTTGCCGGCGTGGTCCGGGTCGACGCCGTCACCGGGCCCTACGACGTGGTCGTGCTCACCGAGGCGAACACGGTCGACGAGCTGGGCAAACTCATCGTCAGCAAGGTGCAGATGGTGCCCGGCATCACCCGCACCCTCACGTGTTCGGTGGTGCGGCTGTAAGTGGACGAGACGGACGACACCCCGCGCCGGGACCACGGCGCCCGCCGGGCCGCGCTCTGGGCGACGCTGGTGGCGGTGCCGGTGACCGTGGCGGTGGCCGCCTTCACCCTCGCCAAGCTGGCCCCGGAGTCGCCGGACGCGGCACCGAGCGCCTCGGCCAGCCCCCGGGCGCAGTCGAGCGCGCCGGTCGAGCTGCCCGCCCCGGCGTTGGCCCAGCGCCCGGCCGTGCTCTGCCGCGCGCTGGTGTCGCAACTGCCCGACAGCGTGCGTGACCTGCCGCAGCGCCCGGTCACCGCGGGCCCGGAGCAGAACGCCGCCTACGGCGACCCGGCGCTCACCCTGGCCTGCGGCGGGAGCGCGCCGCAGGTGCCGCCCACCGACGAGGTCTTCCGGGTCAACGGCGTGTGCTGGCATCCGGTGCAGGAGGCCGACGCCACGGTGCTGACCACCGCCGACCGGGAGACCCCGGTCCGGGTGCGGGTGCCGAAGACCTACGAGCCGCCGTTGCAGTGGGTGGTGCAGATCTCCGACGCGATCGTCAGCGCGGTGCCCTCGGCGAAGACGGCCCCGTCGGGCTGCTCCAGCTCCGGCTGACCGGGCGGGGGGGGGCGGGCCGCCGCCGCGCCGCCCCGCCCGGGGGGGGCGCGGGGGCGGGTGGGGGGCGGACGGGTTGTAAGACCCCCGGCCCCCCCCCCCCCCCCGGG